>JAFQNG010000069.1 GCA_017396005.1 Desulfovibrio sp.
GGACAGCATCCAGAAGCTGAATCAGGAATTTATGGCCAATACCCTTGGCCTGCGCCAGGCCCTCATGGTCAAGAAGGCCGAGCTGAACGCCCAGCTTATCAGCCCCACGCCTGATACCGCCAAGGTAGAAAGCCTTTCGCGTGAAATTGGCGAACTGCGCGGTAAGCTGCTTGCCGCCCGCCTGAACCACAAGGCCGAGTTGGCGAAACTGGGGGTTCCCTTCAAGGGCTGCCCGGTGACAGGGGAAGGCTGGGGCCACCGCGGCCCTGTCCGCAGCTTCCACGGTGATGGATGCCCCGGTCCTGACTGCGAACGCGGCCCGCGTGGCCACTTTGGTCAGCCTGGCCCTCGTGGGCCGCACGGCCCGCACGGCGACTGCTGGCGGTAGGCCAGTCATTGCATAGATGAAAAAAGGCGGGCCTGACCCGCCTTTTTCATCTGTCTGGAGATTGCCTTATATGGTATGCCGGATCTGCGCACTGTCCAGACCCTGCAAAAGGGCTGCTGCCAGTGTTGGTTCCACGGTCTTGACCTGGGCAAGACGTTCCAGCACACCCGCCCGAAGCCGAGCCATACGCCAGAGTACCTCCCTGCGCTCACTTTCGGCAACCTGCTGTCCAGCACCATTCCCGGCCAGAAAGGCATGGCAGTTGGCGGTCAGGTCAAGATAACCGCGAAATTCTTCTTCCACCAGAGCACGGCTTTCACCCTTGCCCCTGAGCCAGCGCAATGCCATGAGTACGAAGGTCAGGCCGCTCATAAGCAGACCCAGCAAGGCCTTGAGTCGTTCCAGGTTTTCCTCCGAGAAGATGGGGTCGTTACGCTTGAGGAAGAGTTCTGTACCTTCGGCATTGGGATAGCCCGAAGGCTGGATGATGTTTTCGGGCCTGATGTCGGCACGGACGATGTTGCGGACAGCCGGGCTGTAAAGTGTATCAAGCAGTTTGAGCACCGCATGAGCGGGCACGTCCTTGTGGGCAACCATGAACAGATTGACGCCCAGCGAGGTGATTTCTTTGGACGGGATAGGAGGCGTTGTTTTATAGGTGTAGGGCAGCAGTACACTGTCCGCCACCCAGCCGTGGCGCATGGCCAGAGCCTTGGGGAAGGGGATCTCCAGCAGGTGATAATCCTTTTGCCGGACAAGTTCTTCTACTACGAAGGAGGGCACAGACGAAATGTTCAATACGGCATCGGGCAGCTTATGTTCGGGCAGGGCCAGCAGTTCTTCCGCACTGTACATGCTTGGCGCGTAGTCCACACCCAGAGTCAGCTCGGAAAAGTCCAGTACCTGTTCGCCAATGATGCGTGTCCCACCTTTGGCGGAACCCATGTTGACTACCTTGCCCTTGAGATCCTGAAGGCTCCTGACATCGTCACGCACAAGCAGGTGCAGCGTTTCAGGCATGACCATGGCCACATGGCGTACATTAGGCAGCGGTACATCCAGACCTCCCTGTATCAGGGCGACATCGATCTTTTTTTCGTTGACGGCTTCCAGAATCCCAAAAGTTCCGGAAATAGGCTGTACGGTAATGTGCAGACCGGATTTTGCTCCGGCATCGCGCAGGGCTACTGCAAGCTGATGACGATTGCTGAGGATGTCCCCGCCGCTGATGCTGAGGTTATAGCTGCGAGGTAACAGACCCCAGACAAAGTAGATCATGGCCGCCAGCAGACAGATGCAGACAAGGCCCGCAAAGCAGCCACGCAGCCAAGTATTGGCCTGTATGCGTTCAAGCAGGGAGTCCACAAGGCCTTCAGCGTCCAGGTCCTCCCCGCTTTCCTGACGGTGTCGTAAAGTATCCAGACAAGTGTCCAGTCTGGTGACGAGTTCGGTATAGCTCATGGGCAGATGCCTCTCTCTGGTGTGAGGATTGGAGGGTTACAGCTAGTGTACAGTCAGCAAGCCGGCTTCTCTGGTAATTTTCATGCCCTCAGGCCCAAGGCAGAAATCCAGAAAGGCCTGTGTGGCGGGTGAGGCATGGCGCACAGCAAAAAAGAGCTGGCGCGTCAGCGGGTAACGACCGCTGAGGATGGTTTCGCGCTGCATGGCTACGCCCTCTACGGACAGGAGCTTGACGGCAGCCAGCAACTCTGCGGGCAGTTCCTGCATATCCGCGTAGGACACAAAGCCCACTGCCTGAGTGTCTGCCCCTACTTTCTGCACAAGGGCTGCTGCAGAGGCAGCCGTCACAGCGTCTGGGGCCATGTCTTCTCCATGCAGGATGATGTCGTTGACGCCTTGGAGTGTCGTGGAGCCTTTGGCCCGCGATATGACATGGATTTTCCCTGCCTGTCCACCCGTCTGCTGCCAGTTGCTGTATTCCCCGGTAAGGAGCATACGGGCCTGGGGCACGCTGATTTCCCGCACAGGATTGCTGGCATGAACCACCAGGCCGATGCCGTTGCGGGCATAGGGCAGACAGCGCAGATAGGTGCTGTCTTCGCGCGGGCGTACATCACGGGACATGAGGGCAATGTCAATACCGCCACGTTGCAGGGCCACGATGCCGGCCGTGCTGCCACCCCCCTCACAGATAACATCGATTTGGCCGTGGCGGGCGGCAAAAGCCTGGCTGAGTGCCTCTGCCAGCGGCAGCATGGTTGAGGAGCCGGCTATCAGAAGAGACTGGCGCGCCTCTTGCGTGCTGCCGATACCTTCGCAGCCGAGCAGCGTCATGGTCAGGAGCAAAAGAAAAAATCGTTTCATGGTTGGTTCCTGCTGAGGTGGATTGGCTGCCTTACGGCTGTTGCGCCGGACGATAGGGGATCATGCCCAGTTGCCTGACGATGGCCCCGCCTTTTTCCGGGTCAAGGCAGAAGGCAAGGAATTTGCGGACAGCCTCCGGGCAGTCGGGATGCACGACCATCTTGAGGCTGCGTACTGCCAGAAAGCGTTCGTCTGCAATGTTTTCCACATCGGGAAACACGCCGTCAATGGCAAGGCATTTTACGCTTCTGTCCAACCGGCCAAATGATACATAGCCGATGGAAGCGGGTGCTGCAGCCACGGCCTGCAGCATGGGGCCAGTTTCCAGAATACGCGCCGCAGGGGTAACCACCAGACTATCGCCCAGAATACGTTCCTTCCAGGCTTCATAGGTACCGCTGGTGCCGTGGTGCGAAAGGACTTCTATGGGCAGGTCGGGGCCTCCCAGCTCGTTCCAGTTGGTAATGGCCCCGGAAAAAACTGCCCGCAGCTGGGCTGCACTGAGGTTTTGTGTCGGGTTGTCCGGGTGGACGATGGGGACAACCGCATCCTGGGCAAGACGGTGGATGACCAGCGTGCGTTCTCCCTTCGGGGTAGCCTCCTGCACGCTTTCCGTGGGGGAGGACACAAGGCCGATTTGGGCCGCACCGTCATAGACGGCCTTGATACCACGGCTGCTGCCGCCACCACCCACGGAAACTACGCTGTCGGGATGCTCGCGCATCCAACTTTCTGCCATAAGCTGCGCCAGAGGCAGCATGGTATTGGAACCCATGATGACAATGCCCTGCCCCGGCAGAAACGTTGCCGGTACAAGGTCGGCACGGGCAGCTCCCGGCACAAAGACACTGAGCAATGTCAGGATAAAGGCAAGTCTGGACAGGTGACGAAACATAGGAATATCCTCTATTATGGCGGCCAGCATGGCCGCTGTTCAAGCCTAAAATATGCTGAAAACCTGGGTGAGATGGCAGGGGCTGCCACAAGCAGCCGTGTGCCCTTTCCGGCACGGCTGGTACACTCAGCGGCTGCCCACCCCCACACTGGTCACACTTTGTCCCCTGGCACTGACCTGCACCCCTGCGCCGCAGCCCGCAAGGCACAGGCAAAGGACAAGCAGCAGGGCGCGGCAAATGTTACCATAGCCCTCTGTTGCCACAGTCCTGTCAGGCATGGGGGCGTTCCTGCGAGATGCGCGCACCGGGGGGAACATCGTTGGTTATCCAGACATTGCCCCCGATGACCGCCCCCTTGCCGATGGTCACACGGCCAAGGATGGTTGCCCCGGCATAGACAGTCA
>JAFQNG010000070.1 GCA_017396005.1 Desulfovibrio sp.
GGCCCCGACCACGACCACCAGATCACTTTCGCTGAAGAGAGGATTGACCACATCCATTTCCAGCAGGCTTTCGTATTCCACATTGGCCTCAGCCAGCAGCACGTTCATATGGCCGGGCATGCGTCCTGCTACAGGGTGTATGCCGTAGCGCACCACTGCCCCTCTGGCTTCCAGGGCATCAGCCAGCTGCTTGACCTTGTGCTGGGCCTGGGCCAGAGCCATGCCGTAACCGGGCACGATGATGACATTACGGGCAGCCTGTACCAGATCAGCAAGAGGCGTTGCAGCTGACGGAGCTGGCTCTGACGGCATGGCCGGTACAGACCGGGCAGTGGTACTGGCCGACACAGGCGGCGTACTGACAGAAGACTCCCCCAGCAGAATGGAGAGCAGCTTGCGGTTCATGGCACGGCACATGATACGGGTGAGCAGAAAGCCTGAGGAACCGATGATGCCGCCGATGGCCACCAGGAGGGGATCCTTGACGGCAAAACCGGCAATGGCCGCACAGACGCCGCCCATGGAGTTGAGCAGCGAAATGGTGATGGGCATGTCGGCCCCGCCCACACGGATGGTGAAGCCTATACCAAAAGCCGTACCCGTGACAAACATCATAAAAAGGAAGAAGCCAGAGAGTGTTGAAGGGAAGAACGTGCCCATGAAGACAGAAAAACCCATGAGCGCCAGTATGCCCATGATGATGCGGGTATGGTTGGGCAGAATAATGGGCTTTTGTGGCAAGAGCTGATGCAGTTTGCCCGCAGCCACAAAAGAGCCGGTGATGGTGGTCATGCCCATGGCCAGAGCCAGACAGGCGCTGCCGCGTTCGAACATCTGCGGCGCGCCTGTGTCGGTCAGCACCAGAAAGCTGACAATGGCCGCCGCACCACCACCTATGCCGTGCAGAAAGGCCACCATCTGCGGCATCTGTATCATCTTGACCTTATTGGAAAGGGTCAATCCCAAGGCCATGCCTATGGCAATGGCTATCCAGAGCGTGGGCGATGTCAGGGACTGATCCTTGTACATGGTGATGAGCACAGCCAGGCCCATGGCCGAGGCACAGAACAGATTGCCCCTGACAGATGTGGGGACCTTGTTCATGAGCCGCAAGCCGTAAAGCACTGCGATGACCAGTATACCGGCGATGATATTATAGAAAATTGGCGTCATAGAACAGCAAGCCTCTGTATTGCGGGATGGATGAGCTCAAGGCCGTGAAGGCCGCCTACTTTTTTGTGCCCGCGACCATGCGCAGCATTTTGTGGGTGATGTCGAAACCGCCAAAGACGTTGACAATTCCCATAACAACGGCAAGAGCCCCCAGCAGCAGAAAGATGGGGGAACCCGCCAGATGAGCGGCTGTCAGCGCGCCGAGAATGATGACGCCTGAAAGGGCGTTCATGGCCGACATGAGGGGCGTGTGCAAAAGGCTGGGCACATGGCTGATGATTTTGTACCCAAGCAGGGTGGAGGCGACGAAAACCGCCAGCAGCAGAAGAGGACTCATAGTGCTTTCCTTGCGGGATGGGGCCGGGCGCAGGATGCGCCCGGCCAGTGATCTTACAGGCCCATGGCCTCACGCGCACCGCGGTGCACGATCTCCTTGCCGATGGTGGTCAGGGTCGAGGCCACAATGGGGTCGTTCCTGTCCAGCACCATCTTGCCGTCCTGCGCCAGGAAGGAAAGAAGCTGGTAGATATTGTTGGCAAACATCCAGGTGGAGCTGGTGGGCATCATGCCAGGAATGTTCTTGGTACCGTCGATGGTGACACCGTGCTTGACCACCACCTTGCCGGCTTCAGACAGCTCGCAGTTGCCGCCCTGGTCGATAGAGATATCTACGATGCTGGCACCCTTGGGCATGGAGGCTACCATGTCTTCGGTGATGAGGATGGGGGCCAGCTTGCCCGGGATGAGGGCCGAGAGAATTATGATGTCAGCTGTCTTGACCAGTGGCTTGAGGGCCTCGCGTTCTTTGGCCAGCCATTCGTCACTCAGACGCTGGGCATAGCCGCCCTCGCCAATGGCCACTTCAGCGGGCACCCCCACGTCAAAGGCCTTGGCCCCAAGGCTGGTGGACTGCTCGCGCGCGTCAGGGCGGATATCCACAGCCGTGACCACAGCGCCCAGACGTTTGGCCGTGGCCACGGCCTGCAAGCCAGCCACGCCAGTACCGATAACCAGGACATTGGCAGGCTTGATGACACCTACAGCCGTACCTACCATGGGCAGGAATTTGGGCAGACGGTTGGCGGCCATCAATACGGCCTTGTAGCCGGCTACAGTGCTCATGGAGGTGAGGGCATCCATGCTCTGGGCACGCGAGATACGCGGGATACCATCCAGGGTGAGGCTGATGACGCCGGTAGCAGCCAGTTTTTTCATCATTTCATGATTGACCGGCGCAGCCGGGTGCAGGAAGGTGATGAGATACTGCCCGTCACGCACCATTTCGGCCTCGTGCCTGCCTACCTTTTCATTGAACAGGGGTTCCTTGACTTTCAGGATAACATCGGCCCTGGCAAAGATATCCTGCACATCGGCAACTATCTGCGCTCCGGCTTCCCCATAGGCGGCATCGTCAAAAAAAGCGCCTGTGCCAGCGCCCTGCTCCACCAGCACCGTGGCCCCTTCAGCCACCATTTTTTTTACGGTTTCGGGCGTGGAGGACACACGGTCTTCACCCTGCATGATTTCTTTCGGCACACCGATGGTCATACCCTGAAACTTCATTGCGAGGCTCCTTGAGGATTAAAAGTGTAGGGCAAAGCCCTGAACGCTGACTCCCTTGCTGCACAGGAACAGCAAGACGTATGCCAGGGCCCAGGGCACGGTTCAGAACGTCGAAGACAAGCAATCATGCGCTTTTCACGGCACGACAGGTCAGCAGCATGATGTAACGGGTGATGCAAAAAAGCATTAGCAGCAGGAACCGTGCTGCAGCAAACCGAAAACGGATTGCCTGAAGCATCAAAAGCTGTTTGCCAAAAACAATATCAGGGCGTAAGCATGAGCCATGCCGGCATATGTCGTGGCAGCTGTACTCTTTGCTGCCTTCCTGCACGCCCTCTGGAACATCATTGTCAAGGGCGGAGACAACAAGCTCTACGAAACAGGGCTCAATGCACTGGGCGGGGGCCTGGGGGCATTGTGCGTTTTGCCCTTTCTCTCTCCTCTGCCCATAGCTGCATGGACATATCTGGCAGTTTCGGCGTTCTGCCATTTTTTCTATTATATTTGCGTGGCTGAAGCCTATAAAAAGACTGACCTTTCCTTCAGCTATACTGTCATGCGGGGCTGTGCCCCGCTGCTGACCTCGCTGGTCATGCTTTTTCTGGGCACAGACATGAGCCTGGCGGCCTGGGGCGGGGTGGGCCTCTTGTGTTGCGGCATCCTCTGTCTGGCAGGTGGGAGGGGCAGCAGGACGGGCGGGCGGGCACTTTTTCCGGCCCTGCGTACTTCAGTGGTCATTATGGGCTATACCATCTTTGACGGCCTGGGCGCACGACAGGCAGGGGACGCCGTCAGTTATGCCTGCTGGATCTTTATCTGCAATATTGTGCCGCTCAATGCCTTCATTCTCTGGCATTACGGTATGCACTACCTGCGCTACGCGCGGGGGCGGGCACGTATGGGAATCTTCGGCGGGCTGGCAGGGCTGGGCTCTTACGGCATCGCCATCTGGGCCATGACACAAGCTCCCATAGCCATGGTGGCAGCCCTGCGCGAGACCTCTGTCATTTTCGGCATGCTGCTGGCTGTGCTCCTGCTGGGGGAAAGCTTCAGCCCACGCCGCACTCTTGCTGTGCTGCTTGTGGTCGGGGGGGTGATTATCCTGCGTCTGGCGTAAGTCTGAGACCCACTCCACTCTGTGCGAGCTCCCATCACCGGAATATCTTCCATGTGCCTTCCAGAATACCGCCGAGAACGTCCATGAAGCCGTGCACTATGCCGCCGATGGCGGCAAAGATGAGTGTACCCGCGCCGATGGATGTTTCAGGCTTGTCCAGGCTGCCGTGCAGACGCACAGGGATGTCTTTGAAGCGCCCCATATCCACA
>JAFQNG010000071.1 GCA_017396005.1 Desulfovibrio sp.
GAATTGTACGCCCGCGGCCCAGTAGTTTCGGGTATAGCCGCTATAGCGCTTGTCATCGTAATCCTTGCTGACACTCATATTGTCATAGGTGGCGTCAACGCTGGGCAAAAAACGCCCTGCAGCCACATGCATGTCTTTCCAAGCTACTTCAACGGATTTCTGGGCCATGATCAGATCAGGCCGCTGGCGGACTGCCAGCTTGACGGCCTCTTCTTCACTGTAGGAAATACGTGATGCATAGTCCTGCAACCGTCCCACGTAAACTATCGGGTCAGAAGGAGCAAATCCAAGAAACTTGTTGAGCTGTACTTCGGCATTACGGATATCATTCTGCACACGGATGACCTGCTGTTCGGCCCGGGCAAGCTCGGTCTGGTTCTGCAGCACATTGACGTAGGGGGCCATGCCTACCTTCACAAAGGCTTCTGCTGACTTGAGCTGGGTTTCGATACGCTGTACCGATTCCCTGGCGCTTTTCAGATCATCACGGTTCTTGAGAAGCTGCAAAAACTGCATCTGTACATTGGCTCCCAGCTCCAGCCTGGCCTGCTGATGACGAGCCTTTTCCATCTCTGCAGTAAGGCGGGATTTCTGTAGATTGTTTAGGTGAGCAAAACCGGCAAAGAGCGACAATGAAGCCCGAAGTCCCTTGGACCAGTTGTCACTGCTCAGATTGTCGCTGTTGTAAGTCTGCACTTCTGCATAGTTCTCGATACGATTGACACTGGCTACCAGTGACACGCGCGGCCAGAAGTAGCTCTGGGCCACTCCTATATTGAGACGGGCGTTCTCCAGCATGAGCAGCTTGGCCTCAACGCCGGGATTGGCCTGCATGGCCTGCAACACTGCCTGCTCCAGAGTAAACGTCCGGCTTTCGGCAGCAATGGTGGAAATAGAGCTACAGACTATCAGCATCAAGGCAAGGGCGACACAGCGGAAAAAAGTATACATGGCTCTACCTCGGCATGCGCGGATCATGATCCGCAAGGTTACAGACAAAATGCTGCCCCTGGCCTGTGGACAGCAACAATATTCTCCCCTGCTGCTTCCAGCGCCTGACGTGCAACAGGGGTAAAAGAGCTTCGGCTTTGAGCTGCTGGAGCATAGCCTTTGCTGCGTCATCAGCCTGCAACAGTATGGTCTCTCCCCTGATGTCATAGCGAAGCAGCAAGTAGAGACCCTGGCCTGAAAGTTCCATGGTTCCAGTTTCTGGACCTTGTGGTGTGAAGATGCAGGAAGCTGAAGGCACACCTGGCAGGGATTGCAGGCGCCAACTGCGCCCGGCTACCAGAGCGGCAAAATCCGCAGTACTCTGGACAGCCTGCGGCTCAGGAATATTGCGTGAGTAACTGCGAAGGCGCGTCAGGATGCAGCCTTCATGGGAGGGGCGTATGACAGCATCTACAAAAAGCGGTTGACTCGTATGCTCCGGCAGGGCTGTCTCTGCAGACAATGGGGAAAAAACACGTCCTGTAGCACTGTCCGTCAAGGCAAGATGATCTTTGCACTGTTCCAGCCTGCCCATGATGCTAAACTCCGGCATGGAAA
>JAFQNG010000072.1 GCA_017396005.1 Desulfovibrio sp.
ATCATCTGTAAAAGTGAAATTACCATGAAAAACATGTATCAAGTCAAACAGGTCATAGTTGTTCGGAAAGATCTTAACATGCGGAAGGGGAAGCTTGCCGCACAGGTAGCACATGCTTCGAATGGTTTTCTGATCGAACTGCTCGAATCGCGAAAAAATGCCCTGCCAGAAACCAGAGAAAAGCTATACCATGACTGGGTTTCGACGGGTCACACCAAGGTCGTTGTCTCCTGTGACTCTGAAAAAGAACTGCAGGAGCTCATCAAATTATCCATGGATTCTTTTATCCCCTGCTATCCTGTCACTGACTTTGGCCTGACGGAATTCCATGGAGTACATACCCTGACATGCGCCGCCTTTGGTCCATGGAAAAGGGAAGAGCTGGACAGGCTGACTGGACATCTGAAGTTGATATAATCAGGTCTGAAAGCAGGTTCCTGGCAGCCTGCTCTGATCGATACCGATCGGATGCAATTTTTCAGATTGCGAATGCATGCCAGGTGTTTTTCCATAATTTGAAGCGGCGCAATCAAAATATCTGAAAACGCCGCTCCCCTGAATGATGTATCGACCGTATCGTCCTGAGCAATCCCACATTTCCGATCAGGAATTGCTCTACTGCTTATTTTTTATCATACCGTGCTTTTTCACGTAATATATCCAGATAATCAGCATAATGTTGCATCATATCACGCCTTTTATCAAGATATGAACGTGTATTGATTTTGTTATAGGCAAGCTTTACCTTGTTTGGCTCTATATGAGCAAGCTGATGTTCAATATATTCTCCTGAATATTGTAAATTCTGGTAAAGAGTTGTTGATGCTAATCCACGAAATGCATGTGTTACAAAACTCTCTCCCTCATTTCTCGTGCTTTTATATCCTAGTCTGCGTAATACTTGAATAAGTGCATTTGTCGTAATAGGTTTATCGGATCTATTCTGTGAAGGGAAAACATATCTGTTGCCCGAAGAAAAAGGATGCATTTCGCGTAACAGTGTAACAGCCTGATGAGAGAGTGGAACAAGATGTTCTCGTCGTGATTTCATACGGGCTGCAGGAATAAGCCATTCAGATTTGTTCAAGTCGATTTCTGCCCACTCCGCTCCACACAGTTCAGAGGCCCGCAAAAAAACATAGGGAGCAAGACGCACGGCAACGCTTGTCGACCGTGACCAGCGATACTTTGACTCTTCAAGGGCATACAGCAATTTTCCTGCCTGATCCTCTGACATCCCCTGATAAAAATGTCGCTTTTCGACAGGGTTGGGAAGAGAACGTCTGTATTTGGAGATTTTGGCAGGCATGGTCGAGTTCTGAAGCATGTCCATCATATCGGCATGTTCGAGGACATTTCGCACCAGATCGCAGGCTCGACGTGCCGTTTCATACTTGCCGGCCTTGACAAGCGGCATAATGGCATAGTCGATATCAGCAATGGTAATAGCTGAAACATCCTTGTTACCCAATGCATGGTAAAGATGGCCTTGCAGACGTTCTCGCTGGCGTTTCAGATGTCCTGGTACCCATGACAACTCCATTTTATCAAGCCAGGATTCAGCCACGGAAATAAAGGTATTTTCGGATTGCCCCTGCCTTGCCTGAGCAGCCTTGATTCTCTGCCGTTCTGCATTGACCTGTGAAAGTCTTACACCATCCTTGGCCGTAGTCTTTGCTTCCTCTGCAAGAGCTATGGCCTTGATCAGGGAAATCTCAGGATAGTCGCCAAGTTTGGAGCGCTGACGCTTGCCTTCGGCATCATAATACCGAAGATACCATGATTTTACGGTCTTGCCACTGCGGTTGACCGTAACCTGGAGAAAAAGGCCACTGCCGATGATGAATTTTTGCGTATTTCCGGGAATTCCTTCGAGCTTGCGAAGTTTTGCATCAGTCATTTTTTCCATCTGTTCCTCCTGCTGACAGGGGTACAATCATGGGTACACAGTTGCGCTCTATGGGTACACAGTTCGCGAACTGTGTACCCATTTTGGGGTATTTTCCCTGGATTTTGCTGGATTTCCCTGGACGATCCCCTAAGAGCAGGAAACCCCGAAAGCCTTGATTCTGTAGGCTTCCGGGGCTATCTCAGTCCTTCTCGGACATGTGTACTGGTAGCAAGGGAGGGATTTGAACCCCCGACACTGCGGGTATGAACCGCATGCTCTGACCAACTGAGCTACCTTGCCAAATATCGCCACATGGCGCGTTGGTTTATATATAAACTTTTTTTCTTCTTGGCAAGCATTTTTTCAGAAAACCATAAAATAGTATACCAAGGGGGCCAGTAAAAGCCGATAGACGGCAAACGGCACAAGGGTCATGCGTCCAACAAGGGTCACAAAAACTTTCACAGCCAAAAGTGCGGCAATGAAAGAACCGACCATACCTACTGCGAAAAAGGGGATATCCGCAGCGCTGAACAGGTGCCAGCTTTTCAGCAGGTCATAGCCAGTAGCTGCAATCATGATGGGCACTGCTGCGATGAAGGAATACTCAGCTGCCAGAGGGCGCCCTGCTCCAAGGATCATCCCCCCCATGATGGTCGCAGCTGATCGCGAAAAGCCCGGCCAGAGAGCCAGGCACTGAAAACACCCGATGCCAAGGGCAAGGCGCGGCGAGATATCGTCAAGGCATCTGTAACGGATATGAAAAGCTTTCCGCTCTACGCCTATCATACAGACAGCCCCTGCGACCAGAGCAATGAGCACTGTGGAAGGACGAAAAAGATATTCCTTGATCTGCCCATGGAACAAAAGACCCACTAGGCTTGCAGGCAAAGAGGTCAGGATAAGCAGGCCAATTCCCCGTAAGCCGGAAAAAGCCATATCTTCTCTTGGGAAGAGCAATCCCCAGAATCGCTGCCAGTACAGAACAACCACCGCGAGGATGGCCCCCAGCTGTATGACCACCTGAAATGTGGCCGCTTTTTCTCCTGAAAAGCCCAGCAGATCTCCGACCAAAATCAGATGCCCGGAAGAAGATACCGGTAAAAATTCCGTCAAACCTTCCACAATACTCAGAATAAAAGCTGTAAACAGATTGTCCATGTATGTCTCTGGTCGATACGCTCTGTTGCCAAAACGTCCGACCCGGTCTATAGAGTCAAAAAAAAGGAGAGCCTATGTCCAGCCTGATTCCACAGGGAGAACTTGTTCGCAAGGCCGCAGCCTATATCAATGAAGAACGTACCGCCAACCCACAAAAAAGCTTGGCTGCTCTCCTGGATGAGGCAGGCATGCGCTTCAATCTCACCCCTCTGGATGCGCAGGCACTGGAACGCCTTTTCCGGCAGGACAAACAGGCCTGAACGTCATGATTTGTCAGGCTATCTCGCCACCATTGGGCAACGGGGCTGAAACTGTCAGTAGACGCAGAGTCTCTCCGCTTTGCGCTGTCAGTACCATGCCGTGCGACATAAGCCCGCGTATCTTGCGTGGTGGCAGGTTCAACACAGCGCAAACCTGTCTGCCCACGATCTCTTCCGGCGCAAAGTGCTCTGCCAGACCGGAAAGTATCTGACGCAGCTTCCCTTCGCCAAAATCAATTTCCAGCCGAAGGATGCGGTCGGCATTGGGATGTTTTTCAGCTGTAACGACTGTACCCACTCGTAGGTCTAGAGCCTTAAAATGCTCAAAATCGATCGGGGGGGGAACGGTATCTGGCTGTTCTTTTTGTTCTGGAGCAGGAGTATCAGAGAGGCTGCTGCTCTGCTTCCTGGACTTGTCTTTTTCTTTTTTAGGCCTGGCGGCATCGGCCGCAACATCCTTATCCTTTTTCTCAATACGGGGAAAAAGATTGGAGGTTGCAGCGATCTTCAGGCCTGGTTCCAAGCCGGCAAAGTCATCCATCTCGACTTCCAGTGCCGGTACAGGAGGCATCCCGTCAGAAACAGACTGCCCCAGCTGTTCCAGCATACGCACGGATACTTCGGGCATGACAGGCCAAAGACAGATCGCCACCTTGCGCATGGCAGTCAGAAGTACATGGATGACTGTGGCAAGACGCTCCATATTTCCCTGCTTATAGAGCGTCCACGGGGCCTGACTGTCCACATACTTATTCAGGGCCCGCACCAGTTCCCAAAGGGACTCCAGGGCCTGAGCGAACTGCACATGGCTGAAAAGCTGCGCATAATTGCGCATGGCCACAGCACACAGCTCACAGATGGCTGTATCATCTTTGTCAAAAGCAGCCCCCTGTGGCACAAGACTGCCGAAATATTTTGCCGTCATGGCGAGTACCCGGCTGAAAAGATTGCCAAGATCATTGGCAAGATCAGCGTTTATTCGCCCTACAAGGGATTCCTCACTGAAACTTGCATCAGCGCCGAAGTGCATTTCACGCAAAAGAAAATACCTGAAAGCATCCAGCCCATACGATTGCCCCATCTGCAACGGGTCAACGACATTGCCCAAGGATTTTGACATCTTGGTGTCACGCACAAGCCAGTAACCGTGTACATTGAGATGACTGTACAGGGGAAGACCGGCAGCTTTGAGCATGGTAGGCCAGAATACAGCATGCGGTTTCAGAATATCCTTGGCCACAAGGTGCTCACCCGGCCAAAACTGTAAGTACTCCTCACCATTTGGCCAGCCCAGTGCACTGATATAGTTAAGTAGAGCATCAAACCAGACGTAACAGACATAGTCGCTGTCAAAGGGCAGCTCAATACCCCAGGTCAAACGTGATTTAGGACGAGAAATACAAAGATCTTCCAGCCCCCCTGACTCCAGCATGGCCAGAACTTCATTACGATATCTCTCCGGCCGGATGAAATCAGGATTGGCCTGTATGTGCTCCCGCAGCCAGGGCAGATATTTGGACATACGGAAAAAATAGTTCTTTTCACTGATGAATTCCGGCCTGGTCAGATGCTGAGGGCAGAGACCGTTCTCCAGCTCCTTTTCAGTATAGAAGCGCTCACAGCCGTAGCAGTAGTGGCCGCCAAACTCACCAAAATAGATATCCCCTGCATCATAGACTTTCTGCAAAAAGGCTTGTACCGTGAGCTTGTGCTCGGCATCTGTCGTACGCACAAAACGATTATTTGCAATCCCCAGACTGAGCCAGAGCGCCTGAAAACGTCCACTGATGGTATCTACGAATTCTTGCGGACTCTGACCCTGCTTTTCGGCTGCCTGCACAATCTTGTCGCCGTGTTCGTCTGTTCCGGTCAAAAAAAATGTTGATTTGCCCATCAGCCTATGAAAACGGGCAAGGCTGTCAGCCACGATAGTGGTATAGGCATGCCCCAAATGCGGATTAGCATTAACATAGTATATCGGTGTAGTGATGAAGTAGGATTTCACGCAAGTCTCCGCAGGTTGGATGTATGTTCAGAATCTTTCGTTTTAATGCGGTTTGCGGCGGCGCTTACGACGGGCCACCATTCCTTCAGTCTTACTTTTTTCAGTAATGATGGGAGTTACCTCCTGCTCATTTTCCTCAGGTAACAACGCATCAATAAGCGCGGGGTCTTCGATAGCTTCAGGAGAAACAGAAACTACCAGCAGACCATCAGACTGTCCCGGCTGGCCGGCTGGCTTCTGTGGCCCACTCTGCTGCCCTTCTGGCCGACGCGGAGATAAAGCTTCCCACTCTTCGAGGCTCAGCTCCTGCTCTTCATTGTTTTCTGTCAGAACTGATAGAGTATTGCGAAACATGTTCGTCCGCAATACCTTCATGCCACCCTGGCTCGTCTGGTATTTTTTGCCCAGCCGTGGACAGCTGCGATGAAACTGCTCGTAGTTCTCCTGTTCATAGGAGAGACAACAGAGCAGTCGTCCACAAATCCCGGAGATCTTGGCCGGATTGAGAAAAAGATTTTGTTCCTTGGCCATACGGATGGTCACGGGCGCAAATTTTCGCAAATAGCGACGGCAGCAGCATACCATGCCGCAGTTACCCACAGCACCCACCATCTGTGTTTCATGCCGTACACCGATCTGACGCAGCTCGATACGAGACCGGTATTCCCTCACCAGATCCTTGACAAGATCACGAAAATCTATTCTGGCAGGAGCGGTAAAGTAAAAGATGAACTTGCTGCGGTCAAAAAAAACTTCTACATCCACCAGCTTCATATCAAGCCGGCGCGTACGAATGCACTGACGACAAAAAGCCATGGCTGCCTGCGCAAGGCCTGCGTTTTCCTGACCAATCTTCAGATCTTCAGGACCAGCTTGTCGCAAAACAGCAGGTAATGTGTCCACCTCAATGCCGGGCAGCTCGGAAAATGGACCGCTGACGACTTCTGCCAGGCTCTGGCCCTGTTCTGCCTCAATGAGCACATGATCACCCTGTACAAGATTCGACGGCCCGGTGTAATAAGCAGTCTGTCCAAGCAAACGAATTCTGAGACCGAATATGGGCATATATTCTACCGAGTTTAAGTGTCCCTAACAATACGACCAAGGTTTTTCGGCCATAAAGGGCCCTCTGTCAACAGCCAAAAACTACGCATAGCTGCCAGCTCAGGGCATAACGTGGGCAGCATACGGCAGACGGATACCTCTGTAGGCGAGTTCTGCCCAAAAGTCTTTCTCTTCCCCTGAGCTGCACGCCAGCTGCCTGGCCAGGTCGGCTTCTGCCAGACCTTCTTCCAAGCGATAGGTATGCAGACAGCATACAGCATAGTGCAGGCTTGTACGCCAGTCAGAGGTATCGTACAAACTGTTTCGTGCGCTGTAGTCCAATGCAAGGGATGCAAGGGGACTTTGTGCTGTGATGCGGGCCATGGCTGCTGTCCAGAAACGCCGTTCAGTTTCATCGTCAAGCCAATGCTCTGCCATGAGCAGCATTTCCAATGCAGTTTCCGGGCAATGGAGCCGGGCGTCATAGTGAAAACCAGGCTGACAGATACGCCCTGATGCTGCAAGGATATCAGCCCAGACAAGACAAAGGTGTACTTTATCTGATACGACAGGCAGTCCTGCATTTTCTGCGGCATGCCTGCTGCGCCACAGACGGTAACACTGCTCTGCTGTTATCGCATCGTCCAGCCGCAGGGCCGCCCCCAAAGCTGCTGTGAGTGCATCCAGAAAATCGTCGTCCACCAAAGCAGGGGCAGCTTCCAGCAGTTGCAGTAAAACTGTGCGAATGGTCTCTGTTGTTCCACTCTGCCCTGTACTGTACCGCATTTCCAGCAGAAGCCGTAAACGCATGGCCAAAATTTGCCAGTGTATCTTCATACCTTCCAGACGCTGGAGTGCAAGGGATAAAAGAGCCCTGCTTTCCGGGGCACCCCTGGCCCACTGCGCACAGCACAGGGTAAAGCAGCCGGTATCCAGTCCCTTCTGCGGTGAATGTGCAGCCAGGGCACTGCCATACCGTAACAATGCCTGACAGCGGTGCTCCGGCAAGTGACAGAGGTTGACGCGCCTGTGCGCCGCACATCCTATGCGCTCGCCCAGACCGGGACGCCGCCTAAGAAACGTTAGCAGATCATCAAGCTCCTGGGCGTGCCCATATGTCAGCACCTCTTTGCCGGGCTCGAAGTTGACAGCCAGATCTTCTCCGATATCCTCGGTAAGAACGCAGCAACCACAGGATGCCCCTTCCATGATGCGAAAATTAAACTCCCGACAAATGGATTCATTGGGGAGGACACGTGTATCCGTATAGAGGTCAAGCATTGCCTCAAAAGGCATGCGTTGTGCAGATAGGCCGTGCCTTTTCTGCAACAGGGCAGCAAAACGTTGCCGCTGGTCACGGTTACCGTCCAGTACGCCCACAAATGCCGTATGCTGTCTGCGCAGATCATGCCTGCGCCACGGGCGCGCAACACCGGGGCAGGCAAAACTCCTGACCTGTGGCAAACGCCAGGTCAGGGGCAGCTTTGCAAAACGGTCAGCATGCGGTGTCAGCACCAGATCAAAAAGACCGCCGTAGAAACGCTGCCAGTACAGGTTAAGATGGCTGTCCACTGCCCAGAAAATTTTGGGGCAGTCCAGCTCCCACAGATCGTCAAGCAGAAGCCTACGGCCAATATGCTCCCTCTGGATTAGCAGATCAGGATGAAAGAGCTTCCCCGCCTGCCTGGCCTGCTGTAAAAAATAACGTATTGATACAATCCCCCCCTGACCATTCCATACCCCCCGATATACTGTATGGTCGGGTATGGGGCCAAGGTCGCAGTCTATGAGCAGTATATTCATGCTTGATCCTATAAACGCAGCGTCTTTATCAGCAAAGGCATACCCCGCCTTGCCTTCACGCATGCCCTGTTTTATCATTTCTTATTCGAGGAGCAAAGAGTATGATAACACGAGATGATGCCCTGGGCCTGCTGGCCGAGCATGGTGTGAAGGCGGCTCTTTTACAGCATTCCCTGGCAGCGGAAGCTGTTATGGGGGCTATGGCCCGCCACCTGAATGAAGATGAAGCACTCTGGAGCCTGACCGGGCTCCTGCACGATCTGGACTATCCTGCAACGGCCTCTAGCCCGGAGCAACATGGATTGGAAACAGCCCGTCTTCTGTCGGGAAAAATGCCTGAAGAGGCCCTTGTTGCCATTCGGGCCCACAACGGTGAGATGAACGGTACAGCGCCTGCTACCCGTTTTGACTATGCTCTGCGCTGTGGCGAAAGCATCACTGGCCTGATCAGCGCTGCCGCACTGATGCGTCCAACGGGCATGAACGGTATGGAAGCCAAAAGCATCAAGAAAAAAATGAAAGACAAGGCCTTTGCCGCAAGTGTCAGTCGCGAAAACATACGCCAGTGCGTTGAGGCAGGGGTAGAACTTGATGAGTTTCTGACTCTCGCCATTGCTGCCATGCGTGAGCGCGCTGCAGAACTAGGCCTGAGCAAATAACAGGGGACCGGCTGTATGGATGATTATGATCTGGATACCACTATCAGGACTTTGGGGCCTTGCAAGCTTGATTCTCACCTGCCCTACCGCACTTGGGCCGATGATAAACATATTCAGGTTTTCGTAGATGAAGAACTGAGTGACCACAGCGCTCAGGGAAGCTGCGTCAGCTTTGAGGCCGCCGGGCCACGCCGAAAACTGTATTTTGACTCCCGTCGCGCAAAGTGCGCCATCGTCACCTGTGGCGGTCTTTGCCCCGGGATTAACGATGTGATACGAGCCATCGTCATGGAAGCACATCATGCTTACGGTGTGCCTGCCATCATGGGTATTCCCTACGGCCTTGAAGGTTTCATCCCCAAGTGCAGACATAAACCTGTAGAGCTGACTCCCGGTCTGGTGGCACATATTCACCGTTTCGGGGGTACAATCCTCGGTTCATCACGCGGACCGCAGCCTTCAGAAGATATCGTTGATACACTTGAGCGTTCCAATGTCAGTATTCTTTTCGTCATAGGCGGCGACGGTACCATGAAGGCCGCTCTCTCCATCAGTGAAGAAATCAAAAAACGCGGCCTGAAACTCTCGGTTATCGGCATCCCCAAAACCATAGACAACGATATAAACTTCATCCCCCAATCCTTTGGTTTCGAAACAGCAGTTTTCAAGGCTACAGAGGCCATTGAATGCGCCCATACAGAAGCCTGTGGCACACCTAACGGTATCGGGCTGGTCAAGCTCATGGGACGTGAGTCTGGCTTTATCGCCGCGCGGGCTACGCTGGCCCTAAAAGAGGTCAATTTTGTGCTTGTCCCCGAAGCCCCCTTTACCCTTGAAGGCGAAGGTGGCCTCTTGCCTGCTCTGGAGGAGCGTCTACGCAGTCGTGGACATGCCGTTATCGTAACTGCTGAAGGCGCAGGTCAGCACCTGCTCTCCACACAAAGCGGTACCGATGCTTCGGGTAATCCCGTACTTGGCGATATTGCAGACCTGCTGCGCAGAGAGATTGGCCGCTACCTGCGTGAACGACAGGTGGAACATTCCATCAAATACATTGACCCCAGTTATATCATCCGTTCTGTCCCTGCCAATGCCAACGACAAGGTATATTGCGGTTTTCTGGGGCAGTATGCCGTGCATGCGGCCATGGCCGGACGTACCGACATGCTGGTAGCCAAACTGCAGGATCGCTATGTACATCTGCCCCTGCAGCTGGTCACGCAACGACGTCGCAGAATGAACATCTATTCCGATCTGTGGCGCGCTGTGCTTGAATCCACCGGACAGGGCATGCTCAAGGGCATGCTGCCTCCTGCATAGTACCATGTCTGCCCTGCACCAGATCAAGGCCTCGGCAGGCTCTGGGAAGACATACAGTCTGACACGATGTTTCCTGCGTCTTCTGGTAGAATACGGGCTTTCTTCAAAACCATTTTCCGCCTCAGCCTGCGCCCGTCCGCTCCTGCAGGAGGACAGGGCCGGGCGTTGCAGCTGGGGAGATATTCTTGCGGTCACCTTTACCAACGCCGCAGCGGCAGAAATGCGTGACCGGCTTATCCGTAACCTGAAAAATATTGCTCTTGGCAAAGAGGACGGCCAGGGACTCATCTCTCAACAGGCAGCCCTGCGCTGGGTAGACGCAGTCATGCGCGACCTTGGCGCACTGAATATCCGTACCATTGACAGCCTCCTGCATCTTATAGTCCGTTCTGCTGCCCTGGAGCTGCGTCTGCACCCCGACTTCCAGCCTGTATTTGCTTCGTCTGAAGTCATCGCCCCATATATGGATCTCTTCATGGAGCGCGCCTGGCAAGGGGATGACGCCATGAGGGAGCTTTTGCGGCAGTGCTGTGAGGCTCTGGTTCATGCCAGCGACAGCAGCAGTTTCCTGGTCGGAGACAAGCTCTCCAGACAGATAGGAGCGCTGCTTGATGACGCTTTTCTCGGCAAATACGATGCACTTTCTCCCCCGGCAGCCATCAATGCAAAATATCGTGAGCTGCAACAGTGCGTGGTTGATGCTGCACAACATCTCCTGATTGTCAGTGGCCATGCTGGTCTGACATGGGATAAACGAGCCCATGCAGCCATGGAACGTCTGGTCCGCCTTGATTATCATAAAAGGCCTTCAACATACTGGAAAAAAGATGACCCGGCCTGCCTCTTCCGTAAGGGCAGCACTATCACGCCAGAGACAGAGGCTGCCTTTGCTGTCTGTAGAGCAGCCTATGACCGTCTGGAACAGCAGGGGGCGCTTTTGCGCTCTGCTGCGCATCTTGCCCCCTTTGTTGCAGTGGCTCGACTTCTGGTACATGCCTTCAGGGAAAACTGGTCTGAAGAAGGCGTTTTGCCCGGTCTGCTGATTCCACAGCTCGCACAGCAAGCATTGAATGGCAAGTACGGTGTTGCGGATGCACTCTGCCGCCTGGGGACACGGCTGACCCATTACCTGCTGGATGAATTTCAGGATACCAGCGAAGAGCAGTGGCAGGCTCTGCGCCCCCTGATTATGGAGGCGCTTTCGCGCGGTGGTTCTCTGACATGGGTGGGTGACGTCAAGCAGTCAATTTATGGCTGGCGACAGGCAAAGCCGGAACTTTTTGACGATATCTGTCAGGATCAAGAGTTCATCGCTGCTGTGCCGGATATACACTATGATACCCTGAGCTGTAACTGGCGCAGTGCTACCCAGATAATCGAGCATAATAACAACATCTTCTCCCCTTTGGCGGACTTTCCAACAACAAAAGCGGCGCTGCAGGCTCTTTTGCCAGAAAACACCCCTGATGCCGTGCTCATAGCAGCGAGCAGTCGACTCACGTCCGCCTTCGCCGACACCAGGCAGCAATGTGCCCCCAAAACAGCGCCAGGGGGCGTTGTTCGGGCAGAACGCCTGGAGAGCCAAAATGCTGAAGAGCGTCGATCTCTGTTGCAGACACGGCTGACTGCGATACTGCGCGAAGATATACAGGGGCGCAGGCCTTGGGGTGACGTGCTGGTACTTGTGCGCAGCAACAGCATGGCTCGAGAACTGGCAGAAGGGCTGGTGGCAGCAAACATCCCTGTCATTACAGAAAACAGTTTGCTTTTGGCTGAACACCCGCTGGTGGTACAAAGCGTGGCGCTTTTGTCTTTTCTTGATGACCCTGATGACGATATTTCTTTATGGACCATCCTGACAGGCTCCCTGCTGGCTGAGCATCCACTGGCCGCTGACCTCGATTGGGCTGGCCTGCACAGCTGGCGTGCACACAACGCTGCTGGCAGCAACCAGACAGGCCTGTGGAAAAATTTCAGGAAGCAATGGCCAGACATCTGGCAGGCCCTCCTGGAGCCTTTTTTTTCCGCTCCCTGCCTGATGCCGCCCTATGATATCATCATGGAGTGGTATGACCGTCTTGATGCCGAAGCCCGCTTCCCACAGGCTGAAATTTTTCTGCGCCGTTTTATGGAGGTTCTGTACAGCGCTGAAGAAAAAGGCCTTGCCACCCTTTCTGCCTTTCTGGAACACTGGCGCACAAAACATGGTGAAGAAAAAGTGCCCATGCCAGAAAATGTGGATGCTGTGCGCATCATGACCATCCATAAGTCCAAGGGTCTTGAGGCCCCGGTAGTCATTGTGCCCATAACAGGCTTTGAGCTGAAAAATCCTCCTGGTGGACACTGCATCATCAACTGCGAAGGCCTGCGCGTACTGACTGCCTGTCAAAAGGAGGTGGGAACGCCCTACTTCAAGAAGCTGGCTGATGAGGCCTGTGAAAGCATTGATTTGCTGTATGTGGCGTTTACCAGAGCCAGAGAAGAGCTTTATATCTTACGGACAGAGACGCAGACTGAGCGCAGGCCAGACTGTGCGGCTGTGCTTGACCTTCTCTGGCAAAAAAATGGGCTAGAGCTGCCCTATGAGATGGGCACATGCCCACAACAGGGTCTCAGCAGCTCTGCTGCGAACATCGCTGTGCCAGAGTCCGCAACGGATGTTCCCCGGCCAGTGGTCAGCCCCTGGCGCCCCATGCACTGGCTGCCGCAACTCAAGATTTTTCGTAACCCTTTGAGCGGCTTTTCTTTCAGGGCAAGCGATCGCGGGCAGCTTGCGCATTTCTGCCTGGAACATCTTCATCTGACCGGAAAGCCACATGACGATGCCGAACGTGCTCTGGCTTTCGGCCTTGCGCATTACCAGGTTCCCGTGCCTGACGACCCGGAACTGAAAATTTTTCTGCTCAAAGCTCTGTCCTGGTTCGCCGCGCAACCACAGGCGGCACAGTGGCTGCGGCATGGCCTTACCGAACAGTCTCTGGTAACTGCCTCAGGACAGATCCTGCGTATGGACCTTTTGACACACGATGAGGCCGGCCCGCTGGTCATAGACTACAAGAGCGGCCAGCCCTCGCCTGTCGATGTAGTGCAGATGCGCCGTTATCTTGCCTGTATAGATGAAAGCAGCACGTATGCCGCCCCAGCACGGGGGCTGCTGGTTTACCTGGCTTTACAGCGTTTTCGCCTGGTCATGCCCGATACCCTCTCTGATCTGCACGAGAGCTGCTCAACCCTGCTGCCTGACGTCAAGGCATGCTCAGAGAGGAAAGGATGAAGAGAACACCCTTTCTGATTTTCCCATGGCAACGTCCGTTTCTACCTGCCTTAAAAACAGCAGTACTGGATCAGGATGGTCACTGTCTGATTATTGTCCCACACAATCGTCCACGCCGCTACCTTTATCGGCTTTATGCTCAAGCTGGTGAGGCTCGCCTTCTGCCCAGGGTCATCACATTGACCGAGACCATAACGCTTTGGCGTACAGCGGTGTTTGGCCCTCTGCACATCGCCTCCCCTCTGGATAGGGCCGCTCTTCTCCATCAATGTGTTCTTCGTCTGAGCCGTGACGATGCTACCCTGGCAGGTCGTTTTGCCCATATGGGCATGCCCGCCTTTTTGCCCTGGGGACTGCGCCTGGCTGTTCTGCTGGAAGAAATATTCAGCCAAGGGATGACGCCGGAAGACCTGAGGCATGCTGAGATGGAAGCCTCACCTGCCGCAGCGGCCCTGCTGGGTGCCCTGGGGCGTATCGGCACAGCCTACCGAGAAAATCTGAAAAGCCGCAGCTGGACGACCCCCGGTCTGGACGCTCTCGCTGTGGCCGGCATGACAGAGGAAATCCCTGACATTCTGATGCCAGCAGAGAAAAAAAACGTACTGGCCGCAGGTTTTCATGTGCTGACGCATACTGAAGACAGCATGTTGCGTACCCTATGGCAGGCCGGAGCCCGTATTTGCCTGCACACAGACCCGGCCCTGGCTCGAGGAGGGTCTGTTCACTGGGCTTGTGCAGAACATATCTCATGGCTGCAACGCTGGCGGGCACAGGCAAGCCTGGCTGTAGATGCTGAAAATACAGGTAACGACAGCCCACGTTACAGCTTTTTTGCAGGCTATGACTGTCATTCGCAATTGAAAGCCATGCGTGAAATGCTGACGCATCATCAGACGGATGAACGTTCTTCCACTGCTATCGTCCTGACGGGCAATGGGCTCCTCTTACCGGTATTGCACCATCTGCCCGATAAGGACGTCAATATCTCCATGGGCTATCCGCTGACCCGTTCCCCCCTGTATCATCTAATAGAGAGCATACTGCACATGCAGCTCAGACGCAGCAGAGAGGGGCTCTACTACTGGCGGGATCTCCTGCAGACTCTGCGCCACCCCTATCTTCGCCGCCTGCACCTCCTGGATGGCCAGGGACAACAATGGTTTCTACATTCTGCCCTGCGACATCTCGAGCGCCAGATCCGTTTTGGAAGCCGATATGTAAATCTGACAGAACTTATTGATGTCTGTATGGAGCATATAGACGAACCTGTACGTCAGATGTTTCTGCACTGCCTGGACATTGTGGCGCACAGGCCGGGGCAGGCCGGCACTCCAGCAGATATGGCTGACTGCCTGTACGGGCTGTGTGATTTGCTTCTGTCTTTCGGAGGGGAGATATGGCAGTTCAGTCCGCTGGATGCAGAAGCTGTCTATCGCCTGATGCGTACTGTTATCCCTGCCCTACGATCAACGCTCCTTGCTGCCAATGCTTTTCCCATGGCCGAGCTGTGCAGTATCGTTAAAGAAACACTGGCGCAGGAGCGCATCCCATTTGAGGCGGACCCTCTAACTGGCTTACAGGTGCTGGGCATGCTGGAAACGCGTCTCCTCCATTTCGACCGTGTGCTTATCATGGACGCTACGGACGACAGCCTGCCGGGCAATGCTGCACAAGATCCTCTTTTGCCGGATTCTCTTCGTGTGCTGCTTGACCTGCCAGACGCACGACATCGCGAACGTACAGTGGCACATACTCTGTACCGACTGTGCATGGGAGCACGGGAAGTTCATTTTTTCTGGCAAGAAGGTGTCAGCCGCTCAACTCTTTTTGATGGTAAAAAAAGCCGCAGCCGTTTCGTGGAAGAACTTCTCTGGCAGCAGGAGCAGCAGCGCAGCGCCATTCTGGAGCCCGGCCAGGGGCCGCTGCGCAGCGCATCTTGTACGGTCAACACCGTAGCCTCCACTGCCAAAACACTCATCCGTACCCCACAGATAGACAAAGCCATGCAGGCGCTGCTGCACCGTCCTCTTTCCGCTTCACTTCTTGATACCTATTTGCAGTGCCCTCTGTCCTTTGCCTGGCGTTATCTGCTCCGTCTTGATACGCCGCAGGAAGTCTGTGAAGGCGACGACCCGGCAGGCGTCGGCGACTGTCTGCATGAGACGCTGCGCCTTCTTTATGAACCCTGGCTCAGGCGTCAGGTACAGCGCAACGATATTTCCATGTCACAGGTACGCGCCTGTCTGGAGCAGGCGCTGGAGAGCGTCAATGCACGACGCCCATTGCCTGCTGCTGCCTGCCTGATGCTGGAAAGCGCTGCTCCGCCTAGGCTGCGTCGCTTTCTGGAGGCTCAGCCGGAAATCACGTTCATTCTTGCTCTGGAAGAGGAAATAAAAGCAGAGCTGTATCTTGCCGGACAAAAGTATGTTTTCATAGGCCGAATGGATCGGCTTGACCGACGCGATGGTCTTTTGCATGTGCTTGACTATAAGAGTGGGAACCTCAAAAAAGCCGATCCATCCCTGTGGACCGACACGGCTTTTTTTGATGATATACCTGCAGCCTGCACTGCCGATAACCCTGAGCGGCTTGGAGGCCTGCTGGAAGAGTTACGCCAGCGGCTGCCCAGTGTGCAGCTCCCCTGCTATATCTCCATGCTTACGGCCCAGCGCATGGGAACCGTGGGAGATGCCGCCCTGGTAGACCTGCGCGCTACCGGCAGGGAGGTTCCGCTTTTTGGCGGTTTGGCCGACCAGGATTTGGAGCAGGCCTGCACATATTGTGACCTCGCCCTGACCTTGGTACTTCGGCATATGCAGAACAGCCCTGTTTGGACCGCACGCCCTGACAAACATTGCCGCTGGTGCGCCTACACATCTGTCTGCATGTCCTGAAAATCGGTGAAAAATAAAACTTTTGCAGGGGTGGATATTGCTGTTTGTGATTTTTGGAGCTATCGTTCTCTGTATATAATGGTTTGCTGTGAAGTATCGCCAGACTCAGCTGGCCGCAGTTGCCACAGTCCATGGAGGTTTTGCTATAATGGCTTTTCCTGCTTTGCGCATTGGAGACCTGACCGCCACGGTGCCTGTTGTTCAGGGGGGCATGGGTGTCGGCATTTCTTTGTCACGGCTGGCGTCGGCCGTAGCCAATCAGGGCGGCATCGGCGTTATTGCCGGGGCTATGATCGGCATGAAAGAACCTGATGTCATCAAAAATCCTGTGGAGGCCAATCTCCGCGCCCTGCGCAATGAAATCGAAAAAGCCCGAGAGATGACCAACGGCATCATTGGTGTCAATATCATGGTGGCGCTGACCACCTTCAGTGAAATGGTACGCACAGCCATCGAAAAACGAGCCGACATCATCTTTTCCGGCGCAGGGCTGCCACTGGACATGCCCCGCATCCTGCGTGAAGTATGCGATGAAAAAAAGGAAGCCTTTAAAACAAAACTGGTGCCCATTATCTCGTCAGCCAGGGCAGCCAGCGTCATAGCCAAAAAATGGATCTCTCGCTTTAACTATCTGCCTGACGCTTTTGTTGTGGAAGGCCCCAAAGCGGGCGGGCATCTAGGTTTCAAGCCGGGTGACATTCAAAGCCCTGAATTTGCGCTGGAAAAGCTGGTGCCTGAGGTGGTGGAAGCCGTAAAGCCCTTTGAGGACCAGTTTGGTCGCCCGGTGCCCATCATCGCGGCAGGAGGCGTCTATACCGGGGCAGATATCAAAAAATTTCTTGACTTGGGGGCTGCCGGCGTACAGATGGGTACACGCTTTGTAGCCACACATGAGTGTGATGCTGATGAGCGCTTTAAGCAAAGTTATGTGGATGCCAGACAGGAAGATGTCACCATCATCAGCAGCCCGGTGGGCATGCCCGGTCGTGCCCTGAGCAACGACTTCATTGCCGCCTCGCGCGAAGGGCTGAAAAAACCGTTCAAGTGCGTCTTTCACTGTGTCCATACCTGTCAGCAAGAAAAAACCCCCTACTGTATCGCCCAGGCACTACTTAATGCCATGCGTGGTAACCTTGAACGTGGCTTTGCCTTTTGCGGCTCCAATGTTTTCAGGATTGACAAGATCATCAGCGTTCGTGAGCTGATGGACTCACTGCAACGTGAATTTGATGATGCCAAGGCCAGCCTGAGCAAGAGCGTACAGAGCATATTGGGCGGCAGTAAATAGGCCTGAGCCTTAATCCTGCCTGCACAACAAACAATAACCCGGGCCTCATGTCAGTACATGAGGCCCGTTTTTTTAACTTGGAACGGGAACTCGGAAGAAGATGGCATTGACGGACAGTACTGAGCTTGCCATGAACTCGGCTTATGACTCTGCATGCAGGGGCAGCGCGAAATACCTCATAATAAAAAAACATTGTGCCATACGGAGAGACGTAGCTCAGGGCCTGCCTGCAGCCGGGCTGCACTCTAACTCGCTGCAGATATGCCGCACTCGATGTTCATAGCAGTGTGCTGTACGCAGATGCTGCTGCCACGCCTGACACAGCACATATGTACCTGTAGTGTCGGCTCTCAAGGCAGCCAGGCGGGGGGCCAGATGTTCTGGTCGAGCAAGGGTCACGGGATGGCATAAGTCGGACGGAAAGATATCCAGCCCCGGGGTATCATCGCTCAATAAAAAACCACCGGCAGCCCAGACGTCAAAATGGCGCTGGCTCAGACTGCCGGGCAGGAGCAGGCTGGTCACATTTAATACAGCCCCTGCCCTGCCATAGAGCTCAGGCAGAGAAACATAATAGTCCACAGGGGGTGACACTTTGGCCTCTGGCAGCAGGCTTTTCCACCCGGCATCACCAATAAGCCTGAATCCTGCCCCAAGAGCAGCCTCTATCCATTGCGCTCGGCGGGCGCGTGAGCAGTTCTCTGCCCCAAGACCGGCTCTGCGGATCTCGGGCCCTGGCCAAGGACTTATACCCAGCCTGTCATGCCACCAGTGCACATGGGGGCAGTCGCTGATGCTCTGCGCCTCCGCCGCTACAGTCTGAGCTGCAAGCTCAAGACTGCGAGGCAGGCGCGCTGCAGCAAAAAATCTGTCCCGCTCAGGAAAAGATGCACGCCCCACAAAGAGCGGCGTCGCAACACGCCTAGCTGCAACTTCGGCCTCCGGGGGAAGTTCCCGCCACATATGCGGGGCCACTGCTAAAGGCAGATGCACAACATGCTGAGCTCCTACGGCCTGCAAACCAGCCAGAAAACCGGCATCGGTCACGCAAAGCATGGCCTCCTGCCACCAGGGCAGGCGAAGACGCGAAAGTATATGCCACGGATTATCCACAAACCAGATGACCACAGGGATGTGCAGAGCCCGACATAGCTGAAAAATGCGGCCTGTATCGTCCAGGCCGCGCAGATTAACAGAAAGCAACAGTCTGGGACGCGCCTTGTCCAGCATGGCCTGCCAGCCTTCCACAAAACCCTGTCCTGTCACAGGAGGCAGATTTTCCCATACTGGAACAAAACCACATTTCTGCAAGGCCTGCCGCAACTCCTGATGCAATAGCTGCCCCTCATGCCCCGGCAAGATGGCAGCCTGCTGCTTTGGCACATCCGACAAATGCAGGGACTTAGCCTGCACCTTAGCCAGAATATTCCCCCAGAAAGCCGGTGCAAGGCGCAGACCAGGCTTATAAAAATAGACGCTGCAGTGCGCAGACAGGTCCGGTACAGCTTTCGCCTCTATCTGCTTCCACATTGCCGGCAGCAAACGTGGGGCATGACCTGCCTGTGCCAACGCCTGCAGTGTCTGCGGTGCTTCCAGCCAGAAAATGCGCGCTCCTGTATTCTGCACCTGACGGACAAAGGGCAGATCCCACGGACAGGCAGGCCCCAGACCCAGGATAAGGATATCTCGGCCTTGGCCATGACGCTCCCAGGCTGTTGCATCGGCAGGCAGACTGAAAGGACGCCCCATGCAGTCAGGCAGACTGACACGCCGAGGGGGACGGGCTGAATCAGGCATTGTTAATTTATCCCAAATTCATGCATTTTGGAGCAGAAAGAACACTATCAGATGCTTGGATCCTGCAGTTCAGAGAGAGCCCCTCCGGCTACAGCCCATAAGTAGAAGGAAGCAAGAGTGGCATAGGGGCTGTAACGCTGACGGCAGATTTCAAAACAGGCTCTATCTATCTGCTGATAGCCATACAGCATGCGCAGGCCACGATGTATACCTAAATCACCATAGCTGAACACATCAGGCCGCTGTAGGCAAAAAATGAGCAACATCTCGGCCGTCCAGCGTCCTACCCCGGGAAGCGCCATCAGAGCAGTACAAAAAGCGGCATCTGACAGAAGAGGCAGGGCAGCCATTTCCAGCTCGCCCCGCACGATGCGTGCCGCTGCCTCTTTCATATAGCTTGCCTTACGCAGCGAAAGACCGAAAGCCCGCAGTTGTTCCATACTTGCCATATGCACACACTGTGGCGTTACCTCTTCAAGACCAGCACACAACCTAGCCCAGACAGTGGCCTGTGCCCTGCCAGAAACCTGCTGCCCTGTGATGGCATACAACAAAGCCATGAAGAGATCAGGCATGACCTCACGCCGAGGAGGATCCATGCGGGTCATGACCCAGGACAGACGCGCATCTTTTTGAGCCAGTCCATGCAATGCCTCAGGACTGATGGAAAAATACCGGGACATACCGGCCAGATTCAGTTTTTAAGGCTGTGGATGGGCGCTGGTATGCGCCCGCCAAAACCGATAAAAGCAGAAGCATCTCCCTGCGGTACAGACATGATGGCAGCCTTGCCCAGAAGACCACCAAAAGAGACTGCTTCGCCCACACCCTTTCCCGGTACAGGGATGACGCGTACGGCCGTAGTCTTGTGGTTGATCATACCGATGGCCATCTCATCAGCGATGAGTCCGGCAATACTTGTGGCCGGAGTATCACCGGGTATGGCTATCATGTCCAACCCTACCGAACAGACACTGGTCATGGCCTCCAGTTTTTCAAGGCTGAGCAGACCGGATGTGGCTGCAGCCTCAATGCTGGAGTCTTCAGAAACCGGGATAAAAGCCCCGGAAAGCCCCCCCACAGAAGATGAGGCAAAGGCTCCGCCTTTCTTTACCGCATCATTAAGCATGGCCAGCACGGCGGTACTGCCAGGCGCGCCAATACTGGACAGCCCCAGGCTCTGGAATATCTCGCCTACAGAATCGCCCACAGCCGGGGTAGGCGCAAGAGAAAGGTCAGCCACGCCAAAAGGAATGCCTAGACGGCGGGCTACTTCACCGCCGATAATCTCACCTACACGGGTCACTTTGTAAGCCGTGCGTTTGATCACCTCGGCCAGATCCAGCAGGGTCAGACGCCCTCCCCTGTTGTTGTGGCCTGCCGCTACAGCGCGATCAATGGCTTTCCTGACTACGCCCGGTCCGGAAACCCCTACATTGATGACCACATCCGGCTCTCCCACTCCCAGATAGGCCCCGGCCATAAAGGGTACATCCTGCGGAATATTGGCAAAGACCACGAGCTTGGCGCAGCCTATACCGCCGCGGTCAGCCGTAGCCTGAGCAGTTCTGCGTATCTGCTCGCCCATGAGAGCCACAGCATCCATATTGATACCGCTGCGCGATGAGGCCACATTGATGGAGGAACAGATTCGTTCTGTCTGCGAAAGAGCTTCTGGCAGGGCTTCGATAAGTGCCCTGTCGCCGCAGGTAAAACCCTTTTCCACCAGAGCAGTGAAGCCACCAAGAAAATCCACTCCGGCTTCTTGGGCAGCCGCATCCAAGGCACAACAAATGCGCACCATGCCATCAGGGCCAAAGGGGGCGCCCACCACTGCAATGGGGCTGACACTGATGCGCTTGTTAACCACAGGTATACCGTACCTGTCACCCACCTCATTGCAAACATGTACCAGCTGTGCGGCATAACGCCTGAGCTTGGCCTGCACATTGCCTATGAACAAATCCAGATCATGGCTGACACAGTCAAAAAGACTCACGCCAAGTGTGATGGTGCGTACGTCCAGATGCTCGTTGCGGAGCATGTTCAGGATGCTGGTGACTTCGCGTTCTGAAAGCATATACCAGACCTCAGGCAGCTGAAAACTATGTGGGACTGACCCTGTGTACAGCCTCAAAAATATCGCGGTGCTGTACACTGACGCGCAGACTGCGGCTCTGGGCTTCACAGGTCAGCTCTCGCCGCAGACGTCCCAGATCAATACTTTCAGGGACCTGCACTTCAAAGACGAAAAGCGCGTGATGTTCACCGCCCTCGCCCAAAATAGCCTTAAGAGATTCAATATTGATGCGATGCCGGGCAAAAACACGGCTCATGAGAGCGATAAGACCCGGTTGATCCGGCCCATCCACGCTGATGACAAAAGGCTCACAATCAGATCCGCCGCTCCAGTGTTCGTCCGTAGCCGGGCGTACCAGTACGGAAAGATCCACGCCAGCAGCTTGAAGCCCCTCACACAGCTGCAGACGCAAGGTAACAGGCTGCAGGCCATCCGGTGCCTGAACGGCAAAAATGGCGGCAAACTGACCGGCAAGTATGGTCTGACTCACCTCCACAATATTGCAGCCTGCCTCGCCCAGCAGGCGGCTTACCGTAGCTACCACACCGGGGCAGTCTTTGCCGAGAAAGGAGGCTGTATACTTCTGCATGACGCAACCCCTGAAAGCTTTTTTCACTTACTGCTATATACGCAAAAACATCCTGTTTCAAGTATGTCACACGGCTAGCCCAAGGCAATCGCATGAAATCAAAGGGATCGCTTTTTTACGATACTTGGGAATACAGGCAATGCCACGTCACATGGGACTGTTTGTTCCAGTGATGCATAGGCTCTCCTTGAATACCACAGAGTAGCTGTTGCCCCTTTGGGGTACAAGTATCCGTTTGGTGGGATACTTCAGGATGAGCCTTTTTCGCAGTTTATACAACGCCGGAACGGTTGAACCTGTTACGGTCACACCGCCAGAGGCGGTGGTTTAACCGATTTGTAATCAACTTAATTTGCAACTGTAGTACTAAAAGCTGTAGCCAATGGAAAACATGTAGAGATTGGCGTGCACGTTCTTGGAGCTGCCGCCCATGGCTGCACCCGGTAAGGCTGGATTATTGATACCAGAGGCGTCTGTACAACCGTAATCGATGGAATTGACCCAGATATGGGCATAGGCCAGGTCAGCAGTCCAGTTGTTCCACTTGAAGCCTGTGCCCAGGCTGAGAATGGTACGGCCATTGGTGGGCATCCAGAAGTCCACATGCTCTTCCTTGACCGGCGAGGTCTCGTACACAATGCCGGCGCGCAGGGCCCACCAGTCCAGGGGCTTGTATTCCACACTGGCGTTAAAGGCCCAGTTGTCACGCCATTCCTTGTTGTTGATGGAATTGTAGCCACTGTCAAAATACATGTTCAGGGCATTGTAGGTGGACCAGCGCGTCCACATGGCGCCCACCTCAAAGCTGAGATTGTCCAGCGGCTTGTAGGCTATGCCCAGTGCCAGAGAATCGGGCAGCTGCACCGTGGCTTCCACGTCAGTGTCGCGGGTTTCTGGTATATTGGCCATCTGCGCAAAGGGCGCATTATTTTCCTGCCGAGCAAACTTGGCCTTACCGTTCACATTAAGGGTCATCTGGCTCTTGTAGGCCAGACCAAGGGACCACTGTTCATTGAAGCGCAAATGCAGGCCCAGATGGGCGCCAATGCCCCAGCCGTCGCCCTTGATCTTCATGTCATTGTCTGCCCCAAACATTGTAGGAATTTTATTCTTGATATAGATGTCCGCATAGAGGATCTCCGGGCCGGCCGACACAGAGACCATGTCATTGATCTTCCAGGCCAGGGTGGGCACAAAGGAGAAGGTCTGCAGGCCCACGTCATAGACATTGTACCGGCCTACCCAGTTCTCGTCATAGCTGTTGCCCACGCCAAAGCGCGAGAACATGCCCAGGCCCAGCCAGAGGTCGTCAGTGAGCTGATGGCTCACATAGCCGTGCGGGGCCATCCAGGTTTTGGGCTTGGTAGTTGTCGAATGACTTCCACCACCGCTAACCCCCATATCCAGCGTGCCCATGGGCGCAATAAAGGCCAGACCGCCCATAAGGTGGGTGCCGGGCAGCTGTGTGATGCCTGCCGCATTATAGGCAATGGCCGAGGCATCGTCGGCACGGCCCACCAGGCCGCGGCCCAGGGCCATGCCGCGGGCGCTCCATTCATAAAGGGCAAAGCCTTCGGCCAGTGCGGCAGATGCCGTGGCAGCCAAGAGCAGACATGCAAAACAAAATGCGCGAACAGACCTCATCGATCCCCCTGTTCAGGTCAAAAAAATATACAAAAAAGCAACGCCGAAGCATGGCAACGGCTCTGCAACAGACACATCTCTGACAGAGATAAGACTTCTGATTACAACATATTGACCGGGTCCAGGTCAAGAGAAAGACGCAGAGAGGCCGAAATCTTCTGACTTCTGGCCAGCAGATAAAGCTGTCGCAAAGGCGGCCAGTCCGCTGCCTTAAGCAGACAATGAAAGCGACGCCGCCCTCGCAAAAGGGCCAGGGGGGCAGGGGCAGGACCAAGCAGCTGCACCTGCAGTTCTCTAGCCCGAATGCGCAGACTTTCGGCCAGGGCAGTCATGGATGCCGCGCCTTTTTCATCTTCCATGGCATACGAAATACGTATGAGGGCCAGACGCACAAAGGGCGGATAGCGCCGCAAACGGCGGCGGGCCAGCTCGGCTTGATAAAAGCCTTCATAATCGCCATTCTGCACATACTGCCAGCAGTAATGGTTCACATCACGGCTTTGTATGAGCACACGGCCTGGCCTGTCGCCCCGCCCTGCCCTGCCGGCAGACTGTACCAGCAGCTGAAAGGTCCTCTCGGCCGCGCGATAGTCGGGCAGATTGAGGCCAAGATCACCGTCAGCCACAATGGCCAGTGTCACCTGTGGGAAATGATGCCCCTTGGAGAGCATCTGTGTGCCCACCAGTATGGGGGCCTCCTGCCGGGCAAAGGCTGCCAGAATCTCCTCCATACGGCCCGGGCGGCGTGTACTGTCACGATCCAGCCTGAGCACCGGTCGCCCGGCCAGCACAGCCAGATGCTCGGCCAGACGTTCGGTCCCCTCGCCCATGGGCAAAAAATCCATGCCCCTGCACTGCGGGCAGGGCGCGGGAAAGGGACGCATAAACCCGCAATAGTGGCAGATCAGCTTTTCCCGTCCCTTGTGATAGGTCAGGCCGATTTCGCAGTGTGGGCAGCGCAGGCTCGTGCCACAGCCCAGACAATACATGAGTGGAGCATAACCGCGACGATTGAGCAGAATCACGGCCTGCTCTCCCCTGCTCAGGGTCTCGCGCAGGGCCTCTTCACAGGCCGGGGCCAGGCCGCTGCCGTTCTGCCCGAAAACCACATGACTGCTGATGTCCACCAGTTCCACGGGCGGCAGGCCTTTGCCGCCCACACGCTCGGGCAGGCGCAAAAGGGGCAGCTGCCCGCTGGCAGCAGCGTAAAAGCTCTTGAGATCAGGCGTGGCCGATGCCAGCAGCAAGAGGCCGCGGGCCTGCAACATGCGAAACCAGGCCACTTCCTTGGCCTGATAGACAAAGCCTTCATCCTGCTTGAAGGAAGCGTCGTGTTCTTCGTCCAGCACAATACAGCCCAGGGCAGGAACGGGCAGAAAAAGGGCCGAACGCGTGCCCACCAGCAGGCAGGGCTCCTGCCGTGCGCGTAAGGCCCTGAACGTGGCCTCGCGCCGGGCAGCCGACTGATAGCCATGATAAAAAAAGACGGGTGCACCAGGCAGGGCGCAGGCAGCATCGCGCCGAAGCTTATGGGCAAGAGCTACCTCCGGTGCCAGCAAAAGCAGACTTTTGCCCTGCGCAAGGCAGGCCCGGGCCAACTCCAGATAAACAGCGGTCTTGCCGCTGCCTGTGACACCAAACAAAAGATTGCTCCCGGCCTGGCCACTGTCCAGCCGGGCCGTCAGGGCCTCAAGCGCTGCCTGCTGCCGGGTATTGAGGCTGAAGGGCTGCGGTGGGGGCGGCAACAGAGCCTGCGCCTCTGTGACATCCTCTTCGTCCACACCGTCCGGCTCTCGCGTCAGGGCCACATGTCCGGCTTCAAGAAGGCTCTTCAAGGACGCTGTACTGCCTTGTCCCAACTCATGTATCAGGCGGCGGCGGCTCACAGCCCCACGCTCATGCAGATAATCCAGCACCTCTACCTGACGTCTGGCAGAGGGGCGTACAGGCCATGGGGGATCTATACGCAAAATACAGAATTCATCGGCAGCAGCATCGACCCCGGAAGGTAGAAAACGTAAGTCTCCGGCGCAAAGGGCCGCAGCCAGAGTCGCACGTTCCTCCGACGAAGCCAAAGCCACCTGCCGCAGGCTGAGGCTCCGAGCCCGGCCTCCGAGCAGACTGCGCAGTCTCAGTTGTGTGCTGCGCAGGCCCTGCGGCAGTACATGGCCCAGCACATGACCGAGCTCCACGCCCTGACGGCAGGCTAGAGCCTGCGTCAACGCCAGCAGATCCGGCGTCAGCAGGGGTGTCTGCTCCAGCGGCCAGGCAATCTCACGGCAGGCTACTCCTTCGGGCAAGTGGGCTGTGAGCGATGTTTCCAGTAAGACGGCAGCCCGTAGGGCCCCCTTCTCCCCCCTTCCCAGAGGTACGGCCAGACGCAGGCCGGCCTGCCAGAAGGCAGCAGGGAAAAAGGCAGGCAGACTGTAGGTCAGCACACTATAGGGAGGACTGAGCAGAGCGCAGGCAGCGTACATGGCACATGAACAGCATGGGCAGACAGGATGAAGCCCATTGCGGAAATACGCAATGGGCTTCACGACTGAAAAGCGGTAAGGCCTTACTGGAACTGTACGAAATTCTTGAGCAGGCCCAACAGTTCGTAGCGCAGGTCTTCTTCCTGCAGGGCAAAATAGATGTTGGCTGTCAGGTATTCGGCCCAGTCGCCCGCGTCAAAACGCATGCCCGACATACGCACGGCCATCATACCGCGATCCTTGGCCAGGGCCTGCATGGCGTCAGTGAGCTGGATCTCGCCTCCCTGACCTGGCTCAACCTTTTCCAGATAGTCAAAAATGTCTGGCGTCAGCACATAACGGCCCACAATGGCCATGCGTGAAGGTGCGTCTTCACGTTTGGGCTTTTCCACCATGTCACGCACCCTGAAGACACCAGGCGCCACCTCATCACCATCGATGATACCGTATTTACTGACCTTTTCCCACGGCACTTCCATAACGCCTACTACAGGCATCTTTTCGGCAAGAGCCACATCTATAAGCTGGCCGATGCCTGGCACACCGCCGAACATGAGGTCATCCCCCACCATGATGGCAAAGGGTTCATCCTTGACCAGCTCGCGCGCGCAAAGCACGGCATGCCCCAAACCCAGCTGTTTTTTCTGGCGCACAGACATGATGTTGACCATCTCGGCCACTTGGCGGATCTGATCCAGCTTGTCCAGCTTGCCGGCACGCTCCAACACGCCCTCCAGCTGCAGATTATAGTCAAAGTGATCCTCAATGACGCTTTTGTCGCGGTTGGTCACGAAGATTACATCCTGAATCTTGGCACGCTGGGCCTCTTCAACCACATACTGGATAACAGGCTTATTATAGATGGGCAGCATTTCCTTGGGGATGTTCTTGGTTGCAGGCAAAGAGCGAGTTCCCCAGCCAGCCACCGGAATGATCACCTTGCGAATGTTTTTCATGCGCGCCTCCGCGTGAATGAGTGTAAAAATGGCAGTTACAGCCATATTTTGTTCGTTATCAAGGCAGAAGGCAGAACGCGCCATGCACTGCCACAATTTTATATTCGGTCAAAATCGAGCTAAAGGCAAGCAAAAAGGCGTATCTGCCAAAGCTTTCATCCCGGATTCTAGCGCAATTCGCGTGCAACTACCTGAGCCAGCTCGTCTGCATAGAGTCTTACCTTGTCTTCATCCTCACCTTCCACCATGACGCGGCACAAGGCCTCGGTACCGGAATAGCGCAACAGTACACGCCCACGCCCGGCCAAGGCCTGCTCCACTTTTTCCACGGTCTGTCCAATAAGCGGACGCTCCTCAAAGGGCAGCCTCTTTTCCACCCGCACGTTGACAAGACGTTGTGGAAAAGGTTTGAGCAGACCTGCCAGCTCGGAAAGGGGCTTCTCTTTCTCTCTCATGACACGCAAAAGCTGCAAGGCGGCCAGAAGCCCGTCACCCGTTGTGCTGTACTGCCTGAAAATCAGATGTCCGGACTGCTCACCGCCAAGCATAGCCCCCTCACGCCTCATGGCTTCCACCACATAGCGGTCACCCACATTGGTGCGCAAAAGAACACCGCCGTGCTCACGCATGAAGATCTCAAGGGCCATATTGCTCATGACCGTCGCAACCAGCATATTGCCGGGCAGCTCTCCCCGGGCCATCATGGCCTGAGCACAAAGAGCCATAATCTGGTCACCATCCAGAATATTACCCTGTTCGTCCACGACTATAAGACGGTCAGCGTCACCATCCAGGGCAAGGCCCACATCAGCGCGCAACTCGCGCACCTTGGCTGCCACCACATCGGGATATAGGGAGCCGCAATGGTCATTGATATTCATCCCATCCGGATTGGTGCCCAGACGAAAGACCTCGGCCCCCAGCTCTTCCAAGGCTAGAGGGGCTACCTTGTAGGCGGCGCCATTAGCGCAGTCCACCACGATACGCAGTCCCGAAAGCGTCAGATGCGTGGGAAAACAGCTCTTAGTGTACACAATATAACGGCCACCTGCATCTTCTATCTTCGTGGCACGGCCTACTCTGCGCGCCTCAGGGTATGGCCAGGCCATGTCATCATCGAGTACCATAGTGGCAATTTCGTTTTCCGTCTGATCAGGCAACTTATAGCCATCAGCATCGAAAAACTTGATACCGTTGTCAGCAAAAGGATTATGTGAGGCAGAGATAACCACGCCGAGATCAGCTCGCATACTGCGCGTTAAAAAAGATATGGCGGGTGTGGGCAGTGGCCCGGTCATAATAACATGCATACCCGCAGCACACAGACCAGCCGTTAAAGCTGATTCAAACATATATCCAGAAAGCCGGGTATCCTTACCAATAACCACCTTATGCCTGTGCGGCCCCCGTCGAAAGCGTACCCCGGCGGCCAGCCCCAGACGCAGAGCCACATCCACTGTCATGGGCCAGGTATTGACTGTACCCCGCAAGCCATCGGTACCGAAAAGACGCTCCATACTGTTACTCCTTATTCAGCCTTGCGGCTTACCTTGACCTTCTGGGGAGCTGGCTTGAGCAGGATCATACCTTCGGGAAGGCGGTAATCTATGACAGCCTCGCTACTCTGCTCTGCCTGCAGAACCGGAGGCACAACCCTGGCCTCAAGTTTGCCGAGATAGTCCGCATTGTCAGCAAGGGCCTCCGGTACTTCTACCAGAACCCGCACCTCTGCAGGCTCCATACGTAAACCATCCTGCCCACGGCCTGCCCAGAGCAGGCGACAGCGCCGTGAAACTACTGTACGTCCGCTGGTGATACTATATTCCACACGCACACTGGCCGGAGTAGCAGTCACCAGACTGGGAGTATCCAGGCTGACCATCCCCCTGACCAGAGAGCCTGTCGCTCTGGGATCAAGGAGAACCTCCACAGGCAGGCTGCTGATGCTTGCAAGTACTGCTTCAGGACCACGCAAGATTACAGTAGAGGGTGTTAGCCGAATGTTCTCCACGGTCAGTGCTCCACCCCGCAGGGGGGATTTTACCTTGACCTGCAGAGGCGTACTGCGCTCTACCAGAGCATCAGCCTTGATGACCAGGCGCGGCGGCTGTATGTCTACCACTTCAAAGGCTCTCAAGGCAGGGCCCAAACGCTCGCCAGTAATGGGCACCACAGTCTCACCCTTGGTAATACTCGACAGGTCGATGGCTTCGTTGAGCCGTTGCTGCGGTATGGAACGCACCAGAGTTTCTGGACCGCGCAGGCGTACCGTCAGCTTGCTGACAAGCCCATCGGTCACCACCAGGCCGGGTGGAATGCCATGATAGTCTATATTGACTTCCAGCTGCGCCTCCAGCTGATCACGCACACTGACCATGTACCACATGGCTACAGCAGCCATAAAAGCCGCCAGTAGCGCAAAGATATGTTTCAACCGGTTTCTCAAGATTCTGGACTCAAAGATTTTCATGCAGTACCTGCCTCAGGCGACCCGTATCCAGCCCACGGATAAGCTTACCCTTGATGGCAATAGAAATCTCGCCACGCTCTTCTGATACGATAATTGCCAGGGCATCACTTTCTTCTGTAATGCCAAGACCTGCACGGTGCCGCGTACCGAAACTTTCTCCCGTAGCTACGGCCAACGGCAGAATGCAGGCTGCTGCTGCTATTCTGTCCTTACTGACAAGTACTGCACCGTCGTGCAATGGAGCCTTGGGGTAAAAGATGTTCATGAGCAGCTGACGGGACAGCAGAGCGTCAATACGCACTCCCTCCTGCTTGATCATGTCGCCCAGTCGGATGCCGCGTTCAATAACGATGAGCGCCCCTACGCGCAGGCGGGCCATGTTCACACAGGCCTGTATGATCTCTTCCAGTGCATCGTTTTTGAGCTCTCGCCGCCGCAGAAAATGCCGGGTGCCCATCTCGCCCAGAGCCTGACGGATGTCAGCCTGAAAGATGACTACAATGAGTATGAAAAGCGATCCGAAAACATGCTGTAAAAGCCATGACAGAGTATACAGGCCCAGATTCCTGGAAAGAACATACAGAAGAGCCAATGCACCCAGACCGGAAAGAACAGCCAGAGCACGCGTGCCCCGCAGCATCTGTATGACCTGATAGAGCAAAAAGGTAACCAGAGCGATATCCAGCGCATCTCGCCAGTTGAAGGCGTAACTTTCCAGCAGCATCATATCTTCCTGTAGGACGGCATAACCCCTCTGCCGCACTGTTCTCCATTGCCCATGGCAGATACCTCGTCAACAGGACATAGACATAAAGCTGCCGCCGTAGCCAGAGCCTGCCTCACCCCAGGTACATCATGAACACGATGCCAGAAAATACCTTTCTGCCAGAGGCAGACCGTAGCTGCCAGCGTAGCCGGACCACGCTCATGCACAGGCAGACCCAGAAGACTGCCGAACAAAGATTTCATAGACAGACCCAGCATTATAGGCCGGCCGAGGGACAGCCATTCTTCCACTCGGGTGAGCAGCAGCATATTTTCTTTCAACGTTTTACCAAAACCAATGCCGGGGTCCAGTATAATACGCTCTTCCGGCAAACCGGCTGACGTCAGCCGATGCAGGCCCTGCTCAAAAAACAGCATGACTTCACGGCAGATGCCATCCCTGCCGTTGCGGAATGGCCTCTGCCGTCTGTCGGCAGGAAAGCCCCCGTTATGCGTCAGCACATAACCGGGCCTGTACTGTATTATCACATCCAGCAGTGCTGGGTCCTGTATGCAGGCCGAAACATCGTTGATAACAGCCGCGCCCATGGCCAGAGCAGCAGCAGCAGTAGACGCCCGACAGGTATCGACCGAGAGCACTGCCGCCGGTGCAGCTGTACGCAGGGCTGCCAATACCGGAAGGAGCCGGGCCTGCTCATCATCAGGAGAAACTGGTACAGCCCCAGGGCGGGAAGACTCAGCCCCCAAATCCAGCAGGTCAGCTCCATCGGCATACAGCTGCATGGCGTGTGCCAGGCCGCCGCATGGCCCATAATGCCTGCCGCCATCAAAAAAAGAGTCTGGTGTCAGATTGACGATGCCCACGACGCCAAAGGGCGCCGACGTAGTCAGCGCCCTGCCGTTTCGCACTACCCAGCGGAAAGGCACAGAAGGGCTATTTTCTGCCACCTGGGGTATCATCCCTACCATTCTGTCCCTGCGGAACGTCTTCAGACTCAGAAACCCTGGTGACGGTTTCACCAGCTTCCACCTCTGGCTCCAGCATAAAGTCATCCTGCCCTGCTGCGCTTGCAACCGTCCTGTCTTCAGCAGCCCCGTCTGCTTCTGCCTGAGTTCTGCCGGCATCCAGGGGGGGCAATGGCCTGTCTTCCATCAGCAAATCCAGCTCGTAGCCGCTGATGGTTTCACGTTCAAGCAGAGCCTGGGCAATGCGATGCAGTGTGGCATCGTTTTCCTGCAGAAGCTTGCGACAACGGCTGTGTGCCTCCTCCACAATACGTTTGACTTCAGCATCTACCAGACGAGCCGTATCTTCACTATAGTTCTTGTTCTGCACCCATTCGCGCCCAATAAAAACCTCTTCGCCCGTCTCACCGATGGCCAAGGTACCGATAGAATCGCTCATACCCCATTCACAAACCATTTTGCGGGCTGTGCGGGTAACACGTTCAATATCATTGGATGCGCCAGTAGTAATATCGTCAAAAATCAACTCTTCAGCAACACGTCCACCCAGCAGTACGACCAGAGTGTTTCTGAGATAGTTGCGTGAATAGCCGTGACGGTCTTCTTCAGGCAGCTGCATAGTAACGCCCAGAGCGCGACCACGCGGAATGATAGTAACCTTGTGCACCGGGTCAGAACCTGGCAGAAGACGAGCCGCCAGTGCGTGCCCCGCCTCATGATAGGCAGTGATGCGCTTTTCTTCATCAGAAAGAATCAGGCTGCGCCGCTCGCGCCCCATGAGCACCTTATCTTTGGCAAACTCAAAATCGCGCATATCGAGACGCTCCTGGTTCTGTTTGGCCGCCTGCAGGGCAGCCTCATTGACCAGATTTTCCAGGTCAGCACCGGAAAAACCGGGGGTCCCTCGCGCCAAGACCTCAAGATCTACATCATCTTCTAAGGGGGTACGCTTGGTATGCACTTCAAGAATCCGGCGTCGACCTCGCAAGTCTGGGGTTGGCACCACTACCTGCCGATCAAAACGGCCTGGCCGCAGCAGTGCGGGGTCCAACACATCGGGACGGTTAGTAGCTGCGATGAGGATAACGCCCTCATTGCTTTCAAAGCCGTCCATTTCGACCAGAAGCTGATTCAGGGTCTGCTCACGTTCATCATGACCGCCACCCAGCCCTGCGCCGCGCTTGCGCCCCACGGCATCGATTTCATCAATAAAAATAAGGCAGGGGGCGTTTTTCTTTCCCTGAATAAAAAGATCTCGCACACGCGATGCACCGACACCGACGAACATTTCTACAAAATCTGAGCCTGAAATAGAGAAGAAAGGAACCCCGGCCTCACCTGCCACGGCGCGAGCCAGCAGTGTTTTACCGGTTCCAGGAGGGCCGACCAGCAATACACCCTTGGGGATACGCCCTCCGAGCCGGGTAAACTTCTTGGGATTAGATAGGAATTCTACCACTTCAGAAAGCTCTTCCTTGGCCTCGTCCACGCCAGCCACATCGGCAAAAGTCACACGGGCCCCACCGTCCTGATTGAGCAGACGTGCACGAGAACGCCCGAAACTCATGGCTTTGCCGCTGCCCCCCTGCATCTGGCGCATAAAGAATACCCAGACGCCGATAAGCAGTAGCATGGGGAACCAAGAGATAAGCACGGTCATATACCAAGGCTGTGCCTCGGGAGGCTCAGCCTTGATAACTACCTTTTTCTCCAGCAAGCGCTCCACTAAGCCGGAATCCTGTGGGGCATAGGTCTGTACGGTCTGATTGTCGGCCGTCCTGCCCACAAGGGTATGGCCCTGCATGGTCACGGACAATATCTGCCCACTCTCCACCTGGGCCAGAAAATCTGTATAGGGAACCCGATGTGCCCCGCCCTGGGGCTGCTGGAACATATTAAAAAGCATGACCATGGCCATGGCGATAAGCGCCCACAGCATCAGGTTGCGGTTGGTCTGGTTCAATGCGTCCTCCATTGCTAATTCAGCACGTCACGGCGCAACATATCTGCTCGCGAACGTTTAACGCGAGAGATTACTACCTGAGTACGGCATATGTCAAACTGCACGTTCGTGATGGCCATGTATACCCCAGGCTGTATATAATGTCCTTTACGAGCTTGGCAATGCCCTCGCTTTCGCTTATGACAGACAGGGTATCATTGCCCAGATACTGCAACGCTATCAAAACAGCATGGAGGCCACATGCCTTTTACTATCAGAGAAATTCTGCCGCAGGACAACGCCCGGGTAGAAGAGGTCATCCGTACCTGCCTGATAGAGTTTGGCGGTAATCACGATGGCCTAGCCTGGAGTGACCCGGACCTTGGACGCTTTTCAGAAGTCTATGCCTGTGAAGGCCGTCAATACTGGGTAGTTCTTAATGTCACCGGGGTAGTCGTAGGCGGTGCGGGCATCGCAGAACTGACTGATGCCCCTGATGTATGTGAACTACAGAAAATGTACTGTCTGCCCGAGGCCAGAGGAACGGGCGCAGCTCATGAACTGATGGCTCTGGCCCTGAACTTTGCCCGCCGTTTCTATAAACAGTGCTATATTGAAACCTTGAGCAATATGACAGCGGCCAACAGGTTTTATAGCCGCTACGGCTTCAGACAACTTGCAAGCCCTTTGCTGCAGACAGAGCACTATGCCTGTGATGTATGGTACATTAAGGATTTGTGATATTTTACTGTTTCATGCAGGCTGTTATCTGGGGTCAAAAAGTTCATATTTCGATGCTGTCCCCAGAAATCTTTCCCCCATATAGCGCCACTCTATGCCTACAGGGAAGCCGTCTCGAACAGAAACAATAGTTTGAGGCGGCAGACTGACGGCAAAGGCCTTCCGTGCGCGCTGCTCGAAAAGACGCAATGCATCAGCATGGCCATACGGCAGAGATTCCAGAGACGCTATGTATGACGGGAGCGGCTCACGGTATTCCAGAATAATCTTGTCTTCATCAAAGTTACAGCGTGCCGCAAAGGCCCGCACCAGCCAGCGCACAGGACGCTCGTCTACGGCTTCATTCCAGGCCTGGGCAATAAAGGGGTCATAAGGACTATCCAAAATGAAGGTACACGCCTGAAAAGCCATGCCACCCAAAAGTTCCACACATTCATTGACGCTAAACGGGCGGCGCATGATACTGTCCCAGTACCAGCCGTGAGGCGTCTGCGCCTGAGCCACAATGGCCAAGGGTCCTTCAATCCCCTTACCGTATACGGCAAGCCAGACATGGATGGGCAAACCGCTTATAACGCTGGTATCCATGAGATCGGCCATGCCGCGCCCGGCAGTCACCAGAGGCATATCTCTGGCCTCAAGCATTATGGCTGGCCGTGCGGAAGACACATAGGCCGAGTCGAGCATACCGCGCTTGAGCCCGGCTGTGCAGCCACCAAAACAGAAAAGCAAAACAAGAATACCAATCTGTATGGAACGCAGAGTCATGCTAATACCCCTGAGCTTGTCTGAAGTATAGTGCCTGTTTTACGGCTTCCCAAAAACAGCCCGTCACTGTTGCTGCTGTGCTGCAGGCTGCTGCCAGGACCATGTGGAATTGCTAGCCCCAGGTCCGCTGTCTGCCTTCTGCTCGCCCGTATTTTGCCTTGCTCCAACTCCGGGTGTAAAACTCTGCAGATCACGCGAGACCTCAAAAGAGCGCAGTTCACCCTGTGCGGCCTGAGCATAGGGTGAATCCGCATGATTACGCGCTACGTCTTCCAGCAAAGCCTGAGCACGGTTGCTGTCGCCCAGCTTGCGGTACAGACGCGCCTCACGAAAGCGCAGACCGGGATATTCTGGAGAGTTCTCTGGTACGAAGGTATTGTAACGTTTCAACCACTCCAGGGCCTCCGGCACACGATTACCCACTTCACAGATATCCATCAAAGAAGCGATAGCTTCCTTGATACGTTGCGGATCGGCTTTATCTGAACGCTCATCCTGCAGCTGTCCAAAAAGTTCTATGACTTTTTTATTCAACAGATAGGCATTGCGGATATCCTTGCTGTTTTCCGCATCCCTTGCCAAAAAATATGTTGCATAAGCCTGCTGATACAGAGGAATATCGGTTCGTTCCGCCAGTTTCTTCCACAATGAGAGGGCAAGGCCACCCAGATTGAGATTCTGCGCTGAAAGGGCCATGGCATAATCCAGCTGCCTGCGTAACTCCTCTTTCAGTTTCCAGTTTTCAACCAGCCTGGCCAGGTCAAGAATCTGGCGCCACGCACCAACCTGCAAGTAACGGTTGAAGAATTCTGTAAAAGCTGCCTCACCATATTTGGAGTCCATGACTCCCTGCAAAAATCCCCCAAGCAGCTCAAAGCCCTTCTGATCATCACCGCGCTCAAGCCAGCCCCTGGCCAATGCATAGCGCAAATCAGGGTCAATCTCGCCATAGCGCTCGCGCACCAGAGGAAAACCATTCCATAAAATAAGTATCCGGCCATAGTTTTCTTCAGCCAGGGCATTATCCATCTCTTTGCGGAAGGCCTGCCAGATGACGTCCCGGGCAGCCGCGACATCAGCATGACCAGGGTAGGCATCTATAAAATCGGCAGCTTTGCCCATGGCCTCGGTATACTGCTTATCCCAGTACAGCCACATGGCCTGCTTCAGTCGGGCCAGTACCGCATCAGGCACCCTATCAGAAGACGCCACAAGGTCGCAGTAGGCCTGCCACAAAGGGGATTCAGACTCTTGGGCAAAAACCTTGCGCATGGTCTCATAGTCAAGCGGGGACTCATAAATACCTTTTTCTGCAAGGCGCAGGCGTGCCGTGACGGCTGCCTGGGAATCGGGAAAACGTCTGTCGATCTCAGTGTAAACGAAATCCGCAGCATTCTTATTACCCTGACGGGTGTAGATATCGCCCATCTTGAGCATAAGAACGTCATTACCTTTGCGCCCAGGCTCCAAGTTGACGTAGAGCCAGTAGGTATCCAAGGCAGGGGAAATCTGCTTCAGAGCCTCCTCATTGCTTGCCTGCATCAATAGAAAGTCAGGATCTTCTATATAGTAGCGCGGCCAGCGCTTGTTGACGAAGTCCAGGATGATGCGGGTTTTCCTGTGTTCCCCCTGACGATGCAATGCCTGCGCCAAGCCTACTGACGCGGCCTGCAGTTCGGCGGCTTCGGGGTATTCATCCAGCACTACGCCAAATGACTTTTCTGCTTCAGCGTTACGCCCCTGTCGTAGCTGTTCTTCTCCCAAGGCTGTGAACCCCTGAGCTACCCCAGGGTAATCAGGATGACGGCGGATAAGCGCTTTGACATAAGCCTCACCTTCGGTCAAATTGCCTACACTGCAGTTGGCAAGCCCTAAGCGCAACAAGGCATCAGGCACACGTGGCGACCGCAGGTTGGCATTCATGGCCTCCTTGGTCGTGGAGTCAATGGCCTCATAGCCCGCCAGAGGTTTATCGCTGTAGCATGCCCATACACAGTCACTGATATGGTAAAGTACTTTCTCACGCATTTCGCGCGGGATGACGGGCAGGGCTCTGATCTGCTCCAGCTGCGGCAATGCTTCACTGTATTTTCCCTCGGCCATGAGGCGTTCAGCCTCAGCCAGCATCGTATCAGGCTCTGGCGGCTTGGTCACGGGATTTCCCTGCTCATCCACATAGATGACTTCGTGAGGAGGCTGTGCCTCCTCCTGCATTTCCTCAGGTACAGCCATAACGGGCAGCCCGGTCACCTCACCACTGACAGTACCTGTAGCACTGGCGCCCTGACGGACGACCGGGCTGGTCTCTGACACACTCTGCCCTGAAGGCTGTTCAGATACAGCTTCGGCAGGCAGTACTGCAGGCGCAGACGGCATATCCTGCTCTGCCACGGGAGGAGAGACTGACCCGCCAGATGGCGGAACAGGGCTGACCGTAGAGAGCCCCCCGGCTTCAGGCCAGTCTTCAGGCCCTCCGGTATTTACCTTGGCACGAATATCCTGCCGGGAGAGTATCTGCCCACGCGCATCATCCTCCGCAGCAAGAGCACAGCCATCCATAGGCAGAAAAGGCGAAAGCACAGCAGCCAGCAAAAAACACAACCCTGATACTTTTGCCCCGCGTTTGACGTTTTTATGAGGCCGGGATGCTCCGGCGTAGAAGCATTTTGTCATCATTGGAAAAATCTTTTTTACCAACCTTTTGGAACGGCAGCGCCTGGCTGTATTCATGCAATGTCCATGCCTGTCGGGCATTTTATTGACCGCGTTTTTTCAGTTTTTCAATCAATGTTGTCCGCTTGATGCCCAAAAGTTCGGCCGCCTGATTCTTGACGCCCTCAGCTTTACCCAGAGCCTCATCAATAAGACGGTTCTCCATTACATCAAGAAAATCTTTCAGATTCAGACCGTGAGCCTCCATAACAGCAAGATCAGGCCAGACGAATGAACCCGGATCTGCAGCGGTGCCCGCAACAGGGGTCTGTACAATCTCTACAGACTGCGCGACTGCAGTTTCGGACTGACCAGCTTCTTCTATCTCTGGCAGAAGAGATATATCACCCACCTGATCCAGTATCTTGGCTGGCAGATCATCAGGTGTCACTATGCTGCCGTCTACCAGAATGCTCATGCGTTCCATGAAGTTTTCCAGCTCACGCACATTTCCCGGCCAGGAATAGGCAAGCAGGACTCTCTGCGTATCTGCTGCAAGGGCCAGTACAGAACGCCCTTTCTTACGGCAGTACTGTTCCAGAAAATATCGGGCCAGCAGAAGCACATCTCCCCCTCTCTCCCGAAGCGGGGGCAGATGCAGTGGGATGACATTGAGGCGGTAGTAAAGGTCCTCCCGAAAATTTCCCGCCTGTACTTCGGCTTCAAGGTCACGATTAGTGGCCGCCACGATGCGCACATCAACCTTTTTGCAGCCGTTGCCGCCTACCCGCTCTATCTCTTTTTCCTGCAGAACACGCAATATTTTTACCTGCAGGCTCAAATCCATCTCTCCAATTTCATCCAGAAAGACAGTCCCGCCATCGGCCATTTCAAAACGGCCCGACCGGGAACGGATGGCATGTGTGAAGGCTCCCTTTTCATGGCCGAAAAGTTCGCTTTCCAGCAGCTCCTTAGGGATGGCGCCACAGTTGATGGGTACAAAGGGACTATCAGCACGGGGACTGTTAGCATGCAGCGCCCGTACCAGCAATTCCTTGCCAGTTCCTGATTCCCCGGTTACAAGTACTGTGCTGTCAGTGGGCGCCACCTTACCGAGAATCTTGAAGACTTCGGCCAGCGTCGTACTCTGGCCTATGATACCACTGGTGTTTAATTCCATCTGCTTCCTCTAACAGTCGTCTCATATGTCAATACACTGACATCGCCCTGAAAGCCAGCAAAAAAGTCATGTCGCAAAATCCCCGCTTCATCCATTTTCCTCCAGTCCCTCTGGATTCTTTACGTCCTGCCATTCTGCAAGCTCTGGAACATGATGGCAGACTGACGCTGACTGCCCCGCCTGGTACGGGCAAGAGCAGTCGTCTTCCTCTCTGGCTTCTACAGGCCCCCTGGCTGGGCAAAGGCAAAATATATCTGCTTGAACCGCGACGCTTGGCAGCCCGGGCACTGGGTCGCTATATGGCCGGCCTGCTGGGTGAGCAGCCGGGGCAAACTGTGGGCTGGCGGATGCGAAGAGAAAATGTTTGTAACGCCGCCACACGCATTGAGGTACTTACCGAAGGCATCCTGACCAGAATGCTGCAGGCAGACCCAGAGCTTTCCCAAGCGTCCTGCATTATTTTTGATGAATTTCACGAGCGCTCCCTGCAGTCTGATCTGGCCCTAGCCCTCTGCCTAGAAAGCAGGACTGTCCTGCGGCCGGATTTACGCCTTGTGGTCATGTCTGCCACTCTGGACGGCACGAGCGTGGCAAAACTCATGGGGGACTGCCCTCTCCTGAACTGTGAAGGACAATCCTTTCCGATAGAAACCCGCTGGCTGCCGCCACGCAGAACAGAACTGCCGCCAGGACCGGAGCTCTGGCGACACACGGCAGCTGTTATCTGTGATCTTCTGCATACCGAATCAGGAAGCCTGCTGGCCTTTCTGCCCGGGGTGGGTGAAATACGGCAGACTGCCGGTCTGCTGGAAGGCCATTTACCTCCGAACACCGCGCGCTACACCTGCTGTACGGCAATCTTTCTGCTCGTGACCAGGATGCTGCCATCGCCCCTGCCCCCTCTGGTAAGCGCAAGGTAGTACTGGCAACATCCATTGCCGAAACATCGCTGACGATTGAAGGAGTGCGCCTAGTTGTGGATGCCGGCCTGGCACGACACTCTCGCTTTGACCCTGCCTGCGGCATGAACCGCCTGGTCACGAAACGCATTTCGCTGGCTGGGGCTGCACAACGCCGCGGCCGGGCAGGGCGCCTCAAAGCCGGCATCTGTTGCCGCCTTTGGGCTAGAGAAGAAGAAGCGGCCATGCCGCAGCAGATCAAAGCGGAAATACTGGAAAGCGATCTGGAAGAACTTGTCTTGCAGCTGGCCCACTGGGGTGTCAGTACAGTGCAGGCCATTCAGGCTATGGCCTGGCTGGATGTTCCTCCGACTGCAGCTCTGTCGGTAGCCCGTCGCCAGTTGACTATACTGGGTGCTCTGGACGATCAGGGCCGGATTACACCTAGAGGCAGGCATATGGTCGCCCTTCCCACACAGCCTCGCCTGGCCCATATGCTCTTATGCGGCAAAGAGCGCAATCAGGGCGCTCTGGCCTGCTGTCTGGTCGCATTGCTGGAAGAGCGCGATCCCCTCTGGAAAAACGGACAGCATGCTGACAGCCATCTGGAACATCGTCTGGACTGGCTGTGCAGCAAACGCTCTCCAGAGGCTGAACATTTGCGTGCGCAGGCCTATCGCCTGGCTCGGCTGCTCCATCTTGAAGAAGACATTTTTGCTGCTGCCTCTCGGCAACGGGAAGCGCTCGGGCAGCTGACCGCCCTAGCCTGGCCATTATGGACGGCACAGCGTCAACGTGATCAGGATGGACAGGCTGTCTATCTGCTACGCCAAGGTAAAACAGCTCTTCTACCGCTAACTGACAGTCTGGCGCATACCGAATACCTGTCTGTGTCCTCTCTGGCAGATACAGGAGCACATGGCAGAATTCGTCTGGCTGCCCCGCTCTCGCTGGAAGTACTGGAGGAACTCTTCGCCCCGCAGATCAGTGATATACAACGGCTTGATATTTCTGCAGATGGCCAAATATATGCACGTCGTCAGAAGTGCCTCGACAGTCTGCTTTTGCAGGAATCCCCCCTGCCCCGGCCCGAACCGGCCACCTGCGCCCAGGCCATCTGTGATTTTTTGCATCAGGGAGGCCCGACAGCTCTTGCCATCCTGCCCTGGAATGATGTCTCCCGACAGTGGCAGGCACGCATTCTTCTGCTGCGTGAGCTGGAGGGCGACAGATGGCCTGATGTCACTGATGCAGCGCTGCTTGACCGACTGAATGACTGGCTTGCCCCTGTGCTCACGCAATCTGCTTCATTGCGCACTCTCAGCCCGGAACAACTCTATAACGGCCTGCGTACACTGCTGTCTCCGCAGCAGACTCATATATTGGATAAAGCTGCCCCTTGCCGCTGGCAGACACCCTCCGGCACATGGCATCCTATTATTTATGGTGATGCAGGTGGCCCCTGGCTGGCTGCGAAACTGCAGGAATTTTTCGGCTGTGAGCAAGGGCCCATCATCGCCAACGGTCGTGTAGCAGTAACCCTGCACCTCAACTCTCCTGCCGGACGCCCCCTGCAAGTGACACGAGACTTGGGGCATTTTTGGCGTCACGGCTATGCCTCTGTACGTGCCGAAATGCGTGGTCGCTACCCCAAACACCCTTGGCCGGAAGATCCCCTCAATGCTACGGCAACAGCCCTGACAAAGAAAAAGTTTGCAACGGAGAAGATGCGTCTCAAAAACTAATATACTGTAAGCATCCAACCCTCTACATCTTTTTATACATAGAAATTATACTATAATCATCAATAGGTATACTAGCTGTATTCGGCGTTAATACTGTTCTTATACCTGTGCCCAGTTTCTTTTTTCTGATCAGATCCAGAAACGTTCTTGATTTTGCTGTCTGGATAGACAATACGTTGGTGGAAGATACCAGTTAAGATACGCTGAAAATTCTCGCTTAGATGATGAAGATCCTTGAATGTCAACTCAGACTCATCCAATTGTCCCTCTGAGAAAATACCTTTAATAATATTATCGATATGGCTTTTGAGACGTGCCGGCGTTGGATCACTTAAGGTCCGACTGCTTGCTTCTACAGAGTCAGCCAGCATGAGAATGGCCGCTTCCTTGGTTTGAGGACGCGGCCCAAGATAACAGTAGTCGGATTCGCGCGGCTTTTCTCCTGTATTGACGGCCTTCTGATAGAAATAGCGTATTATCCTCGTGCCGTGATGTTGCCGGATAATGTCAGAAATTTCCTGTCCCAGCCTGTAACGCTCGGCCAGCTCTGTTCCTTTTTTTACATGTGAAAGCAAAATCAAGGCGCTCATGGAAGG
>JAFQNG010000001.1 GCA_017396005.1 Desulfovibrio sp.
ATGCACCCTGGAGCTATAAGGGTGTGGTCTATAATGAAATGAAGGGGGTTTACTCATCACCTGACTCGGTATTGGCAGAACAGAGCCAGCAGGCAGTCTTTCCTGACACGCTCTACAGTCTGGACTCCGGCGGTAACCCGGAGGTCATCCCTGATCTTACCTACAAGGCATTTCAGGATTTTCACGGCCGTTACTACCATCCTAGCAATGCCCGTTTCTTTTTTTGGGGCGATGACTCCGAAGAAACACGCCTGACAATCATAGCCGAAGCTCTCAAGGGTTATACTGCCCGCCCTGTGGACTCCACCGTGCCGCTACAGGTCAGGCGTGAGAGCCCGCGCCTCATCGAGGTGCCCTATGCTGCTGCCGAAGGTGAAAAGCGCGCTCAGTTTACGATTAACTGGTTGCTGGATGAACGCGGCAATGTGGGTCAGGCCATGATCATGGAGATGCTGGAGCATATCCTTGAAGGCCTGCCCGGCTCTCCCCTGCGCCGGGCTATGATCAGTTCCGGCCTGGGAGAAGACACGACAGGATGTGGTTTGGAAACGGACTTGCGCCAGATGTACTACTCCACCGGGCTCAAGGGCGTAGCACCTGGTGATGTGCAGAAAGCCGAACTGCTGATTTTCGACACACTTGCCCGCTTGGCTGAAGACGGCATCGACCCGGCTGATGTAGAGGCTGCCGTCAATACCGTAGAATTTGCCTATCGTGAAAATAATTCCGGTCGCTTCCCACGCGGACTGGCAGCCATGATACAGGCTTTGTCCACCTGGCTCTATGATGGTGATCCTTTGGCCCCGTTGGCCTGGGAAGCACCACTGGCACACATCAAGGCACGTCTAGCCAGTGGTGAAAAAGTTTTTGAAAACGCCATCCGTGAGCATTTTCTACAAAACAGCCACCGGGCCACTGTGGTGCTTCTGCCTGATACAGGCCTCGGCGCGTCACGACTGCAGGCCGAAGCCAATCGTATTGCCGCTGTGCAGGCAGCTGCCACTCCTGACGAACGCGTGAGCCTGGCAGCCGAGACCCGTCGTCTGCAGGTAACCCAGACAACCCCGGACAGACCGGAAGATCTGGCAAAAATTCCGGCCCTGGGCTTGGTAGATCTGCCGCGTAAAAATGCCCTCATTCCCAGGGAAGAAAGTGCCCTGCCCCAGACATGCCTCAGCCATGAGCTGCCTACCCGGGGCATAGCCTATGTCAGCCTGCTCCTGCCTCTGCCGCCCCTGCCTGACAGGCTTATCCCGCTGCTGCCACTCTTTGCCCGCTCCCTGACCGAAACAGGTACTGCAAGACATGACTTCAGTCAGCTAGGGGCCTGGATTGCGGCCAAGACAGGCGGCGTGAGTGCCGACACCCTTGCAGGCGTCACCTGGGGAGAGCGCAGGCTTTTTACCTGGCTCAACATTTCGGGCAAAGCCGTCTATGACAAGCTACCCGATCTTTTTGCCATCTTCAACGACATATTGCTGGAGGCACAAAAGAACGAGGCCATACTGTTGGAACGGCTGGGCCAGATGCTACTGGAAGGCAAGGCCCGCCTTGAGTACGGTCTGCAGGCCGCCGGACACATGGCCGTGAGTACCCGCCTGCGGGCACGCTACACCGGGGCCGGGGCCCTGGCCGAACGCATGGGCGGGTTGAGCTATCTGGAGTCTGTACGGGGCCTGCTGGCACAGCTGGAGACAGAGCCGCAACGCCTTCTGGCTGACCTGGCAGAGCTGCGCAGCCGCATCCTTGCCTCAACCGGGGCCGTGTTCGACTGTACGGCAGAAGCCAGAGGGCTGAGCCTGGCCCAGGATGAAGCGCGTCGCCTGCTGGCTTCCCTTCCTGCTTCTCCGGCTCTGAGTGCTGACGTCACCGGGCCTCTGGCTGCTCCCATGCTACTGCCCACAGCCGAAGCCTTTACTGCCCCAGCCCAGATCAACTATGTAGGCAAGGGGGCCAATCTTTATGATCTGGGCTATACCTATCACGGCTCGGCGAGTGTCATCCTGCGCTATCTGCGTATGGGCCGCCTCTGGGAACAGGTGCGTGTGCGTGGTGGAGCCTATGGCGTTTTCTGCACGTTGGAATCTCTGAGCGGTAACTTTGTCTGCGCCTCCTACCGCGACCCCAATGTGGGTGAAACTCTGGCAGCCTTTGACGGGCTGGCGAATTTTCTGCACAGCTTCAAGCCTGACAGCGCACAGTTGACGCAGGCCATCGTTGGAGCTGTGGGCGATCTCGACACATATCTGCTGCCTGACGCTAAGGGGGCGCAATCCCTCTCGCGCTGGCTTACCGGTACTACGGACGATACCCGGCAGCAGATACGCGAAGAAATACTCGGCACCACAGCACAACACTTTGCCGACTTTGCCGATGTTCTAGCTGAAGCCGCTGCAAAGGGCAGTATTTGTATACTGGGCGGCCCCAAAACAGAAGAAACGGCGCAGGCCCAGGGCTGGCCCGTGCAAAGGCTGTTATAGCAATGTGCGGCACATCCCGCCTGGTGCTGGTGCTTGGCATGCACCGTAGCGGCACCAGCGCCATGGCCCGCAGCCTTCAATGTCTTGGTATTGACCTTGGGGAAGAGCTTATTGGTGCACACCCCTGCAACCCCAAAGGCTTTTTTGAAGATGCGACTGTTTATGCGTGCAACAGGGCCCTGCTCGCCATGCAGGGTCTTGTCTGGCACAGTTTGACTAGACCTGATGCGGCATCCCTGAAACGACTGGCACAGGAAGAAACAGGCAGGCAGGCCTTGGAACTTTTGCACTCCAAAACAGCTGGCCGGCCTGTTCTTGGCCTGAAAGATCCACGTATGAGCCGTCTGCTGCCCTTCTGGCGTCCACTCATAGCTGCAGCAGGCTTGCGTGTACACATCATACTGGCCTTGCGCCATCCAGCAGGCGTAGCACACTCGCTGGCCCGACGGGACGGCATGACGGCAGAGCATAGCCATGCCCTCTGGTTGTGGTATACGCTGGAGGCGCTTGCGGGAAGTACCGGTCTGCCCTGCCTGATTACAGATTATGAGCTGCTGCTGACACGGCCCGAATATGAAATCCTGCGTATAGGTACTTTTCTGAAGCTTACGCCTCACGCAAACAGCCTTGCAGAATTCTCACATGGTTTTCTAGATAAAACACTCTGTCACTATCAGGCAGCTCAGCATATGACGTATGCTGCCTCCCCCTGGGAAAATCTGGCCATGCTGCTCTATGATGCCCTGCGCCCCCTTGCGCGGCAGGAGGGCCCACTGGAGGTACAGACAGAAGCGCGCCTTGCAGCACTTAGCGACCGGCTGACCGCACAGGCCCAGCGCCTCTCCCTGCCTGCGGAGACTTTATGAATGAGCATGCTCTGTCCGGACGTCTGGCTGCGCCCTCCTTTACTCTGCCCGGTACTGTAGCCGAAAACGCCACATTTCTGAGCGGCAAAGTTGATGAGGTAGGCCTGTGTTTTTTCGAGTCTGACGCATGTATGACATACACACAGGACGATCTGCCTTCTTCTCTGGCAGATCTGCCCCTGCAGTGGCATGTACACCTGCCGGTAGACCTTCCATGGCCAGCTACAGGCCACGACACCCGTCAGGCTGCTATCACGGCCTTTACCATCCTGCAGAAAGCAACCTTTCTGCATCCCCATCTGGCTGTACTGCACCCGCCAGAAGCGGATATCTCAAGGCAGCGCAGCCTGCTGTCCTCGTTTACATTCTACTGGCAGAGCCTGACCCAAAACAAAGGACCACAGCTGGCTCTTGAAAATGTTGGATATGCCGATGTAATCAGCCTTGGCTCAAGTTTTTTACAGGAGCATGGTATGGCTTTCTGTCTGGACGTTGGACATCTGCTGGGCTATGCTCAGAATACCCTTTTGCAAAGTGAACTTCCGGAACAGGCAGCGCTTGTGCACTGGAGCGCCCCCGGCAGGCAGGACGAGCATCTGCCGCTGGACAGCCTTACTCTACCCCAACGCTGTACGGCACAAAACCTCATGGCGCGACTGCCGTGTACGGCCATACATCTGGTCGAGATATTTTACTGGCAGGGCATCCCGCCCTCTCTGACGCTGCTGGATTGTCTGGCCCGCTCAGCCCTGCCTTGCCGAGGATAGCGATATGGCCTTTCAGGCAGAACATGTACACCGTATGAAGCAATGGCGAAACAGTCTGAACAGAGACGAACGCTGGTGTGTGCTCATCAGTGCTGACCCTGATGCCATGGCCTCGGCCCTAGCTCTCAAACGCCTTATGCATGGCAAGGTCCGTCAGGTAGATATCATGCGTATCAATGAAGTCACCCGACCGGATAATCTGGCCATGATACGTTACCTGCGCATTCCTGTTCGTACATGGCAGCCGGAAAAACTGACTCAATACCAGCATTTCGCCATGGTGGATTCCCAGCCCTGCCATAATCACGCCTTTGACGGCCTGACGTTCGCTTGTATCATCGACCATCATCCACAGACCGACCTGGGAACCAGCCTGACTAAGGATGGCCTCTGCGATATCAGGCCAAGCCTCGGTGCAACCAGCAGCATGATGGCTCGCTACCTGCAAGCACTGCGGATCAAGCCCGGTCCACTGCTGGCCACGGCACTACTCTACGGTATCCGTACAGATACAGCAGCTTTTGCCCGTTCCGGCGGAGAAAAAGATCTGCGTGCCTATCAGTGGCTGTCGCAACAGGCCGATACTTCGCTGCTGCAGCGCATTATCCGCAGCGAGTATCTGCGTGCCTGGCTACCCATCTTCAGTCGCGCTTTCCGTAACCTGCGCGATTGCCGGGGCGGAGCGCTGGTCAACCTCAACGAAGTGGACAGCGCCGACCTGCTGGTAGCAATTGCCGATTTTTTCACCAAAGTGCACGGCCTGAAATGGATTGCTGTTTCCGGCGTAGTATCCAAAACCGTCATCGTCATCTTTCGCGGTGACGGAGGGCGCGACATAGGCCGTCTGGCCGATGCCTGTTTTTACGATGTAGGTACTGCCGGAGGCCATCGCAGTATGGGGCGGGCAGAATTTCCCCTGACATCTGTACCTGCCAATGTCAAGGCGGGTGATTTCGTCTATCAACGCCTTCTGAGTCGCAAGTTGCGCCCAATTTCGGCCGCTGCTGTGCAGGAATAAAAAATCTTTCCAGCGCTTGACATTGACTGTAGTCAAGGCTATGTATTTTTGTTAACGGAGTTTATCATGCGTCAATCTATTTCTACTACACCTCTTCAGTACGCTTTTTCTTTTTGTATTTATTTTTTTGCGTACTTTAGTCAGGCCTGTGGTCAGGAGCTTGATTGACGTACAATGTCCGTAAGTTCCAAAGGCCGCAGGCATACCCCCTGCGGCCTTTTTTCGTTTTAAGGCTACGGGGGAGCAGGGTAAAACATCAAGCGATACACAAAATAAGGAGAGTTCCATGTATCTCGGTAAAAATGTTCGCCTGGAACGCATCATCAACCGTAAAAACGGCCGCACCATCATCGTACCTATGGATCATGGTGTCACTCTGGGTGCAGTCGAAGGCCTCATCAACATGCGCGAGGCCGTTAACGACATGGCCGAAGGCGGAGCTGATGCTGTGCTCATGCACAAGGGGCTTATTCGCTGCTCGCACCGCAGCGCAGGCAGGGATGTGGGCCTCATCGTCCATCTTTCTGCCTCTACTGCCCTTTCTCCCCATGGCAATACCAAGACCCTGGTAGGCACTGTGGAAGAAGGCATCAAACACGGTGCAGACTGTGTTTCTGTACATGTCAACCTAGGGGATGATAACGAAGGAAAGATGCTGGCAGACATGGGCAGAGTGTCAGAAGCTTGCGCCAACTGGCAGATGCCATTGCTGGCCATGGTCTATGCCCGTGGCCCACGCGTACAAAACAGCTATGATCCGGCCGTAGTCGCCCACTGCGCCCGTGTAGGTGTAGAACTGGGCGCTGACATCGTCAAGGTACCCTACACCGGTGATATGGACAGTTTTCACGAAGTGGTGAGCAGCTGTTGTGTGCCTGTGGTTATTGCCGGGGGAGAACGCATGGAATCTACTCTCCAAATATTGGAAATGGTCAGTGATTCCATCAAAGCCGGCGGGGCCGGTATCTCCGTAGGACGGAATGTTTTCCAGCACCCCAACCGCAGGAATCTGGTCAAAGCTCTGCGCGCCATAGTGCACGATGATGCTACTGTAGAACAGGCTCTGAACATAGTGGAGGAATAAATGGCCCAGATCTATTTCTGCTGTTCTCCCTTTGATAAGGTGGAGGTCACCCTGGCGCTGGAATCAGGTGTGGATGGCGTCATCGTACCACGTGACCATGTGGAACAGGTGGCAGCGCTTTCTCGCTGCCCTGTTTGGGCATATGATGATCTGCACGTAATCAAACTTACATGCAAGGCCGATGAAGAGGAAGCCCTAGCACGCCTCAGACAGGGCGAGCGAGTAGTACTGGCGCGTGGCTGGGAGGTCATCCCCGTAGAAAATCTGCTGGCGCAGAGCGAGGCCGTTCTGGCAGAGGTCGGCAATCTGGAAGAAGCCCGCCTGGCCGCAGGCATACTGCAACGTGGTGTTGCGGGTATCGTTGTCCTGCCGGAGGCTATGGATGAGCTCAAAGGTATTGTTGCGCAATGCAAACTGGCACAGGAGCAGGAATGCCTCGTTCCCGGTGTCATCACCCGGGTGGAGCCTGTGGGCCTTGGGCATCGTGTCTGTGCCGACACTCTTTCTCTTCTGCAGCGAGGTCAGGGCATGCTGGTGGGCAACTCCAGTGCGTTCACCTTTCTGGTGCATGCCGAAACCGAGCATAATGAATATGTGGCAGCGCGTCCCTTCCGTATTAATGCAGGAGCAGTACATGCCTATACACGCCTGCCACATGACAAGACTACCTATCTGGGTGAATTGCGCGCAGGGCAAGAGGTACTTATTGTAGATGCTGTCGGCAGGAGCTCTCTGGCTATTCTTGGCCGGGTCAAGATAGAAATCCGCCCCATGTTGCTTATCGAAGCCCGCGTAGAATGCAAGGACGGAGTAAAAACCGGAACAGTCTTCCTGCAGAACGCCGAAACCATTCGTCTTACTGCGCCGGACGGTACGCCGCTGAGTGTGGTAGGCATCAAGCCCGGCGATACAGTACTCTGCCGCATCGACGAAGCAGGCCGTCATTTCGGTATGCGTGTACGCGAAGACATACAGGAGGTCTAGGCATGAACCTTGGAGACAGGGAAGACAAGAGCACACAAACTGTGAGCTCTGAAGCCGGGACAGCACGCCTGACAGCCATCCGTAAAGAAATTGATGCTGTAGATCAGGAACTTTTGCGTCTTTTCAACCATCGAGCTGAGTTGAGCCGCGAAGTAGGCCGCATCAAGGCCAATGTACCCGGTATCATTTTCAAGCCTCTACGAGAACGTGAAGTGCTGGACAATCTGGCTGCCCACAATCCCGGACCACTGCCAGAAGAACATCTGCGAGCCATCTGGCGAGAAATACTCTCTTCCTCCCGCGCCATGCAGCGTCCGCAAAGTGTAGCCTATCTCGGGCCTGAAGGTACGTTTTCCTACTTCACCGGCCTGGAATACCTGGGGCATGCAGCCACCTTTCACGCATGTCGAGACATAGCCCAGATATTCGAGGAGGTGACGCTGGGACAGTGTGAGCTGGGTGTAGTACCGCTGGAAAACTCCCTGCAGGGCACTGTAGGAGTGAGCTTTGACCTTTTTCTCAAGCATGATGTCTTTATACAGGCAGAGCTTTTCTCACGCATCTCGCATTGCCTTTTGAGCAATGCGCCTAACATGGCCACCATACGCAGGGTCTATTCGCACCCTCAACCTCTGGCCCAGTGCGGCGTCTGGCTGCGCGCCCATCTGCCCAATGCAGTCCCCATTCCCGTGGAATCAACGGCCGCAGCTGCTCGACAAGCCATGGAGCAGCCCGACGCGGCGGCCATTGGTCATCACAAACTAGCCGATCTGATGAGTATGAGTATCCTGGCCCGACATATTGAGGACGAGCCAGGTAACTGGACGCGCTTCGTCATCATCGGCCCGCACACGACAGGCACAGCACAAAACGGAGCACTGCCCCGCCCCACGCCCGGCAAGTACAACGGCGCTGACAAGACCTCCATGCTCTTCACCCTGCCGGACAAATCCGGTGCACTGGCGCTGGTACTGGACCTGCTGGCCCGTCACAACATTAACATGCGTAAGCTGGAATCACGCCCCATGCGCGGTCAGTGCTGGAAATACGTCTTCTTTGCCGATGTGGAGAGTAATCTGGAAGATGCGGCACACGCTCCCCTGCTGGACGAACTGCGCCACGCCTGTACCAGCTTCCGTATACTGGGCAGCTACCCTACAGGCCCACAACTTGACCGCATGAATATTGATGACCCCGAAGAAGGTATTGAAAACCATGAGCGCCACTGCTGAACAGGTCCTGACGGTCACGGCCCCGGCCTCCAAATCCCTTTCACACCGTTACTGCATCGGTGCAGCCCTAGCCAGGGGCCAGTCCACCCTGCGCCATATACTGAACAGTGCCGACCTTGCTTGCACACGAACTATCCTTGAGGCTGTGGGCGTGCGATTCACTCCCCTGCCTGAAGAAGACTCCTGGCAGGTAGAAGGGATTGGTCAGGCACCGCAGGGTGGACAGGGCAAAGCCCTTGTCTGCAATGTAGGCGAATCCGGCACAACCTGTCGCCTGCTCACTGCCGTACTGGCTGCAGGACAGGGCCTCTTTCATATATATGGTGAAGGACGCATGCATGAACGCCCTTTGGATGACCTCTGCAGGGCCCTTACCGGTCTGGGGGCAGGCATTGTCTATGAAAAAAAGCTCCACTGTCCTCCCCTGCTTTTACAGGCAGGAGGCCTCAATCCCCATATGGTTGACGGAGTATCCTGTATAGGTATGGATTATTCCAGCCAGTTTTTTTCCGGCCTGCTGCTGGCCGCACCGCTGGCTTCTGCCCCGCTTACTATTGAACTTGGGGGCACCAAGGCCGTCTCTTGGCCATATGTCGGCCTGACACTGCAGTGTCTGGAAGATTTCGGCATCAGCTTCTCTGTGGAAAGCCGCCACAAAATCCGTGATACGAACAGTCCCTGGCAGGTCCTGAGCCCAACAGAATGGCGCAGTCTGGACGATGCACAGCCCGGCTGCCTGCGAGTGCGCATCACCCCCGGTCCCTATCGGTCAGGTAATTTCTGTGTGGAAGGGGACTGGTCCGGTGCTTCCTATTTTCTGTCTGCCGGAGCTCTGGGGCAACGACCAGTGAAAGTTTGTGGTCTGCGCGCTGACACCCTGCAGGGCGACAGAGTCATGCTGGACATACTGGAGCGTATGGGTGCACATTTTGAGCTGGAAAACGACACTGTTACGGTCTTCCCTTCCACGCTGCATGGTGTTAGCCTAGATATGGGGGCCTGCCCTGACCTCGTGCCCACAGTTGCAGTACTAGCCTCCTTTGCTACCGGTTCCACCCGTATCAGCAATGTGGCACACCTGCGTATCAAGGAATCCGACCGCATCAATGCGCCAGCCTGTGAACTGGCTAAGCTGGGGGTCATGATTGATCAGCTTTCTGACGGCATGCTGATCAACGGTACCGGTGGTCTGGTAGGGCATGAACACAGTAGATTGCATACGCCACGCCTACCAGCGGGAGTCATGCTCTCAACCCATAATGATCACCGTATGGCCATGTCCCTGGCCCTGCTCGAGTTGCGTGATCCGAGCCTGCATGTGCGCGACCGTCTGGATGACCCTTCTGTGGTGCGCAAATCCTTCCCGCAGTTCTGGGATGTCTGGAGCCATCTGCTATGAGTGCTGATTTCTGTGGTATTCTACCCGTCAAGACACTCATCATAGGCGCACAGGGACGCATGGGCTCCATGCTACTCAAACGCGGCCGCAGGATCGGTCTTGAAATGGAGGGCCTGGATCAACCCCTGACGACAATGCGTATCAGTCAGGTATGTTCCGCAACAGACCTCGCGCTTTTCTGTGTACCTGCTGCCGTCTTGCCTGATGTACTGGCCAAAGTCTGCCCCTATCTGCCGAGCACAGCTGTGCTGGCCGACATCACTTCGGTCAAGGAAGGACCTCTGCGCCAGATGGCCCGTGCGTGGTCGGGGCCGGTTGTGGGTACACACCCCTTATTTGGTCCGAACCCCGAACATGGGGCTGATCTGCCTGTAGCCATCATACCTGGAGCACATGCAGAGGCAGGTCATCTGGCACTGGTTGAAAATTTTTTCATCAGGCTTGGCTGCCGCATCTTCACCTGTACAGCCGCACAGCATGATCAGGCCATGGCCCGTATACAGAGCATGAACTTCATCACTAACCTAGCTTATTTCGCCATGCTTGCTCAGCAAAAAGAACTACTGCCCTTCCTGACGCCCTCCTTCCGCCGCCGCCAGCAGGCGGCACAAAAGATGCTGACCGAAGACGCCCAGCTGTTCAGTGGACTTTTTGACGCTAACCCCTACTGCCATGAGGCTGTACATCAATACCGCCAGATGCTTAATCTAGCCGCTGCTGGAGATATAGACCTGCTCTGCCACCGTGCGCAATGGTGGTGGGAGCGGGACTAACCAGCTTCCAAAACAGGTATTTTTAGGATATAAACACGCGGGTATTCTCTCACCCTGGACTAAAGAGGTCTGAAGAATCATGGAAAAGTACTTTGCCGCAGCACCGACTGATGCGCCCATGGATCGTGTTTATATTGCATGTATTACCTTAAGTGCTTTCAAGGGCCGCCGCCATGTGGAAGCACATCTTTTCCGGTATGGAGCCGATGCAGCAGAGCTGGCCGCTCTTCTTGATAAAGATCTTGTTGGTCCTCCAGACCCCGATGTACCACAGGAAATCCTGCAGGGGGCTACTCGCGAGGCCGCCTTACGCAGCATTCTTGAAGCCTTCACCCTGGAAGAATGCAAGGCTCTTGTGGCCTACCTTGAACAGCGCTATGCCGATCATATCGAAAAGGTCACTGTCTGCCCCTTGGAAATGCCCGTCCCCCTAGGTGTAGCCCCGTTGAGCAATATCCCTGAAGGCAAGAGTACAGGATTCATACGTTTCGACAAGGCTCCGGATTACTCTCTGCCCTTTACCGTATGGGCCTTTTATGATCTAGATATCCACGAGCCGCTTATGACTGAATAGTCATAGTGCTCTTCCCAAGGCTGCCAGCGGCTTTCACTGCCTGCCCTTCCGGCCCTGCCTTCTGGGGGCAGGGCCTTCTGCAGCTGAAGTAAGAACTCCCTGCGTGACACGAGGCATCCACCCATACGCATAATGTGCAGACTCTGCTGCTGGCAATCCAGCAGGGTTGCCCCACGCAGGCATAAAAGACTCACCAGCCCAGCCAGTGCAGCACGCGACGCCTCGGATGTCCGGCAGAACATGGATTCTCCAAAAAAAGCTTTTCCCAAGGCAACGCCGTAAAGGCCACCAGCCAGCTGCCCATCACGCCACGCTTCCACGGAATGTGCATAGCCCAGTTCATGCAACAACTCATAAGCAGTTATCATGTCTGGCGTAATCCAAGTGCCGCCGCCAGACTCGCGCGGCTGGGCACAGCAACGAATGACCTGCCCGAAAGCCGCATTCAACGTCAGCTCAAAAGGCCTGCGCCGCAAAACGCGGGCACTGCGCCTTGGCAGACGAAACTCAGTCGGCAGCAAAATGCACCGCGGATCCGGTGACCACCAGAGAATGGGCGAACCAGCATCATACCAGGGGAAGATACCCATACTGTAGGCCGCCAGCAGGCGGGCCGGATGCAGATCACCACCAGTACAGAGCAGACCGTCTTCTCTCCCCTCTTCTGGCCGGGGAAAGAGCGCGACATACTGCGCTATAAGAGCATTCATGTCGCTCCTACTGCTTAGCCATGTGCCTTGCTTGCGATACGAGCTCTGGGGCGCAAAACCAGTTTGTCGCCATCGAGGCCCAGACGGGCTGTCCCACCCTTCTGTAACGCTCCGAAGAGCAGCTCATGAGCCAGGGCGTCTTCCACCTCTGTACGCAAAAGGCGGCGCATGGGTCGTGCCCCCATGGCAGGGTCATAGCCTCTGCAGGCCAGCCATTGCCGGGCTTTGGGCTCCACAGCAAGCCGCACCTGTCGTGTTTCCAGTGACTGACTGATTTCGGCCAGAAATTTATCTACGATACGTTCCATCATCTCCTGCGTCAGGGCACTGAACGGGATTAGGCCATCCAGTCGATTACGAAATTCGGGGCTGAACGTCGTTTCCACAGCCTTGAAGGCCTTACGGGCAATATCTTCAGGGGCTGTCTGACCAAAACCAATGGATGTCTTGGACATCTCAAACGCCCCGGCATTGGACGTCATGATCAATATTGTATGTGAAAAATCCGTCTTACGACCGGTGTTATCGGTCAGAGTACCATAGTCCATGACTTGCAGCAGAATATTGAAAACATCCGGGTGGGCTTTTTCCATCTCATCCAGTAAAACCACTGAGTGCGGAGCCTTGCGCACAGCCTCGGTCAGCAGACCGCCCTGATCAAAGCCCACATAGCCGGGGGGTGAGCCTATGAGCCGCGCCACAGAATGCTTTTCCATGTACTCACTCATATCATAGCGCAAAAACTCCACTCCCATAAGCCGGGCCAGACTGCGGGCCACCTCTGTCTTGCCTACGCCTGTAGGTCCGTAGAACAGAAAGGCACCGGTCGGGCGCTGCTCCTGCCCAAGACCGGCACGGGAACGCAGGATGGCACGTACGGTTGCCTCTATGGCTGCATCCTGTCCAAAGACCTGTGCCTTGAGGTCTCGCTCCAGATGGGCGAGACGGGTGCGCTCACGACTTGATACCGTACGGACAGGTACTCCCGCCATACGGGCCACGATACGCTCTACATCGGCCAAACTCACAGACGGTCGCCTGCCCTCATCTCCGCCCCTGGCCAGACGCACAGCAGCTCCTGTCTCATCCAGAACATCAATAGCCTTGTCTGGCAGCAGACGATCACGCACATGCCGGGCAGAAAGCTCTACTATGGCCTGTAAAACGGCTTTGCCATACCGCACACGATGGTACTGAGCATAACGGCCCTGCAGCCCCTGCAGGATGGCAAGACAGTCTCCCATGCTCGGCTCACGTACATCGATACGCTGGAAACGCCGGGCCAGAGCGCGATCCTTCTCCAGATGATTCCGAAACTCCTCATGTGTCGTGGAGCCGATGCAGCGGATGTCACCATTTGCCAAGGCTGGCTTGAGCAGATTGGAGGCGTCCATACTGCCGCCGGAGGTAGCCCCTGCGCCGACAATGGTGTGTATCTCATCTATGAAGAGGATAGCATCTGGCTCCTGACGTAGGGCATCCACTATGGCTTTGAGCCGCGCCTCAAAATCGCCTCTGTAGCGCGTACCGGCAAGCACTATGCCCATATCGAGGGCTAGAAGACGTGTGGCACCAAAAGCATTGGGCACCCTCCCTTCTGCCATACGCAGGGCCAGCCCCTCAGCCAGGGCTGTTTTACCGACCCCGGCCTCTCCCACGAACAGAGGATTATTCTTGCGGCGGCGGCAGAGTACCTCAATGGCTCGATCCAACTCCTGCTCACGTCCGATGAGTGGGTCAATCTTCCCCTCGCGTGCACGGGCAGTCAGGTCTGTCGTATACAAGGCAAGGGGGTCTTTTTTGCCATTTCCCTCTTCCTGTTCTTTTTTCGATGCGGCTTTTTCCTGCTCCACACCGCGCGAACCGCTGCCACCCTCCATGCCATGCGAGATAAATGTCAAAATATCCAGACGTTCCACGCCTTGCTTCAGTAAATAATAGCTGGCGTAGCTTTCCTCTTCATCCAGGATGGCCACTAGCAGATCACCCACTTCCACAACATCGCGCTGGGCTGAATGTGTGTGAACAACCGCTCGCTGCAGCACACGCATGACACCATCTGTCTGGCTGACTTCATAGGTGTCAGTGCCTTCAACTCTATCCAGCTCCTTATCAAAAAAATTCTCCAGCTGGTCGTGCAGCACCTCAATGCTGGCTCCGCTGCCCTCCAGCACCAGCCGACCGTCAGCACTGTTGCTGAGCGCAAAAAGCAGATGCTCCACTGTCAACAGATCATGTCTGCGCTGCTGCACTTCCATCAGTGCGTCACGCACAATTTTATGAACTTCTTCACTCAGCATAGTCTCGTCCCGATCAATCTTTTTCCATGGTACATTTTAGCGGGAAACCCGCCACGCGCGCGGCAGACTGCACACGGGCCACCCGGGCTTCAGCCACCTCACGGGTGTATATGCCGCAAAGCCCTATGCCCTGCCTGTGCACTGCCAGCATGATGGCAGTAGCTTCTTCTTGGTTTTTATGAAAGACGGTACGCAGCACCTTTACCACAAAGTCCATACTGGTATAATCGTCATTATGCAGAAGAACGCGATAGCGGTCCGGCTCTTTCAGTTTTCTGGACACAAGAACGTGACTGTCACCTTCAATCCCGTTGTACGGCTCATCATGGTCAAACGGCATGGGCTCCCTCCTCTGCTTCCGGCATCAACTGGTCTGTCCCGTCAGGGGCAAGCCCCAGGCTCTCCCGCCAGTCCCGTTGTTTGTCCTGTGAAAAAACAAAACTCAAACAGGGGGGCAAGCCCTGACTCATCCGCCATTCCTGATGCAGTTGATGATAACTTTTGGTGCTGATGGTGTATCTGTCAAGGTCAAGGACAAGGGCAGCCTGTTCCAAAGCCTGTGCCGGGCCTTCCATCTCAAGTACATGGGCAAAAGGCAGTATATCCAGAGCGACTTCCACTTTGCCTATCAGCCAGGGTTCACGTACTTTTTCATAACGAGCCCGCACACGGTAGCCCAGACCCTGCAATACGGCCGTCATAGCTACAGCATCCTGTATGTTCAGCTCGAGCTCTTCCCGTACCTTACAGTTATGTACGCCATCGTCAGCGACAGGCAGTTTAAGGGTCAGCACATGGCGTACTTTGTCGGGCCATTCCTGGCGGCGCAGACGCAATAGCCGTCTGGAGGCAAAAAGGGTATTATCTGGCGTATCGAAGACCCAGTTACCCTCGAAGTGCGCGCCTAAGGGTCGAGCCCCCAGCAGACGCAGCCTGTGACGCAGGCATGCCTGATCCACGCCCAGATATTTACGTTCTACTTCCAGCGCCATCCTGCTACCAGCCTATCTTCTAAAAAGACGCCGCTGCATGGCGGCAATGGCGTTTACCCCCCCAGCATCCATAGCGGGATGGATAATGGGATCAAAACCCAGCCGTCGTGCCTGTGACAGACGCTGTTCCTGTGCGGCTACCGGCCTGATTTGTCCATTCAGGTCCACCTCACCCCAGAGCACACATTTTTCCGGCAGAGGCACATCATAATATGAGGACAGCACTGCCGCCACCAGCGCTAGATCCAGTCCCGGTTCATTGAGGCGCATGCCCCCTCCAACCTTGGCATAAATATCCACCTGACTGAAATTGAGTTTGAGGCGTTTTTCCAGCACAGCCAGTAACAGATTGAGACGGTTAGCGTCAAAACCCAGGGCAGTACGGCGTGGTATGCTGAGAAAGGTCCGGGTGACCAGAGCCTGAACTTCCACGGCCAATGGGCGCTGGCCGTCCACAGCCATGACCACTGCCGTGCCAGACAAGGAGGCATCGCGCGCATCAAGAAAAAAGGTGGAGGGATCGTCCACTACCTCCATGCCACTTTGCCCCATGCGAAAGACGAGCAGTTCTTCATTGGGGCCAAAACGGTTTTTGAATACACGCAACAAACGGAACATCTGACGCCGGTCACCTTCAAGAGAAATGACGGTATCGACCATATGCTCTAGCAGACGTGGCCCGGCCAGTACGCCGTCTTTCGTCACATGCCCCACCAGCATCAGCGTACTGCCTGTACGACGACAGACCTCCAGTAAAGCTGTTGCCACTGCCCGTACCTGACTGACATTGCCAGGTAGGCCTTCTGCTTCAAGACTGGTCAACGTCTGCACCGAATCCACCACCACCAGTGCGGGGGGATTAGCCGTCTGTATGGCTTCAAGTACATCTTCTACTCGTGACGTAGCAAGGGCCAGCAGATCAGGGACCAGCATACCCAAGCGTTCACCGCGTGCCCTGATCTGCGGCAGGGACTCTTCACCACTGGCGTAGAGTACCTGTCGGCCGCCTCTTGCTACCAGTCCTGCTACCTGCAGTAAGAGTGTGGATTTACCGATGCCCGGCTCCCCGCCAATAAGGATGACTGCACCCGGAACAAGACCTCTGCCCAGAACGCGGTCCAGCGCGGCCAGACCACTGCCGTATGCCTTGTGTCCGGCATCGCGTACATCCCGCAGGGGCAGGGGGCTGCCTGTCGCCTTGTTCACCGTACTGCTACGTTCTGCCCTGCTGCTGCGAGGACGGGTCTGGGCTGCCAGGCTGTTCCACTCATGGCAGCTAGGGCATTGCCCACGCCACTGCAGCGTCTGCGCCCCACATACCGAACAGACAAAAACTTCTCTTGCCTTGACCATGCTTTTTATCAAGGAGTTACAGGAGGATGAACTCGATTCGCGTTCTCTAGATTTTCGATACCTCTTTGAGCTGTAAACAGCGATACCGGCCCTGTCTTATCGCCGTTTGCTGGCCTCGCTGTCAGCCTCGGCCTGTTTACGTCTCTGCTCGCGCCTTTTCTGAATAGCCTCCACACAGGTAAAATACTCATCGGCTCGATGACGCTGCAAACTACCATCTTCGTTGAAAATCAGAGAGCCTCGGCAGGCTGCCATTTCCGGATCACTGCGATATTCCTCCAGGGTAGCCCGCAAGGTGCGCATCTGCGTTTCAGAAAGAGTACCATACTCCATTTCCCATAAAACATAAAAAAAGGCAAACAGGATAAACAAAGCGCCAAAAATCTTTCCCATGTATCCCATAACTCCCTCGCATACCCAAAAAATATTCTGAAATATTATACTTGTTCCTGCATACAACAGAGTTACCACTCCGTCCAGCCGTACGCTCCTGCATGGACAGTATCAGCGCAATACGGCACGGGCATCGGCCAGACGAGCCTCATCCTCACGACCCAGCTCACGCAGCGCTCTGGCCAGCGTCTGCCAGGCCTCGGGCCTGTCATGCAGGTTAGCGCTTCTTCTAGCCAGCAGCTCAGCTACAGCAGGGTCTTCTCTGCTGTCCAGATATATTCCGGCCAGTAAGAGCATAGCTGCCGCATCATGGGGGTTGCGCAAGAGAGCGTCATGCAAAAGCTCCCGTGCCTCCATCCCCCGCCGCTGTCGTACGGCAACCCGTGCAAGATGACGCCGCGCCAAGCTGGAGCCGTCAGTCCGGGTATCTTCAATGGCGGCAGCCCGCTCATAAAAAGCCCGTGCTTCACTGCGACGACCACCCTGCTCACACAGTTGCCCAAGACGTATATGGGCAAAGAGATGATTGGGCTCCAGACTCGCACATCGGCGATAATAGCGCGCCGCAGCACGGCGCTCATCCAGATGCTGACAAACTGTACCCAGATTATAGCATATCTGTGCGGTCATGGCAGTGTCGGGCTTGCACTTGAGCGCTTCCAGAAAGTGTCGTCTCGCCTCGTGCTGACGTCCCAGTGCAGCCATACAGACCCCTAGGGAGTTCCATGCCGTAGCATTACCGGCATCGGCCAGCAGGGCCTGCTTATACTCTTCTATCGCGCCAAAGACATCCCCTAGACTGTAACGGCGATCGGCGCTGATATTCAGTGCCAGAGAATTGCACAGGCCCACATGGGGAGCAGGCAGCAAAAGAGCATACTCCAAAGCCTTAAGCGCACAGTCCTGCATCTCGGCCTTACGATATTGCAAAAAAGGATATGTCGCCAGACCTACACTTATCTGCAAGCCATCCTGCCCGACAGCCTGCACCATCTCTCTGTATAATAGCAGTAATGCCTCACCTACAGCGTCAGGATGAAAGACAATCAAGCCATTGCTGCCGTAATAGCCGGCAAAAGAATGTTCGTCTGCGGCAAGCTGTGCCCCCTGACTCTGCCACAGACTATCAAGGGATTCACGCATGCGAATATCATCTTCCATGGCTTCGGAGGGTGACAGGCGCAGAACAGCCAGAGTAAAACACTGATATTTTTCCCGCTCACGTGCCAGCCTGACCAGAAACGCACCATGGCTGCACAGCGTCTCGCTATCCTCTGTTGCATCAGCATGCATATGTTGCAGAGGAGGCGCCTGAGCCTGATCCTGCCTGCCCAGAAGCGTCTGCCCGACATCCAGAGGGTCCAGCTCCGGCAGGCTGTCAAGCAGGGCTAGACGGTCACCCGTCTCTGGGACCAGTGTAGCGTCGTGCAGATGCAGCATCTCTCCTATGGCGTCATTATCGCGCACATGCAGCAGCGTCAGCTCGCCTTTATAGCATGACTGACCAAAGTTACCCCAAACGGCAAAACGCATGTTCTCACGGGCCTTGCACTGCCTGCCGAGATTTACCCTGATGCGGCCCATGGACAGGTTTTCCAAAACCACGCCTCCATCCTGCAGAATGCGCGCAAAGGGTATAATACGGCTTTTCGATATATTGTCCTGTCCGGCCATACTGGCTGCCTGACGGGCAAGGGCCATCAGACGCCGTGCCTGCTCAAACATGGGCAGGCGCAAATCTGATCCCTGCATATCCTGAGGATAGACGGCATGCCCTGCACACAGCTGCGGCTCCACTACTTTTTCAGACAGCGGATCCGACAGACGTATGGCAGACATTCGTTCCAGCGCAGCCGCCGCCTCTCTATGGCAGGCGCTACGACCGCTGACAGACAACAGAAGAGCCAGTTCATGCCGTCCAACTCTAGCGGCAGTCACATCGGATGGCAGGCCGTCACGACAGGCATCTGCCAAGCGGCGCAACATATCTTCCTCAAAGGCGTAACCGTGCTCTCTGGCCATGTCTTCACCATTGCGAAGACGCAACACTACAAGGCCCATGCACAGCTGATGCAGAGGTGCAGGACGGTCGTCAGGTTGGGCCGGATCATCCAGATGGGCACGTACCCTAGCTGCGGTCTCCTCCATCTGCTCGTACAAAGTACGCTCTGTAACCAGACCTGTCAGAGTATCTAGGTAGGATGCTCTGATGTGGGCCAGATTCTCCAAACAAAGCAAAAGTAGAGCAGGCAAAATCGGCAAAAGCTGCCTGACTTCGCGTGCGCGTACACCATGCAGCATGAGCATGCCCAAAGGGCGCCCCTGCCATACCAATGGCAATAAAAGCTTTCGCTCACGAGGTAAAAATTCGGGATTTTCAGGCTGTCCTTCGACAGGAAAGTATAGAGCATGACCACTGAAAAACAGAAAGGTCGCAATGCTCCTGCATAAGTGGGCTTCCATTTCCATGAGATCACCACGGCCAAGATCAGGTAAGAGTTCGAGTTTCATATCATATCTCGCGTAATCTATTGAAATATCATGATATATCTTAAATCAAAAATTTTTTTGCCCCCATACTTCCGTGGCTGACAATGAACTCATTTTCACTATTGTCTGGGTACCGAAGGAAGAAGCGGAACGTGGCACAGCTTAACACTAACTTAAGTCTTGTATCAAAGCGGTCTGAGTCCCTCTCATTACAAGAAACTGCACCCCGGTGCAATAACCCCGCGCTATGCGCGCCCTGGTGACAGCGGTACTGCTGTTGATCAGCATGCGTCATACCGCGTTTCTTCATCACCTTGCGGTATTATACGGGCAGCAAAGAACTTGCTTCAGGGGCCGACTTCTGTATAAAGTAACCGTCATGTTAGACTCCTCTCATCCTTCAGATCAGCCCTCATGTCACTGCATGCTTATTTTTCGTCGATTAGGCCCAGAAGACAGCACTTCCATGCATGAACTGGAAAAACGCTGCTTCACTCAGCCCTGGACTGAGAAGCAGTGCCGTGCCGCTTTTGAGCAGAAAGCTTTTGTGGCTTTAGGTCTTTTACAGGAGCAGAAACTCGTAGCATATGTGTCTTTTTATCACAGTGTCGACGATCTGGAAATTCTTAATCTGGCCGTCTGTCCAGAGAAACGTCGTTCTGGCATAGGTAGACGTATGCTGAACCAAGTCTTGCAAGTAGCCGCTAAAATGGATATTCAGAGGGTCTTGCTTGAAGTAAGAAGAGGTAATCATCCAGCAATAATGCTGTACGAGAGTTGCGGATTTCGTCCAGCTGGTGTACGGCTATGTTATTATAGCGACACTAAGGAAGATGCCCTCATCTATTTCCTTGATTTGCACAATTAAGCCTTCCTGAAGGATCCATTATGCAAAAAATCATTGCAGCCAACTGGAAAATGTACAAGACTCGTGCCCAAGCAACACAGTACGCTTCTGAATTTACTGCCAGCCTGCGTAAAAAATCATACGATGACCGCCTGATTTTAGTCTTTCCCCCCTTTACTGCCATCCATGACCTTTGCCAACATTTTTCCGATTTGCCTGGACTTGCCGTGGGAGCACAAAATTTTTATCCTGCCAATGAAGGAGCTTTCACAGGCGAGATATCTCCGAATATGTTACACGATGTAGGAGCGCAATGGCTTTTGGTAGGCCATTCAGAGCGAAGACACATCATGGAAGAAAGTTCGGATTTTATTGCTCGTAAAGTGAGTTCTGGATTGGATTATGGCTTTAAAATTATGCTATGTGTAGGGGAAACTCTGGCAGAACGTAATGCAGGAAAACTTGTCAGTATCCTTGATGAACAGCTTCGCAGCGCTATCGCCTCCCTGCCGGAGCATATACATAAGAATCTACCAGGACGTTTCGCAGTAGCCTATGAGCCTGTCTGGGCCATTGGCACAGGCAGGGTCGCCGGATCGACAGAAGTGATAGAGGCACACGCTCAGCTAAGGCAGGTGCTGGAGTGTTATCTGGGCAAGGTTGCCGCTGACATTCCACTTTTGTATGGGGGGAGTGTCAAACCTGAAAATGCCCCTCTTCTTCTTGGACTTGACAATGTGGATGGCCTTTTGGTAGGAGGAGCCTCCTTGGAGGCGCAAAGCTTCCTGCAGATTATTGAAGCCTGAGCAGAATAGACTGTTTCGGATTGCCGGGTACGAGGAGGAAGTAGTGCAGACTCTCATTCTTACGCTGCATATTATTGTATGCGTACTGCTTGTTATCTTGGTTCTGCTGCAGGCAGGCAAAGAAGGCATGGGTGTCATTTTTGGTGGAGGCAGCAGTTCAGTGTTTGGCAGCGGCGGCGCAGGCGGTATTCTGGCCAAACTCACAGCACTTATGGCCCTCATCTTTGTGATCACCTCCCTGAGTTATACCTATGTGAGCAGCTCCCGACCCAGCAGCGAATCAGTCATCCTCAAAACTACCATCGAAGAAAGCAGTGTGCCTGTACAGGTACTGCCACCGGCAGCACCTAAGCCAACCCCTGCTGAACCGCAAAATGCCGGAGACCCCCCTAAAGCGCCATAATCGAAAAAAGACATTACCAAAAGCCGCGGTTCTGCCGCGGCTTTTTTACCGGTCAGGACTCCATGCCGGAGGAGCGTGTGCGTACTCTGTTTTTCTTCCCTCCCCTGAACAAACTTTCTGGGGGCATGGCTGTTATTGCCCGCATGTCCATGCAGTTGCGCCAAGCAGGATTTTCAACATTTCTTGTTCCGCGTGAAGACACGCAACTTGCATGTGATGCCGCACCTGACGTCCCGATAATTTCATGGAACAATTTGCGATTTGCCTGTGATGATATATGGGTTGTGCCAGAAGGCTGGCCGCAGGGACTGCTCGCCGGCTTACAGGCTCATGTACAATGTGTTATCTATGTACAAAACTGGGCCTACCTGCTGCGCAATATACCCGCCACGACCCTGAGTTCTCTACCTGTCCAGTTCATGGCTGTTTCGCATCCTGTAGCCTGGTATATACGCGAGACAACCGGACGGCAGTCATTTCTCCTGCGACCTGGGATTGACACGAATCTTTTCCATCCCCATCCCGAACGACAGAACTGTCCAGCCAAGCCCATAACTGAACGCCTGAAAGTTGCATGGATGCCTCGAAAAAACAAAGCCCTGACGCGACAGATTATAGACGTTCTGTCAGCGCGAGGCCAGGACATCGAGTGGATAGAGATTCATGGTCGCTCTCAAAAAGAAGTTGCCGAACTCATGCGCAACAGCCACATTTTTCTGGCAACAGGTTTTCCAGAAGGCTGTCCACTTCCACCTCTGGAGGCAATGGCTTCTGGATGTATTGTAGCAGGATGGGGTGGCTTGGGTGGATGGGACTATATGCGACAGACAACTACATTTCCAGGAGCCTTTGAACCATGGTGGCCACAGGAAGATGTGCTGTGGGGAGGGAATGGTTTCTACGCAGCAGATGCGGATATTCTGGGTGCCGTCTTTGCTCTTGAGCAAGCCTGCCGTCTTTTACGTACAGGTGGACCAGAGCTCGCCCTCATGCGCAGACACACAGCAATGACAGTACAGCGCTATTCCATTATACAACAAGCGCTGTCTGTAACAACGTTATGGTCTCTCTTCGAGAAAAACATAGCAAATAATAGAAGTATTTCTTCTTTACAGGAAAATTATGACTGACTGTGACAATTTTGGAGAAAATCCTTTCCGTCTCCTGGATGGGAACCTTTTTCCTCCTGCGGAGAAAAATAGTAAACTAAAGCTCATACAAAAACCTATAAAAATAAAAAAGACTGCAAGGCAGTGCCCAGAAAATTCTTCGCCAGATGACGACTCAGCTCTGTTCATGGCTGCCATGAGCCGGGTAAACCCCGTCAATATCGCAGAATCTCGAGGTTTTTTGCTGGCAGAGCAATGCTCTCTCCCTGAACGGAAAAAATCCAGGGGGAAAAAACGATCCAGCAAAAAAGATACGCCAGTGTCTCTAGTGCAGGAGTCTCTCCCTCACCAGGAAACTACGGTACAGAACGAAGAAAGCGAATTCCTTCAAGCAATGGGACAGGTGCATCCTCTGAAAAGAGGCGGCCGGGATGTGACGCCTGCGCCACCTGCCGCACATCCCCCAGTACCGAGAGAAGAAAACCTGCAGGACTTCCTAGATGGCAAGCTGGAATTCGCGCTCTCTATGAGCGATGAGTATCTGGAAGGCTACGTTGTTGGTTTGGATCAAATGATCATGAACAAGTTGCGCAACGGCTCTCTCAGCCCAGAAGCACATCTTGATCTTCATGGTCTTAATGCGGTTCAGGCTTTTGAAGCATTGCGCGGCTTCATGAGGGGCGCATGGTATAAAGGGTTGCGTACAGTGCTGCTCGTACCAGGGCGCGGCCGCAACTCCCCTGATGGTTTGGGGATTTTGCGCAGTAAATTGCAGTTGTGGCTGACGCAAGACCCCTTCAAACGGGTAGTTCTGGCTTTCTGTACAGCGCAGCCTCATGACGGGGGACCCGGCAGCGTATATGTGCTGTTACGTAAATACCGCAAAAAAGGTCGGATATACTGGGAGCGTATGCCAGCCGATGCTGATTTATACTGATAAACAGCCTGAGGCTGCATCAAGATAAAAGTTGCGATACACATCCCACTGTGGGCCGCAAAAATCTGTCGCCAGTACACCAAATGCGCCACGTACAAGGGCTGTACGGCGTTCTTGCTCTTGGGCAAGACGAATAGTATGTACTTGTTGCGCCAGCAGGCAGGTAAAGACTTCTGCTACTGTTGCGGCACGAGCCAGAGCCGTATGTTTCATGAGGACTACTTGCTGCCCTGCTATTGCGATTTCCCGTAATTTTTCAGAGTTAGCAAGACTTAAAGCAGCTATGCGGGCGGCGTCTGTTGCATCATTGCGCATATACAGCGGCAAAATTTCCTCACCGGGCGTGAAAAGCTCTGACAGACCATTAGCACAGTTTTCCATAAGCAAGGCCGCCCCACAGGCCATGGCCTCGAAGCATCGAAAATTTACTTCGCTGAATGCAGTTTGATTAAGAACAATACATGCCCGCCTGAATATGGGCACATAGTCGCCGCTCAACATCACCAAAGGCTGTTTTCGACGAAAGGCCCTGAGAAAGGGTTGTCTATCAGGGTTATTGCTGTGTTTTACAGTTCCCACAAAAGCTACAGGTATATCTCTGTCACCCTCCTCTGCTGAATTCGCAAGAGGGTGAGGACAAAAGAGGGGCAGCCACTGCGCTGTCAGCTCTTCCTGTGTAAAAAGCGCCAGGAAGTCTTTCTGAGCCACAAAGCTCAAGTCAAAACCATTGGCATAGGGAATATGCCAAGGATTACAGTAGGTATCGATGGAGTACCAGACATTTGGCCAGGGAACATTCTGTGGGTCGAGTAAAAGCGGAAGATTGCCATTATCACAATAAAACAGTACATTTGGAATAAAACCCTTGGCAGCCAAAAGTCTTTGTAGACGTAAATGAAAAAAAGGCTGTCTGACTACAATGTCTGCATGAGGGTCAAAGCTGACGGTCAGCACTTCATGGCCAAGCTTACGCAGGGCACTGACCAGCATACCTCCGCCAAGATTAAGAATACGCACCTTCACCTCTGTTCGGTTCCAGCAAGACCCTGCAAAGACGATTAGTGCCCCGTGATTGCATACTTCTTAAGTTTGTATTGCAGGAGGCTTTTAGAGATACCCAAATACTCTGCAGCCTTGACCTGCACCAGCCCGGCACGAACCAAAGCACGACGTATAAGAGCTGCTTCGATTTTCTCCAGGGTGTCTGCCAAGTCAAGCTGTACAGGCAAAAGGTCTACAGCGCTCTTGAATTGAGCCTCCTCATCACGAATTTCCGGCGGCAGATTATCCACCTCAATGACATTGCCCGGAACCAGCACAAGACAGCTTTCCACGACGTTTTCCAGCTGACGGATATTACCCGGCCATTCATAACCGCACAGGTAGTTGATGGCCTCAGTACTAAAGGTCTTACCGGGCATATTATTATCTGCTGCTACTTTCTCCACAAAGTGGGCCACCAGCAGGGGTATATCCTCCCGGCGTTCACGCAGAGGGGGCAAAGGCACTTGTACTACATTAAGACGGTAGTACAGATCGTCGCGAAAAATGCCTTTTTCAACCAATGTTGCAAGATCCTTGTTGGTAGCAGCCACTACGCGGATATCCACCTCAATCTCTTCACTGCCGCCAACACGCTCGAAACGACGCTCCTGTAAAACACGTAGAAGCTTGATCTGCAGATCGGGTGTCAGCTCACCAATTTCATCCAGAAATAGTGTGCCGCCATCGGCCTGTTCAAAACGGCCTCGACGCATGGCCACTGCTCCGGTGAAGGAACCTTTCTCATGACCAAAAAGCTCACTTTCCAGCACTCCGGGGTTAAGAGCCATACAGTTGACCGAAATAAAGGGTTTGTCCTTTCGTGGGCTAGCATAGTGAATGGCACGGGCCATCAGTTCTTTACCGGTACCCGATTCACCGGTAATCAGGACCGTAGAACGGCTAGGGGCCGCACGCTCAACCATGATCAGCACATCCCGGATGGCTCGACTACGCCCCACTATCTTATGCATGCCGTAGCGCTCTTCCATGGCCTCCTGTAAGAGTCTATACTGTCGGTGGGTGCGAGCCAGTTCAGCAGCATTATGAATGGAAAGTAACAGTTCATCATTGGAAAAAGGCTTGGTAATATAGTCAAAAGCCCCATACTTCATCACTTCCACAGCACTCTCAATAGAGCCGAAAGCCGTCATAATCAGCACAGGGACGTAGGGCCAGTTCTTTTTGACATATTGCAGAACTTCGCGCCCGGAAATTCTGGGCATTTTCATGTCGGTCACCACTACGTCTACTTCGCTTTCACCTAAAAAAGCCAATGCGGTCTCAGGATCACTAGTGGCTGTGACCGTATATCCTTCATCTTCCAGCAGAGTCTGCAATACAAGCAAATAATTTTTTTCGTCGTCAATAATCAGAATATGGGATTTATCACTCATTACTGTCCTCACCTGCCAGATTGGTACCAGGCAGGATAACGTATACCAGTGCACCTCCCTCAGGGCCGTTCGCAAGTTCGACACGACCACCGTGGCTGGCTATAATAGAACGCACAATAGGCAGCCCAAGGCCGGTGCCGCCGTCTTTGGTAGTAAAAAATGGCTCTAGTAAACTCTGCATGTTGGCCTGATCAAAACCTGGACCAGAATCCAGAAACTCCAGACATACCTGCGGTTCACCGCCTGCAGAGTACTCCATGCGTCCGTGCACATACAGAAGGCCTGGCCCGTCCATAGCCTGTTGCCCGTTGACTAAAATATTGTAAAAGGCCCGGTACAGCAAATCCTTATCGCCCAGAATGAAAAGAGCTGGAGCTGTCCTGCGTTCTACAGCCACACCATGGCGGCCCAGCTCTCCTTCTAAAAATGCTAGCACCTGATCCAGCACCAGGTTCACGTCCACTAAATCTCTCCGGGGCTGGCGTGGGCGGGCATAGTCCAAAAAGTCATTGACTGTCTGCGACAGGCGAACAGACTCGTCATAGATGGCTCCTAAAATACGCGCAGTACCCGTATCAGCCTTGGCCGTACGATTTTGCAGAAGTTCCGCACTTGACCGTATTATGCCAAGCGGATTTCGTATCTCATGCGCGATGCTGGCTACAACCCTTCCCATACTGGCGAGTCGCTCGTTACTGTTGAGCTCCTGCTCAAGCTGACGATTTTTAATCATACGATCAGCTAATACACGTTCGGCACGCTGTATGAGCACAAGCAACAAGCCAAACAGTATAACCGATGACAGGAGGCACATGACTACAATGATGCCCTGAAAAGCCAAGACCTGCTCATAGTCATCGGTAATATCCTGCGTCAACTCCAGTACACCCATGACCGGTGGCGCTATCCCCTCTCTGAGAGGCTCGCCACGCAGGGGATAGAGCACTCTCAATACAAAGGTACCTGGGTACAATGGAACACTGAAGGGAGCCTGCCAGCTAGGGATGTTGGAGACAATTTCAGAACGGGGTGTCAGATCATGCAATACTTCATCCAGATAGGATGGTGCCAGACCTGTCTTACCAAGTTCTTCCTTTTGTGTGGAATAAGCTACCAGATGAGAAAAATCATATATACGCAGACGCTCTACAGGCAGTCCCTGAATAACAGAGCGGACCACCCTGTCCAGATGCTCATATTGAGTAGGCTGCCGCAGAGCAATACGACCGCTGGCCATGATGGTTGGCAGAGCAAAGCGCCGAAATATCTGGCTGTTGAGATTTTGAGCCAGAAGACGGGCAAATTCTTCCTGCCTGGTTAACAATGTCTCACGCGCAGAGTTAGAGATGAAAAAAGACAAGCCCAGACTGGTCAGCAGGATAAACACAAGAGACACCCATGAAAGCGTACGGGCGTAGCTCAGCGGAAGAGTGTTTTCTGCCAAAGAGGAAGGGCTTACGCCCTCCCCTTCAGATACAGACTGGCTGACTTTGCTGACCATGCCTTTGTAGCAGCCTCCTCCAAAAGCTAAAACTCTTGAATCTGCTGAGATACAGCCAGATAAGCAGCCAGGTCGGCCTCTTCCTGTGCATAGCCTGGTGCCCCCAGACGGGCATTGGCAAGGCGCTTACCCAGCTCCACAGCAGGCTGATCCAATGGATTGATCGAGATAAGCCAGCCTGTCAACAGGGTAGCAGCTTCCAGCAGCATCATCAGGGAGCCGGCCGCCCTAGGGCCAGTATCAGACATTTCGATATGGACCAACGGAATTTGGCTCTTGCAGAGGGCCATACGTGTACCCAAGGCCTCGGCTTCCAGCAGATTTCCAAAAGGTTTGCCACGCAACCAAGCCCACTGCTCAGGTAAATCCTGCCCGAAGCTACGTCCTTGAGGCGGTTTACGGCTGGTCAGAAAAATGCAGCCTTTGTCACGTCGTCCGTCCAGAAACATCTGATTGACAGAATGCTGGTCTGTCACGCCTGTAGCAGGAACAGGCATGGTGCCCTTGCCATCCTTACCCAGACTTTCGGCCCAGAGTTGGGCAAACCAAGGACCGAAGGTAGCCCACTGTGGAATATAACAGAAGAATATCAGCTGGCTGTAGTCATTGATTTCTAGAGCCTTGGCCCAACGGGCCAGAGCAAAGGAGGGATGCTGCCACAAAGCTGAGGGTTCTTCTACCAGAGGACGAGCCACATCGTAGGCTCCATCCAACAGGGCCTGCCAGTCAATACCCAGGAATGCGGCTGGCAACAGTCCTACAGCAGAGAGTGCTGAATAGCGGCCACCAAGATAATCCGGAACTTCCATGGAAATAAAACCATGGCTGTTAACCTCTTCTCGCAGAAAGCCCTTGCATTGGTCAGTAATAATAACCATATGCTCACGCCAGTTCTCTCCAAGGGCCTGTCTCAGCCAGTCACGTACCAAAAAATACTGAGCTAGTGTCTCAATAGTGCCACCAGACTTGCTGATGCAGACAACCACGCTTTCAGTCGGGTTCAGTTTGTCCAGCAATGCCTCGAAAGTTTCGGCACAGACATTGTCAGCTATCCAAAGTGAAGGGCCCTGATGATTGGGCATGTCTTGTCCTGAAGCAAAGGCACGCTGTATGGCCCTCGCCCCTAAAGCTGATCCCCCGATGCCCAGTACCAGCATATGCTTATACCCTTTGATACGTGGCAGCACAGCAGCCATGTCTTCTTCCAGTCTGTCGCGATAGGGCATGGTCAGGAATGGCAGCTCTCCGGCACTGCATTGCCTCTCCAGCCATTCGGCCAGGATGGGCAGGTCCATAAGACCGCCAGAACGTACTGCAACTACATTTTCAGCCTCAGCAAGACGACCTGCATAAGCTCTGGACCATTCAATGGAATGCGACATGATCTTCCTCCAGCTAGACGAATTTGGATGAGCTCCCTGACATTCCAGACAGAAAGCTCTAACAGGCCACTACCAGGCCAGCATTGCTCACGCCTACTCCGCTCTACCACAGCATTTTTTGTATTTTCTACCGCTGCCGCAGGGGCAGGCGTCATTGCGGCCTACTTTGGGCTCAGGCCGCCGGTAGGCCTGACGGCGCAGGGCAATACCATCGACATAATATATCTTATTATCCAGCCGACTGAAAAAACTGCGTTCGCCCAGTTGTCGCGGAATACCCTCATATTCATAATAGGCGCAAAACTCAACTATGTCATAGCGTTGTCCCCGCTCACCTGCCGGCACGTCATCCTGACAGTTAAGTATCTCCAGGCGCAGCCAGGTAACACCCAGTCCCTGTTCGGCCAGCTTTTCGGCCGAAAGGTTTTCTCGATAATCAGGATGTGTACTTTCCACCAGCCAGTCATAGCGACCCAGAGAGTAGGCCGTATAGCGAGAACGCATTAGGGCCGCAGCTGTTACAGGCCAGACTTTTCCCTCCAGAGCGGGAGCGCAGCAGCTATCCAGCGTATTACCGCTGCCGCAGGGGCATAACTGTGACATAGGGGCACCCTTCTTTTCACTTGGTTGACATTGCGCCGACCCGGCAACGAGTCAGGATTATTTTAGCATAACCCATGCACAGACAGGCGGCAAGAGCCACCTTCAAAGCTGCTTTACCGTCATACGGATGGATGCTAAGCTAAAAAAGATTCAGCCCGACCAAACGTTAGAAAGACGCGAGGGAGGGTAAAAATATGAGGTTCCCATGCCCTTCCTTGCAGGCTCGCAGGGGCTGCCCAGACAGGGCAACGAGCGTCCAGAAGCCCCTAAAAAACTTCTCAGCCGGGATTTTTTGTTGCTGTTCTGTATTGCCATGTGCAGCAATAGCTTCATTGCAGTTTTTTACTGCTTTGAACAGTGGCTAGAGGCTATCATGGTGCCGCCTGCCTGGCGCGGTATCTTGATTTCCTCCCTGTTCGGCATGGTACTCCTTTTTCGTCCCATTGCTAGCATAGCCTTTCTCAGGCGCAGCAAGCTGATGGCCATGGTGCTTTCCCTGCTGATTTCCAGCCTGATCATGCTGGCCTATCCTTTCGTGGCCCATGGGGCTACAGGCGTTATACTTATGCTACGCATTGCTCAGGGCATAGCTCTCGCTGTATTCTCAAGCTGCACCATAGCTGTGCTGGTAGCCTGCATACCGACCGGACAAAGCGCCAGAGGTTTTGCACTTTTTTCTCTGACTCTACTGCTACCCTATTCCATCATTCCGGCACTTTCTGAACGCATGCTAGCTTATTTGGGTGGTGAAGCCAACTTGTTCGCACTATCCGGTCTGCTGGGTCTGCCTGCCCTGTTCATGCTTATCCCGCTGGCACCACGCCTCAAAGCGCCAGATGTCTCTACTCAGGCCGAGGGTGCTCTTTCACGGCAGGCTCTCTGGCAATCGGTCAGTCATTCAGGCCTAGCGCTCATCTATCTTGCCTGTATGACATTTGGTACCATGACCACTACGGCCATCTTCTTCATGAAGGGCCTTTGTTCCGTCACCGACGCACACCCGGCTGTTTTCTTTTCTCTTTATACTGTAATCATCATGCTGGTACGCCTGACAGGCAGCCATCGCCTAGACAGTCTGCCTCGCTACAAGGTTCCTGTGCTATGCTGTGCTACACTGGCCTGTTGCATGACAGGTCTGGCCTGGGGACCTCTCTGGACCTTCGTACCGCTGACTGCTCTTTACGGTTTCTGCATCGCCTTGCTCTATCCTCTTATGGCTGCGGCTGTCTATGATCGCTCAACGCCTGCTACAAGATCTCTTAATTCCAATATCATGATGGCCGCTTTTGACGCCAGCGGCCTATTGGGTCCGCTGCTGGGAGGACTGGTATTGCAGGCCGGCTGGGGCTATCGTGGTGTGTTCATGGCCCTGGCCATGGATATTGGCCTCTGCGGCTGTTGTCTGCTTCTGGACAGGTGGCGTCTCACGAGAAAGATGGTATGATCTGCAAAAACTTACTACCTGTGGGACGACACATTTTTCTACTGACCTTCGGCAATCTCAAGGTGCTTTTTATACATGTCGTTGTCTGGATCCTGCTGGAGAGCGACTCGGAAAAACTCGGCAGCACGTTTATCCTTGGACTGCAGAAAAATGGTACCGATATTGAATGCTATGCCAGGACTGGACATGGCTAGATCAGGTTTGATCTCAAGAGCCTTAAGCATATTTGCCTTGCTCTGGATGAAGTCCTCTCCTTCAGCATAGGCCATACCTAAATTGTAGAAAATGCTCTCGTCATCTGGTGCCAGTCTGGATGCTCTGCGATACTCGGTGATGGCATCCTTCCAACGCCCTTGTCGGCGCAGACTGATACCCAGCTTGTTGAAGAGAAAGAGATCCTTACGACTAAGAAAATTACCCTTAGCAGCAATGGTATCACGAAGGATTTTCTCGGCTTTGGCCGGGTCTCCGGAATCAGCATAGAGACCGGATATCTTGCTTGAGATGTCGCTAAGGTGATCCATCGCCTCCCTCGTGGCCTGTTCCATGGCTTTTGAAAACATGCCTTCAGCCTTTTCGGCTTCTCCACTTGCAAGATATATCTCGCCAAGCATGACCTTGCGGCTGATATTCAATGGAGAAATGCTGTCCAGCTTCTCCAGGCAGCGTACCTGTTCTTTAGTTTGGCCAGTTTCGGTATAAAGACTGACCAGATGCTGGAGCGGCGCAAGGAAATCCTCTCCGGATTGAGCTGCCTTTTCGTAGGCCTCCCGTGCTCCATTGTAGTCCTTCATAGCCTGACAAATTTCACCCATGAGAATAAGAGCAGAGGGATTGCCTGGTTTGGCCGTAAGAATTTTCTGGCAGACCTCCTTTGCTGTCTCGAATTTTCGCTGTTCGAAGAGTCTACGCGTATGCTCAATGGCCTTTCCGAGAGCTGTCATGGGCGTAATTGCCCGACCCATTTTTTCAAGGATGGTATTGGTGGAGACAGGTTTGATTATAAAGGCATCGGCTCCAGCCTCAATGAGCAGCATGAGCCTTTCCTTCTGAGTATCGGCCGTAATAAAAATCATCCGTACAGATGGAAATGCCTGTCGTATCTGTGTAGCTGTCATGCTCATATCCTGCCCACGTATAATCTGCTCTATGAATATAACAGGAGACTGACAGTGTCTGGTGATTTCTATAACGGCTTTCATGGCCTGCAATGGGTCTATGATGCTGGTGATGACATCTGAATTGACGACCCCCAGGTCTTTTGTCACCACAAGGCGCAAATGCGTCAGGAAGCCCTGGTCATTGCTCAGGCAAAGGACGTGCCCTGTACCGCTTTCAAGATATTGTTTAACGATAGCCTGATATGTTTCGTTTCTGGATGATGCGGACAAGGGTAATCTCCGATTTCAAAAAAAGCAAAGTAGGCTGAACAAAAAATGCACCGACTATTTTCCATAACAGTCGGCGCTGGAATGTCGGCTATGTATGATCTCAATCAAACACCAATATAGTTTGCTAAAATGCCCTGCACAACTTCTGGCAGCTCCGGCTGCTTCTGTCGCATCTCAGCAGGACTTGGCCCATATCTGTCAGAAAGGAACTGCGCCACGGCAGTCATGGCCATGAGCCTTCCTGCACGACTGAGCTCCTGTTCGGTAGAAATTTAGTTCCCAATGTGCGTCATGATCGCGTCGGCAATCCTGCTCTGGCTTACAACGAGACTGGCATCCATGGCTGACCTCCTTTCAGACTAAGGCAGGTAAAACCCTAGCGTATATGTCACAATCAGGATAAAGGAAGCTACCGCCCCTGACTGTATAGCCTTATCTTGGCAGTTTTGAAAGCGGAATATACAAAGTTAAAGTTTTACATAAATTTTGAGATTTTGGATAAATCGCTACACACTCAAACCGTATAAATCTCCTTGAGTCACAGCCATACAAGGCCTTCATGCACCTTGTGAGCTGTAGCCGGCTGGTTATTAGGGAGTAAGCCCACGCACCATCCCCCTCTGGGATGGGCTGACAGCCGGACGAACTGTGAGGTCGTGCACAGACCTGACAGCAGTTTCGTCAACGTGAAGACAGTGGAGCAGCATCTGCCAGCGTAACACCGTGTCCGAGAACGACTCATTAGCAACAGAACCGCTTTGACCAACCAGATACGTGGCCTCCTCCATAAGGAAGGAGTCATTCTCCCTCAGAGGATTAGTCTCAGGACTCATTAAATAAAAAAGATAACAATGGCTGCAATGCAAATGGCAGAAAAGAATGTATGGGCACAACGGTCATAACGCGTGGCAATTCTGCGCCAATCCTTAAGTCTGCCAAACATGATTTCTATTTTG
>JAFQNG010000073.1 GCA_017396005.1 Desulfovibrio sp.
ATTTCCGGGCCTAGCCTGGACGCTGCCGGGGTTCTTCACACTGAAAGGCAATGTGAGGGGATAGGCTCGACCCCGGCAGCGATACAGATAAAGGGTTGTGCCATGTGGCGTTCAGCTTTTCTCAAAACGGATCACTCGTGCCCTTCGCCTACCTTGCCGGTATTTGTCACAGCGGCTTGGTCGCTGGCACCCTCAATGAGCAGGCGCGTGGTGAGCTTGCGGTTGAGGCGATCTGCCTCCCGAAGCTCAGCCTCCACTTCGCTCAGGCGTTTTTTAAGATCCTCATACTCCTTGCGCGATACAGCCGCTTCATCAACAGCGAATGACTCTCCTTGGACAGGTGCATCAGTCTGTAATATTGCAGTCTTTTTGGCTGCTTTCGGTTCAACGAACATCTCTCCCTCTCCCCAGAGCAGCCAGTCGCGGCTCACTGTCGGGTAGGTACGAAGAATGTCCATTATGAGAGTAAGCCGGATTTTCCGTTGGCCTTCCTCGTTAAGGTAGCCATTGAAAGTGGATTGCTGCCAACCGATTTTTTTAGCAAAGGCAGTTTGACTATTTTTTTCAACTTTTTCAATAAGTTGCAAAATTCTATTGAATAAATTTTTCATTAATAATCATTTTTTCGTTTGACATGCAACCGAAAATACGGTTAACATTCTTTCAACAAAACATTTCCAGCAAGTTGAGGTTCTCATGTCCGACCTTGGTATCAGAAAACCGGCACTTTTCTCAGCCCACCCCGGCCATGCTGTCATCATGGAGCACCTGCATGAAACCTTTCTGGCTGTTTGTGCCAGTGAGAATTTTGATAATTCCTTTTCGGCCAACAGAGCTGCCCTTTCTGGTTTGTTTCATCTTTACGAAATATTGAACCACCTTCAGGAAGAGGGTCGGCAAAGCCCGATAAAAGGTTTTGAGATTGATGTATCAAAGGATTTTCCTCTGGCTGTCAGTTTGCTCAACATACATTTGCGGCGCAGTGATCCTCAAGAGGTAAAGGAAAATGCCTTTCGTGTAGCCTATGTACTTCAAAACTACAAATACATGCTCGGGAGCCTGAATGGCGAAACTGTCAGTCGGATAAGAGATTTCCTTCATGTGTGAGTTTTTTTTCGAGCAGTTCAGGTTTTTCTCCGAGAAGGGTACTTCTTCTGAGTATACTCAAGGCCGCACGGGCAGAATCAAAAAGATGGGATGTAGTATCGCTTTCGTTAATCAGGCCAGCAGCGTAATGCATGGCTGTGCGTACAGTACGGATATATTCACGAACACCATGCATATTGGAAATGGAATTTACAGTGGCGGCACGGTGCAGAAAATCCAACAGAAATTCTACCGTACCGAGTGAGGCCAGAGCCTTTTCCCTGGAGTGTTCCGCTTCAGAGAGCAGGTCATCCAGTCGCTGAAGTACCAAGGGGATACGCATAAACCCACCACCGTACAACATTTTGAAGAGGCAAACATGCAGTCAATGAAAACATTATCACAAAATGACCTGACCCGGCAAGAACGGCTCTTTATCTGGATGCGGCGCGAAGGGCACACCAACAGGGCTGTTGCCAAGGCGTTGGGGGTAGGAATCACCAGCATTACGCGCTGGATCGCAGCTGACACTATCCCTACCCGTCGACATCGACAGCTTGTGGATTTTGGTTTTCCCGAAGAACTGCTGCCTCCTGCCAAGGATATTTCTTCCGGCCCAAAGCTGGGCAGCAGCTGGCCAGAATCCCGTAAACGGGCGACTGCTGCCCAGTAGGGGCAGATACATCACGCTAGCTACTTTTTCACTGTGCGTCACGCAAACCAGAAGGAAATATTCGCATGTCAAACCTCACCGCCATATGCCAGGCAATGGTCAAGAACGCGCCCAACGGGCTCTCAGCCGAGCAGGTAGCTGACGTGCTGGGCCGCCCGTATCCCACCATGATGAGCGAGCTTTCGCAGCAGCCCGGCCACAAGCTGGGGGCAGAGGCCATGCTGGCTCTGATGCGGGCCACGGAAGGGCGTGCGCCCATGCACTATATGGCGCGTGAGCTCAACGGTGTCTTTGTGGAAATGCCGCACGTGCGCGTCTCCGGACACGAAGTGACCAGGGGCCTTGTGGCCTGCATCAGCGAGTTTGGAGAATTTGCGGCACAAGTAGCCCGTTCTCTCGATGACGGCAGCATAAGTGCAGAGGAGCTGGCCCGTATCTGTGCCGAAGGGCAGGACGCGCTTACGGCCATCCTCAAGGTCATGGAGCTGGCTCGGCAGGCTCGCAAGGAGCAGTAAGTAGAAAATGAAAATGCCCCTGTGCTGGTCACAACAGCACAGGGGCCAAACTCCCGAAGGAGTAAACGGATGAACAAACACTATTTCACCCCACCCCGTACTGTCAAGCCCGTGAGCTATATTTTGACCCTCAATGGCAGCAAAATGCGCGTCCAGGCCAGCCACAGAGCCATGCTTGAGCTTGTACGTCTGCTCTTGCCCAGAGCGCAGGAGGTGCGAGCATGATCTACGCCTTTGCACTGCTTTCAGCTGTTGCACTGGGTATCGCTCTACTGGGGGAGTACAAGGAACAACAGCGGCTACACCATATGGCTGATGAAGTGAGGAACCGCCGATGAAAGCACTGACCATCTATACTGCTGCGTCTTTCAGGATGATCCACGCCGTGAAGCTTTTTCATATGGCTGTGCGTGAGCGCATCCCCAATGTCACCATCCTGGACTGGACAACCAAGGCCACACCTCCAGACGGCCTTACCCCGGCCCAACGCCGGGAATGGTTTGACACTGAGCAGAGTGGCGGCCAGGTCTACGCCTTTTGCCGAGACGCCTGTGTCAGTGCGGATGTGGTGATCTATCTCGGCCAGTCCGGTCAGGACGCGGGCGTGGAAGTGGGCATGGCAGTATCGGCGGGTGTGCCTGTCATCGGTGTGCGCGGCCCCCTGGAGGCGCCCGGCCTTATGCTTCACGGGGCAGTGAATGTCTGGTGCTACGACATAGAGCAGGTCATTGTGCTGCTCACCCGTCTGGCCGGGCAGTGCTCTGGAGTGGATTGCCTGGACTGCAAGGCCCTGGACATCTGCACCAGGGCAGAGAGGTAAATCATGCAGGAGTATACCCCTTCATTCCCTCCTGTGCCCATACAGCATTCGCGCTGCGTCATGGCCGTGAGTGTGGCAAAGGCTGTCATGCAGTTATTCAAGGAACCTGCTGACAAGGCATTGATCGGGCAGCTGCAGAAGATACGGCGCTGGCTGGATGACTGTGAAAAGCAGATCAGAGAACGCCCGCTTTCCCGTGGGGCACAGCGCGACATTGATCGCAAACTGAGCCATCTGGACGCAGCCTTCAATGTGAAGGACCTGGATGACGAGGCGCTCTTCCAGCGCGTCTGCACTTTGGTCTGGACGGCAGATACCTTCATTCTGGATGTGCGCTGTACCTGTCCAGAGTTTCGCACGGCGCGTTGCTGGCGTTACTTATGGCAGACCTGGGGCACCCTGGCAGAGGCATTGCTTAAAATTTGCCCCGGTGCGGATGAGCAGGGCTGTGCCCTGTATGAGAGGGCGGCATGAGCGAATTGTACCCTGTTGCAGACTGGCCCGGTTACAGCGTCAACCGCCTGGGGCAGGTCTTCAGCGAATACGGCGACCTGACCTGTGACAGCAGCGGCAAATACACGCTTCGTCACAGGTCAGGCAGGAAGCAGAAAAAGCTGCATGTGGGCACTATCATGGAACTGGCCGGCCTGCTCGTAAGCACGGATTCGTATCAGCAGCAGGAAGATGAAGAGGTGGCCGCTCTGCGGCGTGAATGTGACGCCCTGCGGGCCGTGGAGGCAGAACTGCGAGCCCATCTGGCAATGGCAGAGCAGACCATTGCCCGTGGCCGCAAGCTCAACGGCCACCTTCTCCACCTGGTGCGCGGTAGGCAGCAAGACTCCGAGCCGGATCGGCACAGAGAGAAAACATCAAGGCATACGGCAAGGGTAAGGCAGGCTGCACAGGATCAGCCGGAGCCGCTGGATTTGTATGAATGGGATATGTGAGAGAGGTCCATATGAGCCAGATCGTTGTCATAAGCCCTACAGAATTGCATTCGCTGGTGGCCAGAGCTGTGCAAGAAGGTGTACAGTCAGCCATACGGTCAACAAGTCAGCCCCTGGCAGATATGAATGAGAAGCAGGCTTCTCTGTACCTTGGAATTGCAGCTGATACTCTTCGCGGTTGGCGTGTGCAGAAAACAGGGCCTGCCTATTATAAATCTGGACGTTCGGTACGTTACTCCAAAACAGATCTGGATGAATGGAAGCGGGCTAATCGGGTTCTGACTGCGGATTCTCTGGAAATTCAGGAGCGCCTTCATGGAATGTCGTACTGATGGTTTGCGCCGTAATGCTGCGCGTGGCGTCCATAAGATGGCTATACCTCTTGGTCATTTCAAGAGAATGATGACCAAGTCTGTCTGCGATGGTGAGCTGCCCCTGTCCTCCACAGGCAAGCCAGGAAGCGTAGGTGTGTCTGAGGGTATGAAAGACAACACGCTGTCGCCTGTCCTGAATTTTGAGCATGACAGAGCTGCCGTCTGGCCGTCTGATGACTTCGCCGGTATCATTCAGGCCAAGGGCGTCCACCGCACGGTTGAAAGTTTCGGATGCTGCTTTCATGACGCCCCCGTCACGAGCCGGAAAGAGCAGATCTGTCAGCGATCTCTTAGGCAATGTGTGCAGGGCAGCAGCCACCTCATCCGTCATGACGGCGTGGCGGGCACGTCCACTCTTGGATTCTGCAATATAAATGGTATTGCTTTCAAAGCGCACATCCCCACAGCGCAGACGGGCAATTTCTCCGAAGCGCAGGCCGCAGTGCAGGCTGACCAAAGCCATGAGCCATGTCTGCCTGCTTCTGCGATACAGCTCGTCCAGCAAGGCTCTGGCTTCCTGGGGAGTGAGAAAACGCTCACGAGAGCTATTCGTCTTGGGCATAGTAAGCCCGTTAAAAGGCATCGGCCCTGTGTAGAGCTTCCACAAGCTCATGCGCCGCATGATTCTTCGGACAAGCCCTATCGCATGGCGTATCGTCTGGGGGGATTTTCCGGCGGCTCGCATGTCACCCATGAGCTGATCAAGGCGGTGAGCAGTGATCTGATGCAAGGGGAGGGAACACAGAGGCTTGAGGTGGCCACGGATCAGGCTTTTATCAGGGGCGCTGTTTTTGCCACTGGCATCAAGCCATTCTATAAGATACCGCTCCCATGCCTGGCCCAAAGTCATGGAAGAAGCGCGAGGCATGGGAACTCCGCCCATAGCCGCAGATGTTTTGGCTTCATTGACCAGCCGAGACCGCATCTCAGCGGCAAGCGCAGCGCTGAACCCTTCGCTGGCCCAACCTACATCCTTGCGCACTCGCTTGCCGGTGGCATCTCGGTAGTCTATGGTAAAGCAGACATCAGGACGCCCCTTGTAACGGCGTTCGCTGCTTTCCCTGGCTTGAACCCCGGCGTACTTTGTGCTTTTGCGCTTGCTCATCGTGCGACCCCATTGCGACCGTGGATCGTAGTTTGCGACATGATTGCGACCTATCGGCAATCTCTCGTAATCTCTCAAAAAGCTAGAACTGCTTGGATTTACTGTGTTTCCTACAACAGTACACGGGGGCAAGCAAGCACATCTTTTACACAGATTCGCCTCCTAAGCTGTAGGCCGCAGGTTCGATTCCTGCCGGGCACACCAAGAAAATCAAGGGGTTACGGAAAATCACCGTAGCCCCTTTAAAATTTTGTCACCCACCTGTCACCCAGATGGATACTGTCACCCGTCTGTGTCACCCACATTCAGCCCCACACCATCAGCACAATCTGGCCTCATTCCCTGCCATCGAAAAAAATTTTTTTGATGCCACACACAGACCCTGTCATCAGCAGAGACAGACCGCCCGGCAGAAAAGAAAGCCATCAGCCAGCCCCCAGACCACAGACCATCCCAACATCCAGCAGACAGCCCCAGACCGTAGACCGTCTTTTGCCCTGCAGGAGGAGGAAGCCCCTTTCCTGCCAGGTATCCCCAGCCCGAAGGACATCCCCAGACCAGAGGACATCACAAAGACTGCCATAGACCAGAGACAACCAGAGAGCCGGAGAGCATCCCCAGACCATCCCCAGAGCATCCCCATGCCATCGAGGAGCCGACACCGCCGCCACAGCTCCACCGCAGGCCAGAGCCTTTTGCCGTATGGCAGGCCAAACAAAAAGGCCCCCAAGAACGAGGGCCTTGAAGAGCAAAGGTTAGATGCTGATTATGTGGAGTATATCCCGTATAGGCCGACAGCTACGACAAAAATGAACATTAGTATCAGGTAGGTAGTCATATCAGTCCCCCTTTTTTGTCAACCAAAGGCCAAACGTGAAGGCCGTTATTGATAGTGCCAGCGCAAGCAGTCTAAGCGATGTATCCAGTGTGGGCTGAAAGCCGCCCACAATGAACGCTGCTACACTCGTATTTGAAAGCCATGTTGCAAGATAACGCTTGATTTTCATTTTCCGGCCTTCTCCCAAACTCTAAGCCCTTTGCCTACCCCTGTCCACAAGGCATTCCTCTACGGGAACTCAAGGCGATATGCCATGAAAAAGAAAATTCAGTTTAGCCTTACCGTGGAGGATATTCGCCGGGCCAATGATCAGGTCATGGGCAAGATCCCTTCACGCCACCTCAGTGATGATGATCGGGCACTGCTTGCTCGGATCAAACAGCTTTGTGGTCCGCTTCAGGATGGTCCACGCTTGCGTGAGCTGTACCGTGAGGCCGTGGGGCGCTGATGCCGGAGCGCCAATATAACTTTATTTTTTCCAAATTGGTGGAAAAAGACGATGATATGTTGGGGTTACTGGCATATGGTCTCTACAAGCAGCAGAAAATGGAATATATCGCTCAATTCAAAAAAGAGCATGGGCGAGGCCCTTCGCATGAAGAGTTAGCCACTTCCCATGATTTGACATCATCCCCAACACAGATAGAGAATTATAAGCAGCTTGCTGAGATACGGCTCAACTCCATCGAAGTGGCGGATGGTCAGGGCTACGATGGCGAGGAGCCGTCACCGCCGCCACAGCCCCCGCAGGCCAGAGCCTTTTGAAGAAAGCCGTTGCTAAAAGGGCTACGCCAAGCATCGCAAACACGCTGGCCCAATGTTTTCTCTTCTTCATTGGTGACGGATTCTCCATTTTTGAGCTGTGTCTGGTTGCCTACTTGATGAAGGCAATCACGGCTACAAGCATGGCCGTCTGGGCTATAAGCATGCCTGTCATCCATTTCAGGATTTCATGCTTGTTAGCCTCAAGTTTATGACTGAGACGCATTTCAACTTGCAGTACGTCCATTTTCGTAGCCAGTTCTTTGGCCGCCACCATCTCATCCAAGGCGTTTTTCTGAGCCTTGGCAAAGGCCTCTGCCTGTTCTGCAGGCATGCCAGCTGCCTGCAGTGTCTTGCTATACGCAAGGGTGTCAAAGGTGATTGCAACCATGTCGGCCTCCTGATGTTCCACAATAAGTACTTTCTAAGATGTTGTCGAACTCTTTAGCCGGTTGTCAGCCAGCGGGCTTAGCACTGCAGTTGCAAATTAAGCTGTTTTCGAGGAAGAGCAACCCGACCGCAGGGGACATTAAGGCCTTCAACGCTATCGAAACTATCCTTAAGCAGAAGCGCGGCCACGGCGCGGCTGCATGGCGCAGACGCATCTGCCCATCCTACTTTGACTATGATAGCTAATAGTAGTTTTGATCCTGTTGTGTATAGTTATTCTACGAATGTTATAAATAAGGATTTTATTACAGAGGATGGTTTTCTTTTATTTTCTAATATGTATGCAAATCTTGATGAAATAAGCACTAGTAGCTCTCCTCTGTTTAACTGGAGAATTAATTCTGCAACATCTACTAAACTTCCAGATGATATAGTATATAAAATTGAACAAAATAATGGTGTGTTATCTGTTCTAGATAAAGATGGGAATAATATACCTAGCGTAACTATAGGTAGCTCATCTAATACAGAAATAACGATACAAACTCCGTCTGGCACCATAGTGTTAGAAACTGTTGGGTCTACTCCTAGCAATCATGAGTTGTCTACGAATGATTTTTGGTTTTCATTTAAATACAGTGATCCTGATGTATTTACTACACAAATGAAACCAATAATTGAAAATGAAAGTATTTATGCAGGTGCAAGAGTTACAGCAGTTAATCCAGGTGGTTTTGATAACATACATAATACGTCGTCTATAGGTTATGATATTAATTTGAATAATGATAATATTGTTGATGTTCAAACTACAATTACAGCAAATAGAATTGATCGAGCATTAGATCACTCTGATATACGAGAGCTTAGAATAAATCTACGTGAACCTCCCAGAGTAACAAAAATTCATTTTGGTACAGGGAATGATGAGCCTGAAGATTACTATTATATTGATACTATAGACTGTACAACGCGAGGCCTTGGAATAAGAAATGCAGACGTAAAAACACAGGACAACGCGCAAAAACCCTTGTTTCCCTGAATGATGCCATAGTAAAAAAAGATAATGCACGAGCATACTTCGGTGCCATGCAGAACCGGTTGGAAAATACCATCAGCAATCTGACCATACAGGCGGAAAACCTGCAGGCTGCGGAATCCCGTATTTCAGACGTTGACGTGGCTACAGAAATGACCGAGTTTGTTCGTAACCAGATTTTGACCCAGTCTGCCGTAGCTATGCTTTCGCAGGCCAATTCGCTGCCGCAAATGGCCATGCAGCTCATAGGCGGCTAAGCGCTTGCAAGGGGAGAGGCAGTGGGTCAGAAACCAGACCGCTGAACGGTTTGAGTAAGCTGTACCGTAGAAGGGCAAGGGGATGGGCCTCTTGCCCTTCTGCATTTTACTATACAGGCCCCTGGATTATCCGAGTAGCTTACCATACGGGGCAATCCCCAGCTCTGCAGCAGATAAATGACCAGAGCTCAGAAAAACTGTCCTTTTTGGGAGGTGCACTATGTATTTCTCGGTAACGCTAACTCCCTATAATGATTGTAGTATTAACCGCTGAAGATTGACAATGCCTTGACACAGAGGGCGGCTCTATGCATGCTGGTCAAACATACGTATTTTTGGAGCACACATATATATGCAAAGACAGGGGCAGAACAGACCGCACAGTAACAGGCGGGAAGCAGGATTATGGCTGACAGTCAGTATGTGCATGTTCTGTCTGTTGCTGAACCTGCTCTGTTCTGCTGCGTCTGCGGCTGCACCTGATCTAGCAGAGCCTCCCAGGGTGCATCTTTTCGGGACAGTGGAGCTCAGGCGGCCGCTCAAGTCACTGCCGGCCTGGGTGCAGCTGCTGGCCCGCAATCTGAAAGAACCTGTCTTCCATCCAGACAGGCCCTTCAACAAAAAGACCACCTGGGCGCACCTCAGGGACGGAGCTGCAGACAAAAAAGGCCTTTCCCTCTTGCGTTATGTCAATGCGTTCTGGAACCGCTGGCCCTACAAAGAAGACATCCATAACTGGGGCCGACAGGACTACTGGGAGATCCCGGCTGAATTCCTGAAAAAATCAGGCGACTGTGAAGACTACGCCATCATCAAGTATTTTACTCTCAAAGAACTGGGTATGCCGCCGGAGCAGATGCGCATTGTGGTGGTGCGCGACACCCTGCGCAATCTGGCCCACGCTGTTCTTGTGGTTTATCTTGAGCAGGATGCCTATGTGCTTGACAATCTCAGCAGCGCAGTGCTCTCGCATACCAGGCTCCGTCACTACACACCACAATATTCTGTCAATGAATCCGGTCGTTGGGCACACCTCAAGGGCCGTAAGCTCCCATAGGATGACTGTATGGCAGAGACACACGCCATTGTGCAGGATCAGACCCAGGGCAATCAGAGGAAGCTGGTATTGGCAGGCGGCATTGTATTGATGCTGCTGGTAGCGATGGGCGCATGGGCACTTTGCGCCACCGAGTTTCGATACAGTAGCCAGGAAATACTCAACAGACAGCGTGAGATAGAACAGCTGCGTCTTAACAGCCTGCACGAGGCTGTTCATGTCTGGCGTGACAGGCTGAGAGAGCGTGTACGCCTTCTCAGTACGGCTGAAATGCTGCGCCTTTTTGCCATGGATGCCCAGGCGCAGAGTCAGGAGGCATTGGCTGCCTTGCGTCAGGAGCATGCCGTACAGCAAAGCGATGAAGGCCTGCAAGCGTTGGCAGAGCAGGCTTCCTATCTGCGAGGACTGCTGCAGGATTTGGCTCAGCGCAATCACTGGCAGCAGATATGTGTGCTGCACCCCAATGGGCAGACACTGGTACAGTCAGGCGATACTCTGCCCCTTGGCCCCATGCAGGAAAAGCTGGTCAGAAAGGCCGCAGCAGAGAGAAAGCTGGTTTACGGGCCCGTATATTCACATAACGGAGAACTTGTGCTGAATGTGGCTGATCCCCTTTTGCCTGTCATGGATACAGGGCAAGGGCAGGTTGTAGGCGTACTCCTGGTCACGGTACCTATGCAGCAGACATTACAGACGTTGCTGACTGGCCAGGCTGATGGTGTACGCCCTTGTATCATTGATTTGGCAGGCATGGCCCCGTCGCTCATGGTCATGGACGGGCAGAGGGTTTTCTCTCGCCATTTGGCAGGTGATCCGGCGCAACAGCTGCAGCTTGCCTTTGGGCGTCGCCCCTCCCCGGAAAGCCCCGGGCAGGAGGTGTACGCCCTGGGAGGCAAGTTGGACAGCCCGCATTGGATACTGATGCTAGAGATACCGGCTGCACGGGTTGACAGCCTGCTGCAGGAAGAAAAAAATAAGATCTACGGCCTGGGCGTACTGGGTGGTATTGGCATCATCCTCCTGCTGGCATTGATACTGGCATCCCTCATAAGTCGTTCACACAAGGCCACAGCCCGGCGTTTCCAACGGCTTTATGCTCTTATCCGACAGCAGAAGGTGATGCTGGACAGCATCAATGCCTCCCTGCAGGTCGGGCTCCTGCTTACAGACGGCGATGGGCGTATTGTAGTATGCAATCCGGCTTTCTGTCGCATGATCGATAGTGCCGAAGAGACCCTGCTGTACAGCAATCTGTTCACTGTTCTACCTGCCGACACGGCCAAGGTTCTGCAGGAGGGCATGGGCCGTGCCACTCGAATGCATGAAGATTTGTATAGTCTTGAGGTATCCCTGCCAGCGCCAGACCGGGAAGAAATGCGGCTCTACAGGGTCAGCCTTTTCCCCTTTACGGGACAGGCACATACGGGTGAAGACGTACAGGGTGGCTGTGTGAGCATTTTTCAGGATATTACAGAATTCCGACGCAGGGCTGAGGCAGCCCGCGAGCGACAAAACAGTACCATGTTGGCCTTGGTGCGGGCTATCGAAAGTGTGGACAGCAATCTGGTAGGGCATTCGCAGAAGATGGAGCGCGTTATCAATCTCCTGGCCCAGGATATGCAACTACCGGAACAGGAAAGAGAAACCCTGAGTCTCGCGGCCCGCTTGTCGCAGGCAGGCAAGATATTTGTGCCGCACCATCTTTTGAGCAAGCGTGAGAAACTCAGCCCTGAGGAACAGGCTGAGGTCCTGCGCGCACCGGAATACGCCTTCAAAGTGCTTAGCGGTATGCAATTTGGTCTGCCAGTGCCTGAGGCTGTTTACGAGATGGGCGAACGCGTGGACGGCACTGGTCTGCCACGCGGCCTCAAAGGTCAGGAAATCAGCCAGAATGCCAGAATACTGGCTGTGGTCAATGCCTTTTGCGCCATGGTCAGTGCTCGTTCCTACCGCAAGTCTATGAGTTGCGAGGCAGCTCTGCAATTGCTGGCAAACGATCCTGGATTTGACCCGCTTGTGGTAAAGGCCCTTGCCCATGTACCTGTCTCTGCCCTGCAGGAGGCAGTGGCAGAAACAGATAGCAGGCTCGGATAGTTGTTACGGCTTTGCTCCTTCTACTGCTGTCTCTGTAGATCTGCCAGGAATGCCTGCCCCTGAGGGCTTGTCAGGAGATCCCGCAGGGCCTGTAGTATGGCTGGGTCATACCTGTGGGCTTCTTCGTCCAGTATGTGCAGGGCCTGCTTGATGTTGAAAGCCAAACGCCAGGAACGCGGCCGCACCAGAGCACAGAAGGTATTGGCCACAGCCAGAAAACGTGCCGGCTCACAGATATTCTCGCCCCTGAGCCCCTCGGGATAGCCCGAGCCGTCCATGCGCTCGTACATCTGCGTGATGGCCTCCAGCACTGGCAGACCGAAGTCTATGCCGCTTAGGGCCTCACGGGCATAGGCCACATGGCTTTGCAGAAGGCTGCGTTCTTCTTCGTTGAGTGAACCGGCCTTGGTGAGCAGGTCACGCGGCAGACGTATCATGCCGATCTGTGAAAGGCGGGCCGCTGTGTGCAGGATCTCCCTGTTCTCCTGATGGCCCCTCCCCATATGGTCGGCCAGCAGTTGGGCCAGCCGGGCCGTGAAGCCGGATTGCCCTGCCAGATAGGGATCCACAGTCTCAATGGCGCGTACCAGGACGTCCACAGTCTTGTGCACCATGTCTTCGGCCCGCTGCCGGGCCGCCACCATGGCAGAAATATCGCTGTAGACTGACACAACACCCACCAGTTTGCCGTGATCCTCGAAAAAAGGCGTACTGGAGCCCACAAAATGTCGTTCCTGGCCGTTCAGTACCAGCGTTCCCTCAAAATGAGCGGCAGTGCCCCTGTCATGTACAGCCCGCGTACGCCTGACAAGACTGCGCGCAAGGCTGTCGGGCAACTGCTCATGGGGCAGGCCACGCATGTGCCGTACCTCACGCCCTGCCATGCCGGCATAGCTTTCGTTGGCGTAGTAGATGACGCCATTGAGGTCATTGAGCACTATGCCTTCTGAAAGACAGGCGTTCATATTGTCCATGATCTGCTTCTGCTGCTGCAAAAGCTGGTAGAGATGGCGTATCTGGGCGGTGACAGTACGTTCCTGCCGTGCCACCAGCCACCACCAGAGAGCCAGCAGCACAATGCCTGTAAAGGCAATGAGCAGGCAGCCTGCCAGGACAACGTTCTGGCGCAGACGCACATAGGGCTGCATGACCGTATGGGCATCTGTGCTCTGCATGACCAGCCACGGCATGTCAGGTACGGGCAGAGCCAGGCTATAGACCTCATGGCTGTTAGTCTGGCCAGCGGGGATGGGCAGGCTACGCAGGGCTTGGGGCAGGGTTTCGTTGTCCAGATGCCAGTCAGGCAGGGCCAGGCTGCCGCGCACGTCCAGCATGCGCAGATTGGACCCCTGGCTTTCCAGTATGGCCGACGTGATCAGGCCGTCCGGCGTAACACTGCTGGCTGCCCTGACTACTGCCGTCACATCCAGGCTGTAGAGCAGAAGCCCTGACACCAGTGTACCAGACCTGTCCACGTAGCGTGGGGCAAAGACAGGGCAGGCCACATCCATCAGCAGGGCCTCACCTGTCTGGCGTACGGGCAGCATGACAGGCCGGCGCGTATGGCGCGCCTGCGTGAGTGCTGCCAGCTGATTGCTGTCTGGCAGCGTCTGTCCTGGCGCTGCCAGATAGGTCTCAAGGCGGGTATTGACAAACCAGGCTGCGTTGATGTCATGTCCCTGCATAAAATTCTGGAGCAGCTGGAGCATGATTGGCAGACGGTTGGCAAGACTGTCAAGGGGGGCGTGGCCGGTATGATCCTCTGAATCCTGCGTTGCGTCCTGTTCTTCCGGTGACAGTATCTGCCGCTGCGCCATTTCACGAAGGGCAGCGGCGGGCAGAGACGAGGCTTCAGCCTCTACGGAAAAGAGGCGCACAATGTCCTGCTGCAGAAAGTGCTGCACATAGGCTTTGTGATCCCCGTACCAGACCGTGAGCAGAGCTGCCTGATTGCCTGCCTTGACCAGCATTTCCTGCTCATTGTCGTGCAGCAGGCGTTGCCGGGCATCCTGCAGAAACCAGTGGGCCGTCAGCAGTACTGTCAGGACGGCAAGGGCCAGCAGGGCCAGCATGAGGGCCACGGCGCGCCGTTTATGGACAATTAGATTCTGGAGCATGGGCTTTCCTTGCGGATACGGGCTAGCGTTCGCGCAGGGCGTTTTCCCTGGCTTTCAATATGGGTTTGAGGATGTAGTCCAGCACGGTTTTCTTGCCGATGAGGATGTCTGCCACCACCAGCATGCCCGGAATGATGGGCAGTATTTCGTTCTGATAGCGTATGGCCGTTTCGCCGGTGCGAACCTTGGCCAGATAGTAGTAATTGCCCTGTCTGTCTTCGATGGTGTCGGCGCTGATGTGCTCCAGTTTGCCGGACAGGCCGCCGTAGATGGAAAAGTCATAGGCCGATACCTTGATCATCACGTCCTGACCGGGTCGCAGAAAAGCCACATCCCTGGGCAGCACACGGGCTTCTACCAGCAATGTGTCGTCCAGGGGGACCAGATCCATGATGGGTTCGCCGGGCTTGACCACGCCGCCTACGGTCGTGATGTGTATCTGCTTGACCGTGCTGCGAACAGGTGCGCGCAGTTCTGTGCGTGTGACACGGTCACTGCCTGCCGACAGGGTCTCACGCAGGGAGGTCAGCTCCAGGCGGAGGTTATTGATCTCTTCGGTGACAGTGCTTTTCTGTTCGGCCTGTCGCGAGGCAATGCGCTGTACAGCCTCTTCGGCAGCTGCCTGGGCCCTGGGTATGCTGGCCGCCAGCATGTCCACCTGGCCCTGGAGTTCCACCACCTTCTGTTGCAGGCCCAGATATTCCATGCGGGAGAAATTGTTGCGCTGCACCAGCCTGCGGGCGGTCTCCTGCTGTTCCAGGGCAATGGCCAGGCTGCGGTCCAGCTGCATCTTGCGGGCACTCTGTTCTTCCACCTCATGGCGGCGCTGAACCTCCTGTGAACGGAGCACATCCAGCTCTGCTGCCAGCTGCTCCCGGCGAGAGGACCAGGCATTGCCTTCGTCCCGCACGATCTGCTGCAGGCGCGCAAGGCTTTCGCTGTCCAGGGCATGGCCCAGCAGCGCCTGTCCCCAGCGCGGAAGATCCGGCGGGAAGACAGGTTCGTTGTCCCGCAGTTCCGCTTCCAGTCGCAGGATGGCCATGCTGTTCTTCATGGCCTTGTTGACGGCATCTCGGTAGGCAGATTCGGCAAATTCATTGTCCAGTCGGGCCAGTATGGCGCCCTTTTCCACGATCTGATTTTCGTGCACCAGGACGGCCCGCAGTATGCCGCCTTCCAGATTCTGTATGGTCTGCGTGCGCTGCGAGCCCACCACTGAGCCTTCGGCATGGGTCACTTCGTCAATCTCGGCAAAGCCTGCCCAGACCAGCAGGCAGGCCAGCATGACAGCCACGCTTACCGAAAGCAGGCGTGCCCCGAAACGGGGCCGCCGGCTGAGTGCGGCGTCCAGCTCATGGGCAAACTGTATGTCGTCAGGGCTCAGGCCGCGCAGAGGGGCGTCCATGAGGGCAAAAAAGCCGGCCTGTCCGTCAGGGGCATCCTTGGGAGCGTCAGTACGCTCTTTTTTGCCGGTCAGGGATGCCCAGGCCAATTGCAGGGAGCGGCGCAGGGTGCGGTCAGGTTTCTGCTCCTGCGGGCCAGGGACAAAAATGCGCTGTATAAGCGGGGAAAGACGATCCAGCCATCGCCGGGAAGCCCGATTTGTCTCCTGAGCGGCAGGGGGTGCGGTCAGGTGTACAGGGAGGGCAGCGACTGGCTGTGTATTTTCTGTGGCCGGCATGGGCGTGCTGTCCAGCAGGAGGGCCGCAAAAGCGGCACTGCTGGCCCCGTTCATGCCGGGCATGGCATCAGTTGTCTCATGGCTGCGTCGGCTCTGCTCATTGTCCTGCACAGGAGGCTGTGTGGGGGAAGACGGTGTGCCCATGTCACGCTCCCACAGCCGCAGTGCCGACCGCTGCTCCTGCGGAGACCGCAGGTTTTCTGCCCTGGCGCAAACGTTGCAGAACCTTGTCGCGCGGGCCATCCATGCGTATGCGGCCTTCCTCCAGGACAATGAGACGGTCCACCATGCGCAGCATGGACAGGCGGTGCGTGATGAGGATGACCGTGCGCCCCTGCATGGCTTCGTTCAGGCGCTTTTGCAGCAGGAGTTCCGCATCGGTATCCATATTGCTGGTGGGCTCGTCCAGGATGAGCACATCAGGGTCGCGCACGAGGGAACGGGCCAGGGCCACGCTCTGCCGCTGCCCGCCCGAGAGGGCCTTGCCCTGTTCGCCCACCTGGGCTGCAAAACCGGCCGGGTCATCACGCAGAAAGCGCGTCACCCCGGCCAGTGTGGCAGCGCGCAGGATCATGTGGTCATTGATGGAGGGGTCATTGAGGGCAATATTGTCTCGTACAGTGCCGTAGAAGAGGGTCACTTCCTGCGGCAGCACGCCCACGCGACCGCGCAGATCCGAACCGGGGATCTGCCGGATGTCCACACCGCCGAATTTTACGGCACCTTCCGTAGGCTGATACAGGCCGAGCAACAGGCGTGACAGTGTGCTCTTGCCCGAACCCATGGGCCCGATGATGCCCACGCGCTCACCGGCCCGTATTTCCAGCGAGACCCTGTCCAGGGCCAGGCGCTGCCGGCCGGGGTAGGCAAAGGACACAGCCTCCATGCTGAAGGCGGGCGTCAGGGAGCCGAAATCCATGAGGGTACGTTCGGCCTGATTCTCCGAGGGCAGTTGCATGAGCATGTCCAGGGCCTTCAGGGCAATATGCGAATTCTGCAGGCGGGTGAGCAGACCGGCCAGCTGCAGCAGGGGGGCCATGATGCGGCCCACCAGAATATTGCAGCCGATGAGGGCTCCCATGGTCATGAGCCCTTCACCGATGCGGTATACCCCCCAGACGATCATGGCCACGGTCACCAGCTGGGTGACAAGCATGGAGGCAGCCACAGCAAGGCTGCTGTACTTGCGGGCCTCACTGGCAGAGCGGGCCGAATGCCCCACCACGTTTTCCCAGAGGCGCTGCATACGGCTTTCTGCCATGCAGACCTTGATGGTTTCCAGACCGCTGACCATTTCTACCAGCAAGGCGTTTTTCTGCATGCCCTGTTTGTAGCCGGCCTCGGCACTCAGACGCGAACGCCGCTGCAGCCAGAGGCCCACCAGCAGGAGCACGGGCACTGCCGCCAGGGGCAGGAGAGCCAGGGGGCCGCCCATGAAGGCCAGAAGGAAGACAAAGATGAACATGAAGGGCAGGTCAATGCAGGCCAGCAGGCTGGAAGAACTGAAAAATTCCCGCAGCTGCTCGAATTCGCGCAGATTGTTGATGAGAGCACCGGTGGATTCGGGCTTTGCGTCCAGCCGCATGGTGAGCATCTTGTCCACCAGGGCGCTGGAAAGCACCACATCGGCATTGCGGCCGGCCACATCCACAAAATGCGTACGCAGTGAGGTCAGCAGAAAGTTGAAGGCATAGATGATGAGTATGCCCACAGCCAGTACCCAGAGGGTTTCCAGCGCATTGTTGGGCACTACCCGGTCATAGACATTCATGACAAAGAGGGGGCTGGCCACAGCCATGAGATTGATGACCAGGCTGGCCAGCGCCACATGACGGTAGATGGGCGCGTAAAAGGCCAGTACGTCCCAGAACCAGCGCTTACCCTTGGCAATGCTCAGTTTTTCCACCCTCTCCTGCGGAGCCTCGGCCACAGCGGCAAAGAGGGCATAGCCCGAATAGTCCTCACGCAGGGCCTCCAGAGGGACGTCCTGCGGGCTGTCGCAGGTTTCGGGAAAAATGACACGGGCTGTGCTCTCGGTACGGGAGAGGAGGACGCAGGCTCTGTCTCTGGTCAGCAGCAGAATGCAGGGCAAGACCAGCGGGGATATGTCTTCCAGGTGCGGCCGGTACAGTATTCTGCCCGAGAGGCCTGCCTTGCGGGCAGCCCGCAGACAGGCCTGCGGTGTGACCCGGCTGCCTGAAAGTCCGGTCAGCAGGAACTGCGGTGAAACCGTCTTGCCGCGCAGGCGCAGGAGTACAGAAAGGCAGCGCAGCAGACCGGGCATGAAGTCCACATCAGAAGGCCGAAGCGGCCCCATGTCAGGCATGGGGCCGCTTTTCACAGGCGGCTCGTTTTGGGCCATGCCGTCTCCAGTTTAATTGAACCAGCCTGGTTCAAAGAATTCCCGCTGGTCAGCAGGGTCTTCCTTGGGCCTGTTCTCCAGTGGTGCCGTGTCAATGGAAAGGCCGGGCAGGAGCTCGCCTGTGAGAGCGCAGAGGCGATAGGCCCCAACCAGTATGTTGCCTTTAGCGGTTTCGGCCTGACTGGCCGAGTTGTAGAGCTCGCTCTCGGCGTCCAGTACGTCCAGCAGACTGCGTGTGCCCAGAAGAAACTGCTCCTGATAGGCGCTGCGGGTATACTGATTGTACTCCACAGCCCGGGAATAGAGCTTGTGCTGTTCCTGCGCGGCTAAGTAGTTGATCCAGGTGCTGTCAATGTCCAGCTTGAGGTCTTCAGCGTAATTGTACATGAGCTGACGCGACTGGCGGATACGCGCTGAAGCGGCCTTGCGTTCTGCCACATCTGCCCCGCTGTTGAAGACATTCCAGCGCATGACGCCCAAGACATCAAAGCTGTAGACATAGCGGTCGTCAGCCCCGCCCCGGTCCGTATAGTCAGGCCCGGCCTCCAGGGTGAAGTGCGGATAGAAAGTGGATTCCGCCAGCTCCTTGTCTGCCTGCAGGGCGCGTATGTCCTGCAGATAAGCGGCCAGTTTGGGATTGTGCTTGAGGGCCAGCTCATAGACGCTGGAAGGATTCTTGAAGGTCTGTGGCGGCATGGGCACGGCCTTGAGCTTGATGGCGGCAGGAAGACCGGTGAGGCGGGTATACGTCTCTTCAGCAACCGCAAGGGCGGCTCGCACTTCAGACAGGCCTGACTCTGCCCTGGCCAGACGGGACTGGGCCTGACTCACATCAGCGGCCGTGTCTGCCCCCAGAGAGGCACGGTCCTGCGCTTGGCCCAGAATGCTTCTGTGGCGCTGTACATTGCGTTCGGCCAGGGCGCAGATGGCCCGTTGGCGCAGGAGGTCAATATGGGCAATGATGCCGTCCAGCGAAAGGGAGGTTGCCGTATCGAACACCCGGGCCCTGACCGAATCCAGTGTGGAGCGGGCACTGCGCACACGCGAGCGCGTGGCAAAACCGTCCCATATGGGCTGTACGAGACGGGCGCTGATGCCCAGGAGGCCGTACATCCTCTTGTCCAGGTCCTGGTTTCTGGTGGTGCTGTCGCTGAGCAGGCTGCCACCGGCACGACCCTCTACGTCCACACGCGGGCCGAAGCCTGCCCGGGCGCGCTCCACTTCATGGGTCAGCACCTGACGGTTTTCCTGTATTTCTCGCAGACTGCGGTGTGTGCGCAACACACCGTAGATGCTGTCCTTGACACTCAGGGCCTGGCCTGGCGGAGGCGGGGGCGGGTAGTCTGGCGCTGTGCGTGCAGTGCCGGTGGCAGAAAAGGCTGGAAAGGGCGATCCCACAAGGAAGATCAGCAGGCAGGCAGATATGAGACGCATAAAGACCTCGTGACATTTGCTCTCTGCGCGATATGCCGACAAAACGTCCACATCGCCGCAGACAAGGCTAGCGGCAATGGCATATTGCAGAGACCGCGAGATTCCCGGTACTTTTTTAGCATGACACACTTATGTATTCTTTTCAATTGCCCTGTCTGCGTATACTGGCAGTAGCCCATACTGGCCCAATCCTGTATGAGAAATGATCAGGGTGAAGTGTGATGGCAGCAGATGTCAGGACAGGCTATGTGCCGCTGCCAGTGGCAGATGGGCTGCTGGGGAGATGATTTCAAGCCGCCCATCAACCATGCGGGCCCCACGGTTGATGCACAGGGGCGCGTCTTCCCCATAGTGTGATACCATGACCATGTGCAGGCCTGTGGCAGCAAGCTGATCCAGCAGGGCCAGATAATGGTCGCGGGCCTGCGTGTCCAGATTGGAGCAGGGCTCGTCCAGCAGCAGAATGTCAGGCCTGCCCACCAGGGCGCGGGCCAGAAAGAGACGGCGCAGCTGGCCGCTGGAGAGGCGTTGTATGGAGGCTGTTGCCAGCATGCGGCTTTCTTCTGCTCCCAGCAGACTGTCCATGATTGCGCGTGCCTCTGCTGTTTCGGCCTGGCTGAAATCCCGGTAGATGCCCACGCTGTTGTCAAAACCGGAGCAGACCAGCTCCAGCCCAGTGAGGGGATAGTCGTACAGGGCCTGGCTGAGATCCGACACCAGCCGTATCCCGCGGCGTATCTGTGCCAGATTTTTCGCCATACATCCCTGTCCCGGCAGGAAACGCTCTATACTGCCGCCGGCAGCAGCAAATTCGTCTCCGGCCAGCAGACGTAAAAGAGTGGATTTGCCCGAACCGTTGGCCCCGCAGATGCGCCAGTGCTCGCCCTGATGCATGCTCCAGTGGATGTCATGCAATACTTTGTGTCTGTCAACGTATACAGAGACATTTTTCAGACGAAAGAGTGCGTGTGGACCGATGACGGCAGGGACAAGAGATTCGCGTGGCTCGGTGCAGCGCATCGTTTCTGTGCTTGTTCGGCGCAGAGCCGGCGCTGTGGCCAGCAGTTGCCCCTGATCCAGCCAGCGCCGTTCGCAACACCATGATGGTATCTGCTCTGGACGATGGGCTGTAAAGATGACGGTGGTCTGTGCGCTGTGGCTCTCCAGCAGATCAAAAAAGGCGTTGCGATGGGCAGCGTCCAGACCGTCGCAGCATTCGTCCAGCAGGAGTAGCCGTGGCGCGCGCATAAGTGCCCGCCCCAGCAGAAGGGTGCGCAGCTGCCCCTGCGAGAGGGTGGGCAGGCTGCGTTTCAGAAGATGCTCAGCCCGCAGCTGTCGGGCCAGGGCCTCGGCAAGGGCATGCTGTGCGGCAGGCGGGCGACTGTAGAGCAGTGGTGTATCTGCAAGGCCTGTGAGGAGAATATCAAGGCCGTTGATATCCCAGGCCTGACGCTGCCACTGTTCCTGCTGTGCGGGAGAAACCAGAGCCGATATGGCACGCCCGGCCAGCAGCGATGTTTCCGGGCCCTGCGCCGTATGCCAGACAATACGACCGGTTGCGGGCCACAGCTCTCCATGCAGCAGGCGCAGTAGCGTGGACTTGCCAGAGCCATTGGGGCCCAGCAGGGCACAGTGCCCGCCATTTTCCATCTGCCAGGTGATATGGTGCAGTATGGTGCGGCGTTCTCTGTCACCCGGCAGAAAGAGACTCACTCCTTCCAGGGTGACCAGCGGTCCGGTGGAGAAGGATGCAGGGCAGGGCGGTGCACCAGCAGACACAGGGCCTCCGGATCAGATGGGCATGCGGGTTACACGGCCACGATCAAAAAGCACATGTTCCCTGAAACCAAAGGCTTTGGCATAGGAAGCCAGACGGGCAAAGCCGTAGGCCACGTCATCCACGCCGTGGGCGTCAGAGGCAAAACTGATGGGTATGTGCAGTTCTGCTGCCATGCGCATGATGAGGGGCGCAGGATATATTTCCCGGCAGGCTTTGCGCAGACCTGCTGAAGAGACTTCCATGGCCATGCCCGCATCGCGCAGTACTGTCAGGCACTGGCGTACGCGATCCTGGCTTTCCGGCCTGTCCAGCCAGATATGGAACTGCTCCACCGAGAAGATTTTGATGAGGTCAGGATGGGCAGCTATCTGAAAAAGCCCTGAGCGCAGCATGGTTTCCCATGCGTCAAAATAGGATGTATACCATGCCTCACATTCTTCCTGTGAAGCCTGCTTCCATGGCCCTGCGCCGTCGTCGAAACCCCAGTGACCGATAAAGTGCACACTGCCGATAAGGTAGTCAAAATCAAAGGCCTGGCAGGCCCTGCGTACATAGTCTTCCTGTCCTTCCAGCCAGTCCATCTCCATACCGAAAAGCACACGGCAGAGGCCGCGCGCACCTTCCTGTGGCGCAGCCCTGAGCTCCAGAACCTCGCTGACATAATCAGGCAGATGACGGTTCAGGTGATCACGGTATTCATGCAGATAGTCAAAGCCCTCTGGTCGCGGCGAATGCTCGGAAAAGCCGAATACGGTCAAACCTTGCTGCAGGGCTGCTGTGTACATGGCGGCCGGCGTGTCGGCCCCGTGCGAATATTTTGTATGGCTATGCAGGTCTGTGTGTATCATGGGCTATGGATAGCCTTTTCTGTAGTCTGATGCAAGAGAGCCGCCCGCAGGCGGCTCTCCAAAGCAGGGCTGGCGCGAAAAGATTAGGCAGTCAGGCGCTTCACGATTTCCTGCCCGGCCTTGCGGCCCGCACCCATAGCCAGGATGACCGTGGCTGCGCCGGTGACAATGTCTCCCCCCGCAAAGACATTGGGGATGGAGGTTTCGCCGGTTTCTTCATTGACTTCAATATAGCCCCATTTGTTCTGTGCCAGATCAGGTGTGGCATCCAGCAGAATGGGGTTAGAGCGTGTGCCCAGGGCCACGATAGCCAGGTCAGTGGGCAGGTCGTAGACAGCGCCTTCCACGGGCACAGGGCGGCGGCGACCAGAGGCGTCAGGTTCACCCAGCTCCATTTTCTGCAGGGTGACGGACTGCAGGCGCATTTCGGCGTCACCGTTGAAGCGCAAGGGTGACGCCAGCATGGCGAACTGCACGCCTTCCTCCTCAGCGTGTTCGATTTCTTCATGACGGGCGGGCATTTCAGCTCTGGTGCGACGGTAGACGATGTGCACGCTTTCAGCGCCCATGCGCAGAGCAGTACGGGCCGCGTCCATGGCTACGTTGCCTGCACCGAATACAGTGACATTTTTGCCCGGGAAGGCCGGTGTATCCTGTCTGGGGAAGTCATAGGCCCGGCCCAGATTGACGCGCGTCAGGTATTCGTTGGCCGAGAAGACGCCCACCAGATTCTCGCCAGGCACACCCAGGAAGACCGGCAGGCCTGCGCCTACGCCGATGAAGATGGCATCATAGTCCTTACGCAGGTCAGCCACGTCCAGAGTGCGTCCGCCCACGCTGTTGAGGTGAAAGTTCACCCCGGCATGGGCAAGACCATTGACTTCTGTAGCCACCACGTTCTTGGGCAGACGGAAGGCCGGGATACCGTAGATGAGCACACCCCCAGGTTCGTGCAGGGCCTCGAACACATCGACCTTGAGCCCCGCAGCGGCACAGACGCCCGCACAGGTGAGGGAGGCCGGGCCCGAGCCGATACAGGCTATCTTTTTGCCGGGGATGGGCCGGGCGCAGGCATTGGTGCCTGTCACCTGCTCACAGGCAGTGGAGGCAATATAAGTATCGGCCACATAGCGTTCCAGACGGCCGATGGCCACAGGCTGGCCCTTGGCATTGAGGATACACTTGCCTTCGCATTGATTTTCCTGGGGGCAGACACGTCCACAGACTGCAGGCAGACTGTTGGTGGACTTGATAATACGGTAGGCGGCATCCATATTGCCGCGTGCTACCTCGGCGATAAAATCACGGATAGGCACTTCTACCGGGCAGCCGCTCACGCACAGGGGCTTTTTGCACTGCAGACAGCGATCAGCCTCCTGCATGGCCATTTCACGGGTATAGCCCAAGGCCACCTCGTCAAAGTTGGTACGGCGCACATCAGCGGGCTGACAGGGCATGTCGACCCGGGGGGCAATGGTTTTCTTGGTTTTCTTAGTTTCCATGGCTATCCCTGTTGTAGGCGTCAAAGGAGATTCTTTCCTGATCACGGTAGGCTGCCAGGCGGCGGCGCAGTTCCGCAAAGTCCACTTCATGGCCATCGAATTCCGGCCCGTCTACGCAGGCAAACTTGGTTTTGCCGCCAACACTTACGCGGCAGGCACCACACATACCGATGCCATCCACCATGATGGGATTGAGGCTGACCGTGGTCTTGACGCCAAAGGGGCGCGTCGTGTCGGCCACTGCAGCCATCATGGGTACCGGGCCCACGGCCACGGTTTCAAAGACAGTCTTGTCGCTTTCAAGGCGGTCGCGCAGCAGGTCGGTCACAAGGCCCTTGTGCCCGTAACTGCCGTCATCGGTAGAGATAAGCAGCTCGTCAGCAAAGGAGGCCAGCTCTTTTTCAAAAAGCAGCAGATCTTTGCTGCGCGCACCAATGATACCCACCACGCGGTTGCCCACACGAGAGTGACCCTTGGCAATGTGGTGCATGGCGGCAATGCCTGTGCCCCCGCCCACACAGATGACTGTGCCCTTCTTTTCGATATGCGTGGGCTTGCCCAGAGGGCCGCAGAGGTCAAGAATGCTGTCGCCGGCCTTGAGTTCTTCCAGCAGAGCCGTGCTCTTGCCCAGCACCAGGTATACGATGGTGACAGTGCCCGCCTGGGCATCAGCATCAGCAATGGTGAGGGGAATACGTTCGCCAGTGGGCGTCATACGCAGCATGACAAAATGGCCCGGCCGGGCCTTGACAGCCACCTCAGGTGCGTGCAGCACCAGTTTACTGGTTTTGCCCGGAATCAGGCTTTCCTTGTGCAGTATGGGGGTGGGCATAATACCTCCTCAGAGTTTTTCAGCATTTTAGACAGGAACGTATCCAGAGGCAAGCTCTCTTCTCGCGGCAGTCTGCCTATGCCACATTTAGAAAGTTTTTTGAAAAAAGCCCTAAAGTTTCCTAATGAGATGTCGATAGACGTAAATGAGTGGGGAAAGGGAGAATATATAACGCTGAACAAGGGAGGCGGGTCAGACCACCCCGATGCAGGGAAGCAGTGATCCATTCAGGGAGGAATGGACATGTCGCTCGGTATATCTGACGCATTCCTGACGACAGTGGCTCGGCAGAGAGGCGCGGAGCTGGAGAGCAATGCAGAGCTTTCCATGCTGACGCGTTATCTTGCCGTTCTGGAAGACAATAAGAAGGCAAGCAGCTTTATCCCAGATGATGCTGCTCTGGCCTTGGATATGGCCGGTTTCGTGCGTAACCGGCTGCACGGCGGGAGAGCTGCATCCGGCAGTTCCATAGCTCGTCTGGCTCTATCGCTGGTGCACACCAGCCCTGATTGCCCTGTGCAATAGCGCGGCCCGCCCGCGCATGCGGGCGCATACTTTGCCTCAGCAGCGCCTTTTGGCTGCAAGAGGCTGACACCCTACGCATCACTTTTCCGTGACATGCTGGGGTGACGCAGCTGATCCGTGTTCCTGTCATATCCCACTCTTGAAAAGGGGCCCCAAGGCCCCTTTTAACATTGTCTATCCTGCGCGTTGACGCAGGACAGGGCCATTGATAGGCTGCCAGGGTCAACAGGATGGGTCATATGGCACGCATTTTATACGGTATTCATGGTACTGGGCATGGGCATGCCATGCGTGGGCTGACTATTGCTCGCCGTCTGGGCCGGCACGAATTTCTTTTCGTGGCCGATGACGATGCTCCCGAGGTGCTTGAGCCAGAATTCCCAGTTTTCCGCCTGCCCAATCTTGGCACAAGATTCCGGGGTTACAGGGTGGATCTGCCTGCCACAGTGGCTCATGCCATACCTCTTCTTTGGCGGCAGAAGCTGTACATTGACAGGCTGCTGCGGCTGATGGATACCTTCAAGCCCGATGTCTGCATAACCGATTTGGAATATTTTGTGCCGCGAGCGGCAGAGAAGGCTGGTTTGCCCTGCCTGACGCTGGATCATCAGCACGTCATTACCTGCTGCAGACACCATTTGCCACCTGATATGTGGTGGGACGCCTTTCTGCAAGGCCTGACCCCGCGTTATCTCTTTCGTCCTACCTCAGAGAATCTGATCATATCCTTTTATGCGCCACCAGTCCTGCCTTGCTATAAGGCGCGTCTTGTCCCGCCCATCCTGCGAGACAGCGTAATGGCTCTTGCCCCGCGAGATGAAGGGCATGTACTGGTCTATCAGAGCAATGCCACGCATCGCAGGCTCATTGATTTTTTACGTACTGCCACTGACCGAACTTGCTATGTTTATGGCTATGAGCGTACAGAAGGGAGCGAGGGCAATGTTGTTTTCATGCAGAAGAGTGAGGAGGGTTTTCTGCGCCTTCTGGAGGGGTGCAGCTATGTGGTGCAGGGTGGTGGCCATACCCTCATGGGTGAGGCTTTGCATCTGGGCAAGCCCATCCTTACTCTGCCGCTTAAGGCCATGGTAGAACAGCGTTTTAACGCCCTCTACATTGAGCGGCTGGGCTATGGCATGCAGGCTGACATGCACACGCTGACGCCGGAAGTATTACACTGTTTTGAAGCGCGTCTGCCCGGGTTCAGGGCAAACATTGGGCAGGGCTGTTTTTGTGGTAATGAGATGGTCTTTGGTCTGACAGATCACTTTATCCGGCACGGCGTATTGCCGGAAAAGGAAACACCGGCTGTGAAAGAATAGCCCTTCACAGCCGGGCACAACATTTTTTGCCGGCTACATACCCAGATAGGCGCTGCGCACTTCGTCGTTCTGCAAAAGGCTCTGGGCAGAGTCAGCCATGACGATACGACCGTTTTCCATCACATAGCCCCGGTGGGCAATACGCAGGGCCTGATTGGCATTTTGCTCCACCAGAAAGACAGTTGTACCATTGGTGTTGACCCGCTGGATGATGCTGAAAATCTGCTGGATGATGATGGGCGCAAGGCCCAGAGAGGGCTCGTCCAGCAGCAGCAGCTTGGGGCGGGCCATAAGTGCACGGCAGATGGCCAGCATCTGTTGCTCGCCACCAGACAGTGTACCGCCAGGCTGGCGACGCCGTTCGGCCAGAATGGGGAAGAGGCTGAAGGCATAGTCTAGATCATCCTTGATACCCTGTGTATCGCGCCGTAAAAAGGCCCCCAGATCCAGGTTTTCGCTGACGCTGAGGTCAGGAAAGATCAGGCGGCCTTCCGGCACCTGCGAGATGCCAAGGGCCACTATCTCGTGCGGAGCTAGTTCATGAATGGGCTGGCTGTTCCACAATATCTCGCCATGTCGGGGACGATTAATGCCGCATACCGTCATTAGCGTGGTGGACTTGCCCGCACCGTTGGCCCCAATAAGGGTGACTATCTCTCCATCGTTCACTTCCAGTGAGACGTCACGCAACGCCTGAATGTTGCCGTAAAAGGTGTCTACATGCCGCATCTCAAGCATCACTTTCCCCCAGATAGGCCTTGATGACGCGTGGGTTGGAGCGCACCTCCGCGGGGGTACCCGTGGCGATACAGGAACCGTATTCCATAACATAGATACGGTCCGAAAGCGACATGACCATGCTCATGTCGTGCTCAATGAGCAGGATAGATATCTGCCAGGTATCACGTATGTTACGCACCAGCGCTTCCAGCTCGTTGGTTTCCTGCGGGTTCATGCCTGCAGCCGGTTCATCCAGGAGGAGCATGCGCGGTTCAGTGGCCAGGGCCCGAGCTATCTCCAGGCGTCGCTGTGCGCCGTAGGAGAGATTGCAGGCCAGGTCGTTCCAGAGATCCTGCAGATGCAGATCTTCCAGCAGAGCATAACTTCTGTCAATGCTGTCCTGTTCTTCCCGGCGGCTGGCCTTGTCGCGCATCAGCGCCCCCCAGATACCGGCATGTGTACGGCAGTGCCGACCTACCATGACGTTTTCCAGAACGGTCATGTTACCGAACAGGCGGATATTCTGAAAGGTACGGGCCATACCGAGGGCCGTAATATGGTGCGGTTTTTTGCCGTTGAGCAGTGTTTTACCACCCTCTGCGTCATGCAGGCACATCTTGCCCTCGGTAGGGGTATATATGCCGGTGACACAGTTGAAGAAGGTAGTCTTGCCCGCGCCGTTAGGGCCGATAAGAGCCACGATTTCGTGGGCGTTCACACGCAGGTCAAGATCGCTCAGAGCGCGCAGGCCACCGAAGTCCTGCGAGAGACCGCTGACTTCCAGTACCGGGTTCATGAGCGGCCCTCCAAGGTCTTTTTCTGCAATGCGCTGATTTTGTATTTGCGGCGTTCGCCGCTGACAAGACCCTGCGGGCGGAAGATCATCATAATGACCATGATAGCCCCGAAGATCAACATTCGGTATTCAGAAAAGGCACGCAGGTATTCCGGTGCGAGAATAAGGATCATGGCTGCGATGACCACCCCCACAATGGAGCCCATGCCGCCCAGCACTACCATGGAAAGAATCATGGCCGACTCCATGAAGCCGAAACTGGAGGGGTTGATATAGGTGGTCTTGGCTGCAAAGATAACTCCGGCGAAGCCTGCCCAGCATGAACCCAGGGCAAAAGCTGAAAGTTTGACACGGGTAATATCAATGCCCATAGCCTCGCAGGCTATCTCATCTTCGCGCAGGGCCTGCAATGCCAGGCCTACACGGGAGTTTTTGAGCCGTGAAATGACTATGATGGTCAAGACCACTGCTGCCAGCACCAGATAGTAGATGTAGATGGTAGAGATGTTAATATCCATCTCAAGGCCAAAGAGGCCCGGACGGGGGATATTGCTGATACCACTGGGGCCGCCAGTCAGGCTGGGCCAGTTAAGTAACGCCAGACGTACTATCTCACCAAAGCCCAGAGTGACAATGGCCAGATAGTCTCCCCGCAGACGCAGCACCGGGAAGCCCAGTACCAGACCGAAAAGTACGGCCAGAAAGCCGCCTATGGGCAGACATACCCAGAAACCCAGACCGAAAAACTGGTGCAAAAGACCATAGGCATAGGCACCAACGGCATAAAAGGCCACATATCCCAGCACCAGCTGACCGGCAAGACCTACCACGATGTTCAGCCCAAGGGCCAGCATCACATAAAGGAGTGCCGAGATCATGATATTGGTCTGGTAGATGGAACTGACCACAGGCATGGCCAGCATGACCAGAGCCAGCAAAATCAATGCACCGCCCCTGTAATGTGGCTGTTCTTGCAGACGGCGCAGAGCGTTGCCCATGCTTTCGCCTATTGCGCCCAGAGAAAGTACGGGCAGTCCACGGCTCTTGCGGGCGAAACACCAGTCCCAGATAAGGGCCATCACAAAGACACCGACACCCAGCCAGAAGGCGCGCTCAGGGTACCAGTTGACGGTATTGTCGATGCTGTTGACCTTGATGCACATGACCGGGAAGGTCAGGATCATGAACCAGACAGCAGTGAGCAGAGCTTTTATGACGCGGCGCATGGCTACACCTTTTGCACCTTGGCTTTGCCCAGGATGCCGTCAGGGCGGAAGATCAGAATCAGGATCAGGATCCCGAAAGCCAGTATGTCTTCATAGTTACCGGAGAAATAACCTGTAGCAAAGCTTTCGGCCAAGCCTAGTACAAGCCCGCCTACCATGGCGCCGGGGATTGAGCCGATACCACCCAGTACTGCCGCTGTAAAGGCCTTGAGCCCGGCCAGGAAGCCTATATTATAATTGATGACCTGCATGTGCGAAGCAATGAGTACCCCCCCCAATGCCGCCAGGCTGGAGCCGATGATGAAAGTGAGAGAGATGATTTTGTCGGCATTTATGCCCAGCAGCAATGCCATTTTACGGTTCTGTGCCGTAGCACGCATGGCTTTGCCCATGCGTGTATGGCGGATGAAGACAGTCAGGGCTACCATGGCCAGTGTGCTGACCAGAAGGATGAGAAAATTACTGGGGCTCAGCACTTCAATACTGTCCAGAAAGGGCATTTCTGGCAGAAGATTGGGAAAGGGTACGAAATCCGAAGTCTGGGCAAGCAGTACGTAGTTCTGCAAAAAGATGGACATGCCAATGGCCGAGATGAGCGGCGAAAGGCGAGGAGCACCGCGCAGGGGCTTGTAGGCCACCTTCTCCAGTGTGTAGCCGTAGGCTGCACACCAGACAATGGCGGCAAGAGTCGCAACTATGAGAATACCCCCAAAGGGGAAGCCGTAGATGCCCAGAACACCGGCCACCAGAAGCGCCGTAAATGCACCGAGCATATAAACTTCGCCGTGTGCGAAGTTGATGAGCTCGATGATGCCGTAGACCAGAGTGTAGCCCAGAGCAATGAGGGCATAAATGCTGCCCCGGGTCAGACCGCCGAAAAAGAGCTCAATGAAAAACTGGATATCCATAACTGTCTGACGTAACAGAGGGCGTGTATATCACGCCCTCTGTAGGAATCTGCTACTGCAGGGTTAGGCTGTGATCCAGCTCAACAAATTTACCATTCTGAACCTGATAGATGGAGAGGGCCATGCCGGAGGCATCTCCCTTGGCGTTAAAGCTGATTTTGCCCAGAGGCGTATCAACCATCGTACTGCGCAGGGCGTCTTGCAGCTTGACGGTGTCGATACCACCGGTCTTTTCGATAGCGGCCAGCAGGCACTGAGCCGCCGCATAGGCATTGTAATAACCAAAGCCGGGTTCGCTGCCATAAACCTTGATATGGGCTTCACGGGCTTCTTTATAAAGCGGCAGAGCACTGGTATCTTTGGGATAGGATGCATATACGCCTTCGCTGTCTTTACCGGTCATCTTGAGGAAGGTTTCGTCCTTCACACCGTCAGGGCCGATGAAGGGGGTCTTTACGCGGTCGCGGCGCATCTGCTGTACCAGCTTGGAGGCCACGGGCTGATAACCACCGAAAACCACTATGTCAGGCTTGAGACGGCGGATTTTACGCACTACGGCAGAGAAGTCCACGGCATCGGGGCTGACAGCTTCAAAAAGCACGGTTTCAACACCGGCCTTCTCCAGCATGGTGCGGTTGTTATCGGTAAAACCCTTACCGTATTCGCCGTTATCGTGCAGATAAGCCACCTTCTTGACCTTGAGCTTTTTCAGCATGAAGTCGCTGGTCAGCTGTGCCTGGGCATTATCATGGGCTACTGTGCGGAAGAAGAGCGGGTGCTTACCGCTTTCAGTCAGGGAGGGAGCTGTAGCCGTGGGAGAAACCACGATGATCTTGGCTTCGTTGAAAATAGGCAGTGAGGCAGTAGTCGGCCCGGTACAGATGGGGCCCACAACCACACCGGACTGATCGGAAATCAGTTTAGTGGCGGCATTGGTAGCCATTTCAGGTTTACACTGATCATCCTGAGCTATAACTTCGACTTTACGGCCCAGAATACCACCCCTGGCATTGGTCTGGTCAATGACGATTTTGACGGCATTGAGACTGGGAACACCGTATGAAGCCAAGTCACCGGAGTGAGCACCCTGTACGCCTATTTTTATGGTATCCGCAGCCTGAACAGGAGTGCCCAGAGCCACGCAGAGAGCCATTGCCGCAAAACAGGACAAGCCTTTTCTCATCTCTCTTTCCTCCATGGTTCTGCCGAAAATCCGGCACAGAAGATGTACGCAGGCGTACATCATGCTGACAACAATTTTGACTTTTTGCCTTATCATGGCGAAACTGTCAATGTGAGGCTATATTGCGCCTTTTTTCGCCGCCATGTGCTCAGGACACACGTTTTTTGTGACTGGAGCGCAAGTGCAGGCGCATGGGCGCATGGCTGATCCCAAAAAGTCTGCGTAGAGCCCGCTCCAGATAGCGGGCATAGCTTTCAGGCACACGCTCGGCATCACTGACAAAAAATACGAAGGTCGGCGGGGCGGTCTCAGCCTGAGTCAGGTAGAAGAATTTGGCTCTCACCCGTTTGACCACAGGAGGTTGATGCCGGGAGAGGACTTCTTCCATGGCACGGTTGAGCTGGCCCGTAGGCACGCGCACTTGGCATTCTTCATAAATTTGTTCGGCCAGTGGAAGTATTTTGTGCAGACCACTGCGTTTCAGAGCAGAAACGGTCAGTATGGGCACATGTTTGCAGAAGGCCAGTGTTTCGACCACGTTTTTTTTTAGTTGTTCCAGCGAGCGTTGTGGCACAAGGTCACATTTGTTGATCAGCACCATGAAGGCTGTCTTGCGGGTGTCGAGCATGTCCATAAGGCGTTTGTCCTGCTGACTCACACCCTCGGTGGCGTCCAGAAGCAGCAGAGTAACCTGCGCCTTGGTACTAGATTTGATGGCAGCATTGACAGAAAATTTTTCGACACTGTCGGTGATTTTGGTACGTCGGCGTACACCGGCTGTGTCCACAAAAATATAGTCCCTGCCGTCAAGGGTGAAACGTACATCTACACTGTCGCGCGTGGTGCCCGCCATGTCAGAGACGATCATACGTTCTTCGCCAGCCAGAGCGTTGATGAGTGAAGACTTGCCTGCATTGGGTCGCCCCAGCATGGCCAGGCGCAATGCGGGGGGGGGCGGTGCCGATGCGCTGCCCTGGGGCAGCAGGGCAGCAATCTCTTCACAGAGTGCGTTGATATTGTAGCCGTGTTCGGCTGAGACAGGCAGCATGGGGAAGCCCAGTCTGTGGAATTCGGCCATTTGCTCGTCTTCCCGCTCCATGCCGTCTACCTTATTGACTACGCAGAGTGTAGGTAGACCCTTGCGCCGGATATGCGCTGCAAGGTGTTCGTCCAGTGGCAGCAGGCCATCGCGTCCGTCCACAACGAAAGCTATGGCAGCAGCTTCAGACATGGCCGCCTCAGCCTGGGCCAGGATATCACGTTCAAAGCCACGGATTCCCTCAGGCCCGTCAGTCACAGCAGCGTGGGCATCCAGCGTGATGCCGCCCGTATCTACGATACCAAAGTCGGGCAGGCTCTTGCGGCGTACGATGCCTTCCATACGGTCGCGGGTGACACCCGGGCGGTCATGGGTGATGGCCCGGTTGCTGCGGATGAGACGATTGAAGAGGGTGGACTTGCCCACATTGGGCCGCCCCACCAGGATAACTTGAGGCAATGTGTCGGACATGGCGCACCTTGGCAGAAAAATCGTGAAACAAAAAAGACTATCCTGTTTTGCTGCAGAAGAAAAGCCCTGATTCAGGCGTTTTTTACAGCAGCAAACGTGGCTGTCATGGGTGGAGGCATGACATCCAGAGCATAGGGGGCAGGCCAGTGTGGCAGACAGGCAAAGTGCAGTCTGGTGGGCAGGCTGACCCGTAGAGAATGCAGATACATACGTCCGTCAGAATGCAATGCCTCGCCGTATTTGGTGTCTCCCATTATGGGGTGGCCTTCCAGAGCCAGCTGGGCGCGTATTTGATGGGTTCTGCCTGTCAGAAGGTGTACCTGCAGCAGACTGTTTTGCGGGCTGCGACGCAGAGGCCGAATCAGACAGCGGGCTTCCTTTCCCATGCCGTCTTCCAATGAGACAGGTCGCATTTTTTCAAAGCCCTGCTGCACCGTCTTGCGCAAAACGTGGCAGAGAAGGTGCTCTTCCGGCCAGGGCCAGCAGCCATGTACCCAAGCCAGGTATTCCTTGCTCAGCAGTCCCTGACGGATGCTGTCTTGCACGGTACGAAGAGCTGTATAGCTGGCTGCGACCAGCAGTACACCAGATGTATCCCTGTCTAGCCGATGGGCAGGGGTAGGGATGAAATCAGCCTGCATGTAATAAGTGTGCAGACGGCTCGCCAGACTGTCTCTGTGCCCGGTACCGGGATGCGTAGGAAGACCCGCAGGCTTGAAAAAGGCGAGGATATCCCCAGACTCACCCAGCAACGGCGGCAAGGGCGACTGCTTGCTGTTGGTGGAAATGGCAGGGGATGCACCGCTTTGCGCTGCCATTTTCAGAGCAAAGGGGGGCAGTCGAATGATGTCACCTGTGGTGATGCGTGTGAAGGCTTTGCACCGGCCACCATTGAGGCGCACCTGTCCTGTCCGCAGCCAGCGGTGTAAGAGGTTTTGAGGCAGGTGCAGCCGGCGCTGCAGGCATTGCAGAATCTTTTGTCCGCTTTCGGCTTCAGTGACCGTGTGCAGTAGCGGGGCCGCTCCCTTTGGGCTATCACGCTGCGGCATCATTTTCCCTATTGCGGCAACAGGCCCGGAAATGCGGTGCTGCTGACGTGTTCTTTCATAAATCGCAGGCCTTCTCTGGGGTTACCTACCAGGGTGGTTACCATAAAAACACTGTTTTGTACGGCAATCCAGGCCTGGCAGGGCTGTTTTTGACGTGAGAAATTAAAGTAGTAGCGCCCATTTTTTTGCATCGGCGCTTTATCTGCTTTATATTGTTCGGCAAAGATACGGGCGATGGTCTGTATGTCGGTACCGGCAGTTTCGCCTACCAGCAGACTGACCGAAGGATTCCCCGCACCCTTGACAAAAACGGCATTGGTCATGCCCATCTGTTCCGTGGGCGGGGTAACGGCCTGCCAGCCGTCCGGCATGTTTACACTGAAAAATTTGCAGCTCAGTGTTTCTGCCCGGGCCCATAACGGCAGCAGACAAAATACGGCGAGCAGGAACAGTTTCTTCACCATACGTAATTTTTCCTGTCAGATTAGAATTCTTCAGGCAGCTGCAACATCTCTTCATAGGTAAAAACAGGACCGTCAAGGCACATATAGTGCGAACCTACCTTGCAATGACCGCATTTGCCCACACCGCAACGCATATGTGTTTCCAGCGATGTATAGATGTCTCTGGCGTGCATGCCCAGGTGCAGCAGATCTCTGGCTACCAGTTTGATGCGGCGTGGCGAGGCGCAGAGGACAGCCCTGGCATTGGGCCAGTCAAAAGCAAGCTGCGGCAGAAGATCATTAATATATCCTACATGGGCTGTGACTGCGTCTGTGGGCCGGGCCAGGGCATACTGCACACTGACGCCGGGCAGATTGCCCCATTTTTTCAGATCTTCTTTATAAATCAGTCCTTCGTAGCGGGTAGCGCTGGCAATGACAGCGATACGCCCATAGCGCTGACGCTCTTCCAGCAGGCGGACAATAATGGTACGCACTGGGGCCAGACCTACGCCAGAGCCTACGATCAGCACATCCCTGCCTTCAAAACTGCTGTAAGGAAAACCAGTTCCATAGGGGCCCCGCAGGCCAACAATATCGCCAACACGGAGTTCGGCCAGGGCCGAGGTGACCTTGCCTACCTTTTTGGCACAGAATTCCAGCATGCCACCGTGCTGATCGCCAAAGGGAATAGAAAGCGCTATCTCTCCCACACCGAAAACAGTGACCATGAAGAACTGACCACTCAGACGAAATCTCTGCGCACGTTCTTCATCTGTATAACGCAGCACATAGCGGCGGATATCCGGCGCTTCATCGCTGATGTCGACTATGCGTGCAGGATGGGGGGTATAAAGATTTTCGTCTTTTTGAGTGGGAATACGCTGCGGCATACAGGTCGGCAGTGGCTTGCATTGCTCCGGAGGCGGACAATCCTGCTGCAGGCTGTCTATAATAGTGCGGATGTCGATGCCCGCAGGGCAGACTTCAATGCAGCGGCCACAGCCCACACATCCCTTTTTGCCGAAGCGCTCTTCAATGTAGACCAGCTTATCCATTAGACGGTAACGCACGGCCGCTACCTTGCTGCGTGGATTGTGCCACCCTGCATTGCGGGTAAAGCCCTCTGTCTGACAGGAATCCTTGATACGAATACGGCGCCCTGATGTGGCGTTCAGCCGTTCTTCATTGCACTGAAAGCAGGTACAGGTAGGGCAGACAGCAGTGCAGCCTGTACAGCCGATACAGGTGGGGCTTATTTCTTCCCACAGCTTGTGCGCGAAACCCTGCAGAGCTGCTTTACGAATGTCGGTCAGGTCAGGTAAGTAGTCGAAGCTTGCGCGGCATTCGGCCTCCAGAATGGCAGTGCGCTGGCGCAGAGCATCCTGACTGACCGGCTGCAGCAGATCTTTGAGCGTAGCAAGCAGAGTCTTGCCTTTTTCCGTAGCGCATTCCAGCCAGTACAGGTCATCGTCCGGTGTCAGCAGTAGATCGAAGCCGCTATGGGCATGCGGGCCTGTGCCCGTAGCCGGGCAGAAACAGAACTGCCCCGGGCGGTTACAGTTCAGCCCTATAACTGTCAGGTTCTGGCGTCGCCTGGCGTAATTGATGTCAGTGTACTCAGCAAGATAAAAGACATCCAGATAGTCCAGTGCCGCCAGATCACAGGGGCGTACGCCGTACAGGATAAGCGGGCTGTCTGCTGCTGCCGGGGGAGAGGCGCTATAGCTGCGCTCATTACCTTCCCAGTGAAAGAGCACGTCCTCATAGCCATTGAGGACATCCAGAGGTGACATATGCAGATTGATATAGTCCGGGCAGATATCAGAGACGGGGCTGTATGTAGCCAGCTGGATGGCATGATCTGTTTTACGCTGTGGGCAGAGAAGGCTGCCCTGTTTGCTCCAGGCCTGAAGAAGGTCGGGCAGACGGGCAGCATTGACGATATAGTATGAGGAGGGCATAGCTTAGACCTTTTCCAGCCGGATGGCGCTGATTTTATACTCCGGAGTCTTGCTGACAGGGTCAAGTGCAGGGCAGGTCAGCAGGTTGACCATGGCCTCGGCAAAATGCAGAGGGGCAAAGATGACGCCTTCCGGCACGCTGTCGGTAATATGCATGCGGGAGACGATAGAACCGCGACGGCTTGTGAGCCGCATGCGTGCGCCTTCGCGTATATTCAGGCGTCTGGCATCGGCTGGCGCTATGTCTGCTGTCAGCTCGGGCAACTCGCGCTCCAGAATGCCACATCGGCGCGTCATGGTGCCAGTCAAATAGTGGGCGTGTCGCATACCCGTACTGAGCAGGAAGGGATATTCTTCGTCAGGCAGTTCTGCCGGGGGGACATGCGGTATGGCAGCAAAGAGGCCCCGACCACGCGTGAAGCCTGTCTGGTGCAGAATGGGCGTACCCGGATGTTCCTGATGCGGACAGGGCCAGCACAGGGATTGAGTGTCGAGACGTGCATGGCTCATACCGGCCATGATGGGGGTGAGCGCACACATTTCGTCAAAAATGTCGCACGGCTCGTCATTGGGCATGACATGGCCCAGTCTGCGTGAGAGTGCAGCTATGATCTGGCTGTTGGTACGCCCTGCGAGGGGGGGGATGGCCTGTCGTACTCGCTGTACCCGCCGCTCTGAATTGGTGAAGGTTCCTTCACTTTCAGCAAAGGATGCCCCGGGCAGGACCATGTGCGCCAGTTCTGTGGTTGGTGTGGGGAAAATATCGAGGCAGAGCAGAAATTCTGCTCTGGACAGAGCTTCGGCAGCGTGTCCGGCGTCCGGGTCACTGACCACGGGGTTTTCTCCCATGATTATCATAGCCTTGATGTGGCCATCATGCAGGGCGTGCATCATCTCGATGGTGGTCAGGCCGTTTCTGGCGGGCAGAGTACAGCCCCAGGCTGCCTCGAATTTGGCTCTCGCCGCACAGTCTTCCACCTTCTGATAGCCAGGATAGTAATTGGGCAGACCGCCCATATCGCACGCGCCCTGCACATTATTTTGTCCACGCAGGGGGTTGACCCCGGTATACGCTCGCCCGACCTGCCCGCAGAGCATGGCCAGGTTGGCCAGTGAGCGTACATTGTTCACGCCACAGCGATGCTGTGTAATACCCAGGCAATAGACGATGGCACTGGCTTCGGACCGAGCGTAGAGCTCTGCCGCGCGCAACAGCATATCCTGCGGCACACCTGTCACATCTGCCACATATTTCGGTGTCCACTGGCGCAGACTGTCGTGCAGCTCCTCAAAATTTTCTGTGCGTGTGCTGATAAAGTTACTGTTCTGCCAGCCATGTTCACAGATGATGTGCATTAGCCCGTTGATCAGGGGTACATCCGTACCTGGCCGCAGGCGTAGATGTATATCTGCCAGCTTTGCCAGAGCGGTACGGCGAGGGTCAGCTACAATAAGTCTGCCCCCGTTGCGGCGTCCCTCTATGAGACGCATGCCTACCATGGGGTGTGCCACAGTAGTATTGGAGCCGATGACGAAGAGACACTTGCTGTGGGCCAGCTCAGCAAAGGAGTTGGTCATGGCACCGCTGCCGAAGGAGGTAGCAAGACCTGCCACCGAGGGGCCGTGTCAGAGCCGTGCGCAGTGATCTATATTATTGGTTCGCAGGGCACAGCGTGTGAATTTTTGCAAGAGGTAGTTCTCTTCGTTGGTGCAGCGGGCTGAGGTCAGCACTCCGATGCTGTCCGGACCGTATGTATCACGTATGTGTGCCAGCCTTGCAGCGGCTATATCCAGAGCATTGTCCCAGTCCAGGTTCTGCCACTGGCTGCCAGTGCGCAGAAGGGGCTTCCTGAGTCTGTCGGCATGCTGCACAAAGTCATGTACATTCCAGCCCTTGATACACAGTCGTCCTTCATTGACAGGGCTATGGGGAGTCGGGCTTGTGCGCAGGATGCGCCCCTGAGAGGTTTCAAGGGTCAACCCGCAGCCGCAACCGCAATAGGGGCAGGTCGTTGCAGTATGCCGAATATCCATGTTTGCTCCAAAAGCTGTACGGGCCATACTCTTGCCCGAATAACGCTGAAAGCTGTGGCTCCGGCATTCTCTGTATGCCGGAGCCACGGGTAAACGCTGTATCAGGCCCGGTAGGGCTTGAGTTCTTCCAAAAAGCCCTCAGGCACATCAAAGCCCAGCTCAGCCGCCTTATCAGCGGCCTCAATGGCCTGGGCATATTCTTTCTGCTCGAAAAGAGCCAGGGCAAGATTGTTCCATGCAGGGGCGAAGCCGGGCTCTTTTTCCAGCAGTTCGCGGCAAAGTTTGGCACAGATATCAAGATCACCCTTCATGAAGTGGGCTGTCGCCAAGGAATTCTTGGCCTGTACGAATTTGGGATCCCACTTCAGAGCTTTGTTCAGTGCAGTGATAGCCTTATCTGGATCACCGCGTTGTATGTGCACGAAGCCAATGTTGCTCCAGGGTATGGCAAAGCGGGCCCGACAGTTGGCGGCTTCTTCATTATAGCGCAGACAGCCTTCCAGATCACCGCGCTCAAGGCAGATGCCACCCAGCTGTACATAGGCCTCGGCCAGATGCGGAGAATTACGTACAGCCTCCAGCAGAGCTTCCTCGGCGGCGACAAAATCTCGCTTACTCAGAAAAGCCAGACCCAGATTATAGTGATGGGTGGCGCACTGATCGTTGTTGGCGATCTCCTGCTTGAGGTCGGCGATGTACTCGTCCAGATCGTCATAGCGTGCTTTCATTCGATGTGTCCTTCCTGTTTCAGGAGTTCATGATACCAGAGGCAGAAGTCGAAAATCCCCTGATATTTTTCATCCTTGTTGACTACGCCCAGAGCGCATTGCAGTGCGCCCTTGCCGTAATCGTTACTGTAAGGGCCACGGCGGGCAGCCTCGCGCAAAAAGGCCCCAACCAGCTGCTGCGTGGTGCGCTTGGTCACATCCATGCGCATGTCCAGTGGTTCATTGGGTTTCTGGAAAGGATCCCAGTTTTCGTAGCCGATGCGGTCCACGAATTTACGCCGACGCGGATTCATCTTTTCGTAGATGTCACGCTTGAGCTGCTCCTGCTCGTCAGTCAGTTCCTGCGGTGTGCCGTCGCGAAAAACAGTGGCGGGTATAATACTATACATGGGCTGCCTCAGCGTTCGGGTCTTGCCGGGCCGATACCCAGATAGACTTCGTCGTAACGGGTGATGAGCGCCATGGAAAGCGGCACATAGGTTTCGTGCAGTTCTGAAAAACGGGACTTTACGGTAGCAGCTATTTCGTGGCTGAGGGCTTCCAGTCGGCCCTGTAATTTGTCCATCTGAACGGTGGGGTAGCCCTGGCCCTGTTCGAAGGCGGAAAAACCGCAAACATGGCCCTGCCCGCCGATGGCTGTAGGAATACCGTAGATGCGGCAGGTGATAGGGCGAAAGTCATAACAAAGGCAGCGGTCATCCTCATCCAGCAGAGGACATCGCAGACGGATTTGCGCTGCGCGGGCCATAACAGAAGCCGGGCTTTCCCCATCCTTCTCGGCGCGGTAGAGTTCGCGTTTGAGTCGCGTCAGGCGGCGGTCCGTCTCGGAGGCGCGTGTCAGAATGGCCGAGCGTTGAGGACCATAGGGTATGCTGCGAGCAAAGGCCTGATTGATGTACATGGCTTCTATCAGTGACAGGTCAAACAGGGCATGGCAGCAGTCGCTGCAGCCTTCCTTACAGGTAACGCAGGAGGGGTAGTCCTGCCGGATGCGTGCAAAGAGGCTGTCGACTTCAGCCCGCAGGCTTTCATAGCGGGCAAAAATAGGCGTTAGATCGGGAATCATGGTTATCCTGTGGTTGAAGCGGAGCGTACAAACAGAAACATGTTATCCTTGTTCGACCTTGCGGGCAAGATATAAGAAGACCGCCGGGCGCAAAACGCCCGACGGTCTGAAACTCGTCAGCCTGTCTGTAGCGGCAGACAGGCATCAGGCTTGCGGCCTGGAAATTTTAGGCTTCTTCAACGGTGATGGCGCTAGGTTCACAGACCTCCACACAGGATTCACAGCCCAAACATTCTTCGGCGTTGATGGGGTCAGACTTGCCGTCTTTGATTTCATACACTTCCACAGGGCAGACGTCTACGCATTCGCCACAGCCCACGCACTTGTCGGTGTCAACACTTACATTGTAACCCATTGTGTCCTCCAAAAAAAAATCGTTTTGCAGTGTCGGCTCAGAGCCGCCTTCCAAGGCATAGCCTCAGCCCCATGCCCTGTCAAGTATCTGTAGAAAAAACCATTTTTTAAGAAGGCTGTTTACAGTACCAGGCGGGCGTAATAGCCGCGTCCATTGCGAACTATCTGTAAAAGTATCTGCCCCGCCAGTCGCTCGGAGCGGAAGGTCTGCAAAAGATCGTCCATGTTATTGATGCGTGTGCCACCTACGGCGGTAATGATATCGCCCACACGCAAAAAAGAGGCAGGGCCGTTCCGCTGTACTTTTCTGATACGCATGCCCTGTCGGGCAGGCTCTACGGCAAGGCCCCAGCGTTCTTCCAGGAGTTTTTTCGCAGTGGCATCATCAAAGGGGGCAGGGCGGATATCCAGTGTCAGTATTTTGTCGTCTCTGCGTATGTTCAGGCGCAGGTTGGCGTCTTGGGTCTGATTACGCAGGAGATTGACATAATCCCGCCTGTCTCGCAGTGGAGAGCCATTTATCGTTTCAATGATATCCCCTGGCATAATACCTGCCCCGGCAGCCGGGCTTTCCCTGAAGACCGTGCCTACCAGTAAGCCGCGAGCTTCCCTGAGCCCTAGGGCTGCGGCCATGCGGCTGTCCACATCTTCACCGAAGATGCCCAGCCAGAGTGGAGCTACTCTCCCTGTTTCCATCAGATCAGTCATGACCCGGCGGGCTTTATTGACCGGTATGGCGAAGCCTATGCCTTCAGCGCGGGCGTCCACAGCAGTATTGATGCCAATGAGTGCACCCTCCATATTGAGGAGAGGCCCGCCGCTGTTGCCGGGGTTGATAGCTGCGTCGGTCTGGATGAGGTCAGTGAAGACACCACCGGCACTGCGGATGGTGCGGTCTAGGGCCGATATGACGCCAGTGGTGACAGTATGGTTGAAGCCAAAGGGGTTGCCAATGGCGATGACGGTCTCGCCCGGCAGAATGTCGCTGGAATCACCCAGTGCCACTGAAGGTAAATCATGCGCACCACGTATGGCCAGAACAGCGATGTCGAAATCAGGTTCAGCGCCTTTAACTTCAGCCTCAAAACTGCGTCCGTCCTGCAAATGTACCATGACTTCGGTACTTCCGGAGATGACATGGGCGTTGGTCAGCACCAGGCCTCTGGTCCCGTCTACGATAACCCCGGAGCCAAGGCTGACACGCTTTTGCTGCCTGGGACCCACAGCAGGGAAACCGTCTAGCCCGCGACCGAAAAACTGCTCCAGTGCGCTCAGGCGCTGGCCTTCGATAATACGTGTGCTGGTGATATTGACTACAGCCGGGGCCACGGCCTGTACAGTGCGGACTATGGGGGTCAGCCGGGGGCTGTCGGGTGCAGGTGCGGCGACTGCAGACAATGGCGAAAGGCTGCTTACGAGACAGAACAGCAGAGCAAGGCTGGCAATGATGTGTGGCATGGGAGCTCCCGTGGGCAGGGTAAGGATGTTGCTCGGGCAGATAAGACGTGGTCCGTCATACGTCAAGCCCTTGCGCCTGTATGGAGGACAGGCTACATATCGACTATGGACAAAACAATGGATGTGGCAACGCCTTCTTGTGAGCTGGAGCGCCTTTTCCCGCAATACCACATAGCGCCTCTAGATAAAAGGCTGCTGGAGCAGGCTCAGAAGCGTCTGGACAGTCTGACAAAACCTCCCGGCAGCCTGGGAAGGCTGGAAGAACTGGCCCAACGACTTTATGCCATGCGAGGGCAAATGCCCCTGAGTGTCAGCCCTGCACTCATGCTGACAGTGGCGGCCGATCACGGTATAGCCGCACAGCGTGTCTCTCCTTTTTCTCAGGCCGTGACCCGGCAGATGGTCATGAATTTTCTGCAGGGTGGTGCGGCTGTCAACGCCCTTTGTACCTGCGGTGGTATGGATTTACGCGTGGTGGATGCCGGTTGTTGTGGCGGGCCATTGAAGGCACACCCCATGTTACTGGGCCGCCGCCTCGGCAATGGTACGGCAGATATGAGTAAAGGCCCGGCCATGAGCCGGGAAACATGCCTGGAGGCATTGCGCATAGGGATTGAGCTGGCTCATGATGCAGCGCGGCAGGGCTATGCCTGTCTTGGCGTAGGTGAAATGGGCATTGCCAATACAACGGTTGCTGCAGCCCTCTACTGCTCTCTTCTGGGGCTTGACCCGCAGGATATGGCTGGGCCCGGTGCAGGGGCTGGGCCCGAAATGATGCTGCACAAGGCTGCAGTGATCAAAACGGCGATGGCGGCCAACGCCCGGGCCCTGACCTCCAGCGATCCACTGGCGATTCTGGCCGCTGTAGGTGGTTTTGAGATAGCTGTTATGTGCGGCATCTTATTAGGCGCAGGCATAGAAAGGCTGCCGGTACTGGTGGACGGTTTTATCTGCGGTGCAGCCTATGCGGCAGCCTTGGCCTTTGCGCCGCAACTGGCAGAATACGCCATCCTGGCTCATGTATCGGCTGAGCCGGGTCATATCAGAGCCATGGCTCGTCTGGGGCAGGAGCCGCTGCTGCATCTGGGCCTGTGCCTGGGTGAAGGCACAGGGGCTGTTTTGGCCTGGCAGCTTTTGCGTGGGGCAGCAGCCTGTTTTAATGACATGGCCACATTTGCTGCAGCTGGCGTTAACGCCGAAACAGTCCACAGGATAGAATTATGAATCAGGCAGAACAGTATGATACTGCACTGTTACTGTTGCAGGGGGTGAGTCGCTGGTTTTCCGTACGGCGCGGCCTGCTGGCTCAGGCACGGCAACTGCTGGCAGTAGACAAGGTAGACCTGCACTTGGAGCGGGGAGAGAGTCTGGGACTGGTTGGCGAGTCAGGCTGTGGCAAATCTACCTTGGGGCGGCTGGCTTGTGGCCTGCTGCAACCTTCTCAAGGCCAGGTACTGCTGGAGGGGCGCAGTCTACCTCCTGCAGGTGCCAGCAGCTGGGCAGCCGGGCGCATACAGATGATTTTTCAGGACCCTTTTTCTTCACTCAACCCGCGCATGCGAATCTGGGCATCCGTAGCCGAGCCCTTGGCAGCCCGGGGTGTACCCCGTGCCCGCTGCCGCGAGGCGGCTGAGGAGATGTTGACCGCTGTTGGTCTGCAGGGCCTTGGGGAGCGGTATCCACACGAATTTTCCGGAGGACAGCGACAGCGCATCGCTGTAGCCCGCGCCCTTATTACGCAGCCTGATGTAGTGATTTGTGATGAGCCTGTTGCGGCTCTGGACGCCTCAGTACAGGCCCAGACCCTCAATCTGCTGCGCGAAGTGCAAGAGCGCTTCAGACCGGCGTATCTTTTTATTTCTCACGATCTGGCTGTGGTGGGCTTTTTTTGCTCGCGTATTGCAGTCATGTATCTGGGGCAGTTGGTGGAAGAAGGCCCGCGTGAGGGCTTTTTTTCCGGTCCGGCCCATCCCTACAGTCGTGCCCTGCTGGCGGCCATGCCTGCAGCTGCCACAGACACTGGTCAGCCGTTGCTGCATCCCCTGGAGGGTGAACTGCCCAGCCCCCTGGCCCCCCCTTCTGGTTGCCGTTTTCATCCTCGTTGTCCAGAGGTGTCCCCTGTCTGTCGCAGAGAGGCCCCGGCCTGGAAGGAACTGAGCCCGAGCTGGCGGGTACGCTGCCATTTTTCGCGCGGGATGCCGTGTAGACAGGGTTGACAGAAGGGCCTAACTTGTTTGCGACAGATGGGCGCTCAGTTTTGAGTTTTATCAGCAACAGGAGAGCTGTAATGGTTATGAGTGGCACATTGGACAGGCATGATTTGTCCCTGTTTGCTGAGGTGTTTTTTCGCGTGTTACCCCAGACGAAAAAAGCACTCACAGATTTTTCTGTAAGTGCTTGAAATATTTGGTGGGCCATCAGGGACTCGAACCCCGAACCAACTGATTAAGAGTCAGCTGCTCTACCAATTGAGCTAATGACCCGTGCCGTGAAAATGTGTTTACGCTCAAGAGTATTCCTTGTCAAACGATTTTTCTCAAAACCGTCAAAAAATTTTTTACCCATGCTGAAGATCCTTGAAACATTTGGTACAAAAGGTACAGGCCTGCTGTGTTTCTGCGTATACCTGTTTTGCCTGCTGGTGTGCAGTGCCCCTGCGGCTACAGTTTCTGATACGTCAGATGTTTCGGTGACATTTGATTTTGCCCGCAAAGATGACGCCATTGTTGCTGCGGTGCGTGTAACCCTGCCGCAGGGCTATCACGCCTATGCACATCAGAGTGGAGAGGCGGGGCGGCCTACCGTGCTGACTATGCGCGTAGATGGCGGCGATAAATTGCCTGTCTGGTATCCTGACGGGGCGTTGCAGCGTGATTATTTTGACCCGCAGCTGAGTGTAGCCGTTTATGAAGGGCCCGTAACGCTTTTTGTGCGCCTGCCTGCGCACGCTGTCGGGCAACCGTATCAGGCTGAATTGAGTCTGCTGCTCTGCTCCAGCCGACACTGTCTTCCTGTCGATACCTCGTACAGTGGTCGTGTGCCGGATGTTGTATCGACTGAAGAGAAAAAAACCTGGGTTAATGATTGGCTGTTGCTGCATGCTGCAAAAAAAAATTCCGAGCAGCCTCTGATGGAGGAAGTGAAGAGAGCACTACCCCCACCGGAAGATTTCAATATACATCTGCAGCCACGCTATGCTGACGCCAGTGCTGAGATATCAAGCCTCAGCAAGGCCTTGCTCCTGGGGCTTCTGGCCGGTCTGCTGCTTAATGCCATGCCCTGTGTTCTACCAGTGCTTACATTGAAGATCTCCGGTTTGCTGTTGCTGGGTGGCGGTTCGGAAGGGGTACGGCGTTTCCGGGAGCACAATATCTGCTTTGCCGCCGGCGTGCTGACACTTTTTACCGCTCTGGCTCTGCTGCTGGGGCTGGCTGACCTGATGTGGGGGCAGCTGTACCAGAGTCAGAGTCTGATCCTTGTTATGTTGCTGCTGGTTTTCCTGATGGGCCTCTCCATGCTGGGGCTCTTCAGCCTGCCAGTTATTGACCTCAAGATTGGCGCTGACAGCAAACATCCACGGGTACAGGCCTATATGACCGGCCTGGTCGCTACCTTTCTGGCAACGCCGTGCAGTGGCCCTCTGCTGGGCGGTGTGCTGGCATGGGCGTTCACCCAGCCTCTGTTCACTCTGGTAACGGTTTTCTGGGCTGTGGGTATGGGAATGGCCTTACCTTATATAGTGTTCAGTATCTGGCCTGCCATGACGCGTATTTTGCCCCGCCCGGGAACCTGGATGCAGGTTTTCGAGCGCCTGCTGGGCTTTTTTTTGCTGGGAACAGCGCTATATCTGCTTTCCATTCTGCCGGCAGAAAAGCATATCCATGTACTCAGTGTACTTTTGCTGGTATCTGTGGGGGGCTGGTTATGGGGGCGCTACTGTGGTCTTGGTGCGCCAAGGCTGAGGCGCAGGCTTGCCGCTATAGCAGGGATATGCTTACTGGCAGCAGCGGTTGGCTGGCTGTTACGCCCTGTTGCACCTCTGCCGCACTGGCAGGAATGCAGCCCGGAAAGTTTTACGGCAGCGCTGGGAAGGAAAGCCATGCTGGTAGAATTTACTGCGGACTGGTGCCCCAATTGCAAGTTTCTGGAAAGTACGGTCCTCAGTGACGAACGTGTACGGGAATGGCAAAAACGCTATGACCTTACGCTGGTACGGGTGGATCTGACCAGTGCCAATGCCTGGGCTGTACGTTTGTTGGAGAGCCTTGGCAGCAAGAGCATTCCACTTACGGCACTGTTTCCGGCAGGAGAAGGGGCCACTTCGCCTCTGGTGTTGCGGGATGTCTATGGGGTCACGACATTGGAACAGGCTCTGGAAGATACCTTTGGGCGGCATTGAACCTGCCTTCCTGAACAGTGCTGTGGTATTGATAACTTTGTCTCTCTTGTCGGGCAGGACTTGCGGAGAAAGCCTCTGGCATATATAGTTGAAGAAGTTGACTAAATTCGCCATCCCATGTCTGGTCTGCTGCGGCCGTATGACATACAGGAAACAGCATGAAAAAATATATGCGCTATCTGGGGCCAGTGCTCATCACAAGCATTTTTCTGCTGGCGGTCTACCTTCTTTATCATAAGCTCAAGGCATACAGCATTACCGAAATCCAGGCCAGCATAGAGCAGATATCCTACGGCCGCATAGCCCTGTCGCTTTTTCTCATGGTCATCAACTATATGATCCTCGTTGGCTATGACTGGCTGGCGCTCAAGGCCATACACAAAAGTTTGCCCCTGCCGCGTGTGGGCTTGGTCTCCTTTGTGGGGCAGGCCGTCAGCTACAACTTCGGTGCTCTTCTGGGCGGCACCAGTGTACGCTACCGTTTTTACACGGCTTGGGGTTTTACTCTGTCTGACATTGTACGCCTGGTACTCATGCTGGCAGTGACCTTCTGGGTGGGAGCACTTGGTCTGTGCGGCATCATTTTTCTCATTGCCCCGCCCATCATTCCTGACGAGCTTCTGCGCAACATGCCCATTACAGATGTGCGCATCCTGGGCGTCATCCTCATGCTTATTGCCTTTGCCTATCTGGCCCTGTGCTTTGTCATCCGCAAGCCTGTCCATGTCTTTGGCAGGGAATTCGTTTTTCCGGCACCCCACATTGCTGTAGCGCAATTTATTGTAGCGGGGATAGATCTGGTGGCTGCAGCTGCCTGCATGTGGGTACTGCTACCAGGTGAGGTAGGCCTGAGCTTTTTGGATTTTCTTCCCAGCTACCTCATGGCCCAGGTAGCTGTGGTGCTCACCCATGTGCCGGGCGGGGTAGGGGTTTTTGAGCTGGTCATCATCCACCTCTCCCACACAACGCATGAGCAGATGGTCTTTGCGGCAGTGCTGCTCTTTCGTCTCGTCTATTTCATCATTCCGCTGCTGGCGGCAGCAGTCATGCTGGCTATCTACGAAGCCCGCCAGAGCAGGAATATCTGGCGGGAGGTCTGGCAGTGGCTCACCGGGATTTTCCGCTCCCGGAAGACAGGAGAGAATACGAAAGAGCAGGTCTAGCGATCATCAGAGCGCAGGGCTGCTGATTCGCACGGCATCCCTGCCGTCATGTTCCTGCAGCAGCACGTCCACATGCTCCTCGGGGCTGGTTTGCAGGCAGCGTCCCACATAGTCAGGCTGAATGGGCAGTTCGCGGTGTCCACGGTCAATGAGCACCAGGAGTTCAACGGCACGGGGGCGGCCGTAGTCCAGCAGGGCCTCCAGGGCTGCGCGAATGGTACGTCCGCTGAAAATCACATCATCCACAAGAATGACCACACGTCTGTCTAGTGTGCTAGGAATGGACGACTGGCCGATACGCGGCTTGCTGGTCAGGCTTGTCCAGTCGTCACGGTACAGATTTATGTCCAGGGTACCCTGGACAACAGACTTGCCCAGATGATTCTTCAAAAGGGTAGCCAGCCGTCTGGCTAAGTCTGCCCCCCGCCGTTGTATGCCCACCAGCATCACGTTTTCACAGTCGGCATGGCGCTCCAGCACCTGAAAGGCCAGGCGTTCGAGTATGCGGCCCATTTCATTTTTTTCCAGCAGAATCATGCCTTTCTCCTTACGGCACAACGTTATTGTACATATATAGCTTTTTTCCCCAGGCAAGAAAAGTCGACTGCATACCATGACAAATTTTTCACGATAAACTTTTCCTGCGCTGTTGACATTGAATTTCAATTTGTATAGCTTCTTTGTATCAGGAGGTGGCTTATGACGCTCAATGATGTGAAGACGCGCTCTCATTGCAAGGTCGCTCGTGTCACGGCAGGGGGGATGCTGGGGCAACGCCTCAGTGATCTTGGTTTCTGCCCTGGTGTGACAGTGCTTTTCGTGCGTCGTGCACCCCTGCGGGACCCGGTACATGTACAGATCGGTTCTTACCATGTGGCCCTGCGTGGCCATGAAGCCGGACAAATAGAAATAGAATCTGCCAAGCCTGCTCTGGACTAGTCTTTCTTATATTTCAAGATGACCGTGCGTGGCACTGGTCGACAGTTTATTTTTTGGCGTGGCCTTATGCTGCTGCCATATGGGTGAGGTATTCATGAAAAATGTGCTCACGGCCCTGGCTGGTCAGCCCAACTGTGGTAAATCTACCATTTTCAACATGTTGACCGGGGCACATCAGTATGTGGCCAACTATCCGGGTGTAACGGTGGAAAAAAAGAGCGGTGTCTTCAACCATGACGGCACACGCGTTGACCTTGTGGATCTGCCCGGTACATACAGCATGGCCTCCTGGTCGCCAGAAGAACAGGCCGCGCGTCAGTTTATCCTGGACGAGGAACCTGAC
>JAFQNG010000074.1 GCA_017396005.1 Desulfovibrio sp.
GAAGAGGGTACACCCGATCCCATTCCGAACTCGGCAGTTAAGCTCTTCCTCGCCGATGATACTGCATAACGTCATGTGGGAAAGTAGGCCGCTGCCAAATCTTTAAAACCCCCTTGCTGCTCTCAGCGCGAGGGGGTTCTTTATTATACATTCTCATTTTCGATAGCCGGTGTGCACCACTTGGTATTGGGTGGTGCACAATCCCCCTGGGATATATGTGCCACGGTGACTACGTCGCAGTTTAACAGGCGAGCATGGCTGATAATTGCAGATTTGATTCTGTCTGCACGCCAGTTCTGTTTGCCTTCAGGTAAAAACCAGGCTGTATCATGGCCAATCATTTTTTTGGCACCAATGATAGAAGACAGAACCTGTTCCAGCCTGTCCTGCCTTTTCTCAAGAGCCTCCAGATCAGCAGCAGTAGGTGTCTGTGATGCATCGGTGCTCGTGTATAGCGTATAGAGAATGATGTGGCTCATGCAGTACCTCAATGTTCTATGTTATCGGCAGTCATCAGTGACGGGCTGCAGCGCCCTCCATTGCCTCCTGCCATGATCCATGAACAATCTTTGAAAATCGTCAATGGATACTGGCCGTGAGAAGAAGAAGCCCTGAGCATGCCTGCAGGCGTATTGTCGCAGCAGGTTCAGCTGCTCTGTTGTTTCAACCCCTTCTGCCAGCGTATGTATACCGGGAAGGGTGTGGCACATAGAGATGGCATGCTCAACCACGATACGATTTTTTGAACTGCTGGTCAGATTTCTGATCAGGCTTCTGTCGAACTTGATTTCACTGAAGTCCATGCTGATAAGATGGGCCAGATTGGAATACTCAGAACCAAAGTCATCCAGAGAAACGGCAAAGCCCATCTGTCTGAACTGATGGATGAGACTGGCCAGTTTATCCATATCCATGCTGCGTATGCTTTCTGTGACTTCAATGCAGATGAGGCGGGGGGGCACGCTATAACGAGCGCAGAGAGCACTGATTTCATTTACGATATCATATTCCAGCAGGGTGATTCGCGAGATATTGACCGCAATGGGCAGCTCCAGCCCAAGGGTTCTCCAGTCGTGCAGCATGGCGCAGACTGTTTCCAGCACATGAAAATCAAGATGGCGGATGATTCCCTCAGTTTCGTACAGGGGGATGAATTTAGCTGGGGAAATCAGCTCGCCTGTAGGTGATATACGCCGTACCAGAGCTTCCGCGCCCAGGATTTGATGGTCAGCAATAGAGACCTGTGGTTGCAGATGCACTGCGAATTGCCCTGCGGCAATGGCGTTAAGCAGCTCTTTGACTGCCTCGGAACGATGGCTGGCCTGGTCGGCACGCATGGATTTGTAGTAATTCTGTTTATCGATATACATCAGCCGGTCAGTCTGGCTGATGATCTGTGAGGTATCCTCCGGTTTGTCAGCCCAGCTGCTGCCAATGGAAACACTGACCGTATTCACCTTTTTAAAGCTGTCACGCAGAGAGGCGACGCAGCTTTCAAAATTTTCCTGTGCCATGTCTCGGCACAGCACTACAAACTCATCCCCTCCGATGCGAAAGATATTGCCAGTAAAGATATTCCTGAGCATTGAGGCAGCCTTGACAATGAGCTCGTCACCATACTCATGCCCGTAGGTATCATTGGCCTGCTTCAGGCCGTTGACGTCAAGATAAACGACACCAAGCGATGCCGGGGGGTGTGATTCCAGTTCTTTTAATGCTACAATATACTTGTTGCGATTATAGAGTGACGTCAGCTCGTCTACAAAACTCATGCGTTCCAGTGTTGTGATCATTCGCCGCTTTTCCAGGTCATCCTGTACAAAAAGAGGAATAGAACGCAGAAGTTCAGAGTCATCGGTGTTGGCTGTGGGGTCATCTACACCCAGAAATCCGATGATGGTGTCCTTGGAAAACAGTGGTACAGCAATAAGGCTTTTGATGTTCTGCTGGTCAAGAATCTGATAGGTAGGGGAGTCTGGATCAAGCTCAGCGTCCAGGGAAGAAATAAAAAAGGCGCCAACCTTTTTGAATTGCTCAAGCCATGTGTTCACATATTTGATGGGGATATTCTGCAGATTATCTATCTCTGCAGAAACTCCACTTTTACACCATTCATATGTATTGTTTATTATATCTTTAGTATAATCGAATTCAAAAATATAAGCACGGTTAGCTTCATAATATTCGCAGATAACTTGAAGAAGATTGTTGATTGCCCGTTGAATGTCTTTTTGTTCTGAAAGTGTCTGTATGCAACGGATCAGTGTTTTATCGAGTGTTAACTTTGATTTGAGTTCGGTTTCTGTCTTTTTTTGCTCTGAGATATCTGTTGCAAATTCAAGTCGAAGTTTTCTTTTGTCTTTTATAATAAAAATATCATGTAATAAAAAATACTTTTTATATATTTTATTATAGTATTCCCAGTGGTAGAATTTTTCTGTAGAAAGAAGGTGATTTGTGCAAAAATCACAGACATCATCGCGGCCCTGTAACACCTTATAGCATTTCTGGCCAAGAATATCACATGTCAGGCCAAGGGCCTGTCGCATGGATTTATTACAATACAGCAGCTCATATGTCTCAGGATCAGCTATATAGCACAGGTTTTCCTGAGCATCCATGGCCAGCACCGAGAAATCTTCGTATGTCATGTCTGTATTCTCTCTTTTCATTAATGTTTGATAGCATGGAGCGGCATATGAGTAAAGCTGCACATGCGACGACAGCCTTCAGCACAGCCTTGCCAATGATAAACCTCCCGGGTATACTGATATTTTACATACTGGCCTGCTGATTGTGCAGGCCGCTAACCTTGAGGAAGCCATGAGCAACGAACCGGATAAGATCATTTACTCCATGATCCGTGTGTCCAAGCGCCACGGTCAGAAGGAAGTGCTCAAAGACATTTCCCTTTCTTATTTCTACGGTGCCAAAATAGGTGTACTGGGCCTCAACGGCGCGGGCAAATCCAGCCTGCTGAAGATACTTGCAGGGGTGGATCAGGCCTTTGACGGCAAGACTGTTCTGGCCCCTGGCTATACCATCGGCTATCTGGAGCAGGAGCCCCTGGCTGGTGAAACACGCACAGTACGCGAAGTGGCCGAAGAGGGCGTGGCTGAGCTGGCTGCCATAGCCAGAGAGTTTGAAGAGATTAACGCAAGATTTGCCGAGCCCATGGAAGCGGATGCAATGGACGCCCTCATTGCCCGTCAGGCCGAAGTACAGGAGCTGATGGACGCGAAAAACATCTGGGATCTGGACTCCAGGCTGGAAATGGCCATGGATGCCCTGCGCTGTCCGCCTGGTGATATGCCGGTAGATAAAATTTCAGGTGGTGAACGCCGTCGCGTGGCTCTCTGCCGTCTGCTTTTGCAGAATCCTGACATCCTGCTGCTGGACGAGCCCACCAACCATCTGGACGCAGAGTCTGTAGCATGGCTGGAGCGCTATCTTTCCACCTTCCCCGGTACGGTTATCGCAGTTACCCATGACCGTTATTTCCTTGATAATGTGGCTGGCTGGATATTGGAGCTGGACCGCGGCCGGGGTATCCCCTGGAAGGGTAACTACTCTTCCTGGCTGGAGCAGAAGCAGAAACGTCTGGCCGGGGAGGAAAAAGCCGAGGCAGAACGGCAGAAGACACTGGCCCGGGAGCTGGAGTGGATACGCATGTCGCCCAAGGGGCGTCACGCCAAGGGCAAGGCGCGCATCAATGCCTATGAGGCCATGCTCTCACACGAGAGTGAAAAGCGGGCGCCTGATCTGGAGATTTATATCCCACCGGGGCCGCGTCTGGGCAAGAGTGTCATTGAGCTGAAAGACGTCAGTAAAAGTATGGGTGATCGCCTGCTCATGGAAAACGTCAATGCCATCATCCCGGCCGGGGCCATTGTGGGCATCATCGGCCCCAATGGCGCGGGCAAGACCACGCTTTTCAAGATGCTGACCGGCAGTGAAACACCTGACAGCGGCAGACTCAATGTGGGAGAAACCGTCAGCTTTGCACATGTTGATCAGGGCCGTGAGTCCTTGACGCCAGGCAAGAGCGTCTATGAGCTCATCAGCGACGGAGCCGAAGTCATCAGACTGGGGTCGCGCGAGATCAATGCCCGTGCCTACTGTACGCGTTTCAACTTCCATGGGGCGGATCAGCAGAAAAAGGTGGATGTGCTTTCCGGTGGTGAGCGTAACCGTCTGCATCTGGCGCGTATGCTTAAATCCGGTGCCAATGTGCTCCTGCTTGACGAACCTACTAACGACATCGATGTCAATACCATGCGTGCACTGGAAGATGCTCTGGACAATTTTGCCGGATGTGCTCTGATAATCAGTCATGACCGCTGGTTCCTGGACCGCCTGGCCACGCATATCATGGCCTTTGAGGGGGATTCCTCGGTTACATTTTTTGATGGCAACTTTTCGGAATACGAGGCCGACCGTAAAAAGCGTCTGGGTAAGGATGCCGAGACGCCGCATCGGCCCAAGTTCCGCAAACTGACACGCTGACAGAGTCGCCGCACCCTCGGGTGCGGCGCTCTGCCTTATGAGGAAGATATGCAACATACGCTATCCATGCTGCGTCAAAAGTGGCGCCGTCGTGGCCGGTCTCTGAATGCCGCCTCTGTGGCGGCAGCAACCCTGCTGGTCGCGGCGCCTGTCTGGGCTGCTCCCCTGCCTGTCGCGCCAGATACGGCCCGGCTCTCACCTTCCGGGGCCTTGCTTGAGGTGCGACAACAGGCCGATGTCAGCACCAGTCATGGTGTGAGCCGTCTGCATGTAGCCCTGCCCGCCGGGGCAGAGAATTTTCAGATAGAAGTACCGGGGCAGACAGTGGCCCGCTGGCACGAGCGACCTCTGGTGCTGGAACGTAAGGAAGCTCCTGTCTCTGCCAGCCAGGCGAAGCTGGAAGAAATACGCCGGGTTGAAGGCAGGCTGGAGGCTTTGAAAGCCCGTCTGGCTCTTCTGGCTGGCAAAACGGCCAGTGGCGGTTATCAGGATCTGGCACAACAGGAAAAATATCAGGCAGAGGTCATTCCTGCACTGTATGTGGAAAAGGCACAGCTGGAACAGCGCCTGCCCCTTTTGCGGGAAGAGCTGGGCAAACTGCCACCTGACCCCGGTCTTGGTCTCCTGATGGAGGTGACGCTGAGCCAGCCTGTCCAGGAAGCCTCGATTGAAGTGCGCTACAGCTATACATTGAATAACTGCGGCTGGCAGCCATGCTATATTTTCGACGCCCGACCCGACGCTGGCAAAGGTGATAAGGGCGATGTGGTGGCAGTACGTTTTCTGGCCGAAATGTGGCAGAATTCAGGTATGGACTGGAGCCAGACGCAACTGACTCTTGTTTCCGGCAGCTCCGGCCCGCGTGAGCCGCATCGTCTGCCGCGCTGGCTTGTGGAATCACATGAACCCGTGCAGTCCAGGGCCAGAGTCGCGGCAGACATGGCCGGAGGGGCTGTGCCCATGATGAGTGCCAAGAACAGTAAAGCCCAGACCGTAGCTCAGGCAGATACGGCATCTATATTCGCCAGCTGGACACTGGCAACGCGGGGCCTGCCTGAAGGCCGTTCACGTATGCTGGTGCTGGAAGAGCACTGGCGTACACCCCTGCAATGGCTGGCCCGACCCGCCAGAGACAACAGCCGCGTGTGGCTGACGGCGCATTGTCTGCTCCCGGCAGAGCGCGTCTGGCCTGCAGGGCCGGCTGAATTTCTGATGGATGGACAGAGCGTCGGGCAGGGGCGTTTTGACCCGAGCGGGGACGAGGTTGACCTGTTCTTCGGGCCTGATCCACGTGTGCAGGTGCAGGTAACAGAAGACGCCCGCAAGCGCGGAGAAGAAGGTTTCATCAACAAGAGTCGTACCTGGTCATGGGCCTGGACATATACGATACACAGTACACGTGACAAGGCTATAACTGTACGGCTGGAGCGTCCCATGCCTCAGGTGGTGGACAAGTCTGTCAGTGTGACCTATGCAGACACGCCTGAAGCACAGAAAGATACAGGTGAGCACAAACTTGTCTGGGATGTTTCTGTACCTGCGGGCGGCTCGGCTGCTGTGCGGCATGCCCTGAGCATTACGGCCCCCAGGGATCTTCCTTTGCGTGTTGACGCGCCGTAAGGCAATTCTGCTTCTGTATCTTTTTACCCCTTCAGAGAGGCGCATGCGGTCAGTGAATGCAGAGAAAGGAGAGGGTACCATGCTGAAAGAGCGAATGTCCTTTTGGATATGCAGTGTCTGTCTTGTATACATGCTTCTGGGGCTGACGGCAGAGACACAGGCCGGACCAGCGTATCGTCGCCTGACTGTCAGCGACCCTGCACAGGATGTGTGGAGCGGTGGCTTCCGCATCATACTAGAAACAGACCGGCAGCAATGCGAGCGTGCGTATGGACAGAAGTGGCCGCAGGAGTGTTCTGCGCCACCTGCCGGGCGTGACGGGCAGAGGGTGGAAGGCGTCAGTATGACGCCTGCTGCTTCCGGTATCTGGCGGTGGGAGAACGGCAATACCATGCGCTTTGAGCCCGAGGGGCATCTCAGCCCCGGTACGCGCTACACGGTTTCGCTGGAAAAAATCTCCCTGCCTGCCCGCTACAAACTGGCGCGCAAGACCATTACGTATACTACACAGCCACAGGCCGTACATGTGGGTAAGGAAAAATTCTGGGTTGATCCTTCACAAAAGGGCGAGCATGCGCTTTCCATCCCTCTGACGTTTATCTGGCCCGTCAACAGGGCCGTCATGGAAAGGAATATTTCCATAACGCCTGTGGACGGCAAGAGCAGACTGAAGCTGGGTGCGCTTCGCTTCGTCTGGAATGAAGAGGGTGATGCTGTGATGGTCAATGCGCCAGTGAGCATGCTGCCGCAGCGCAGTGCCGCTGCCCAGGTGCAGATCAGGGGCATAGCCGCCTACGTCTATGGCAGAAACGGCCAGCGTGAGCTGAAGCAGGGTCGCCCCCAGAGCAGAAAGAAGGCAGAAACGGCAGCAGTGCGTTTTACCGTGAAAGGTTCTGCAGAACTTATGGATGTGAGCCAGATACGCATTGTGCCGGCCTATGGCCGGGATCTTGAGCGTGAATACCATCTGGAAGTGCATACCAGCCTGCAGGTCAGGCCGGACGATATTGTACAGCATCTCGACCTGCGGCTGCTGCCACGCAAGAGTCAGGCTTCGGCCGGGCGTGATTGTGACTGGACGGCCATGCCCGCTGTCAGCGCCGAAGACATGGCCCTTGCCGAACGCCTGACGCCTGTTCTGCTGCAGCCCGGGCAGGAAGCTGCCACTGTTACACGTCTGCGCCTCCCGGCCGAGGCCGGACGCGGTCTTATGGCTGCTGTCTCCACAGGCCTGTCCTCCACAGGGGGACTGACCTTGAGCCGGGTGCGCCGCTTTATTCTCAATGTCCCTTCCTTTGAAGCAGAGATGCATATCCTGCAACCGGGCAACATCCTTGCCATGAGCGGTTCGCAGCATCTGGATATCCACAGTATCGGTCTGACGTCCATCCGCTGGCGGGCCGAGCGTGTACGAGAACCCTTTCTGGCCCTGCTGGCGGCCAATACAGGTTTTCAGAATCCCCATGGCGCTGATTTCGATACACTGGGCACAGCCGTGGAAGGCGTTATGAGTATGGCCCGGGGCAAGGCTGGGGAACCGGCATTCAGCAGCCTGAGCATGGCCCCGCTTTTCAGAGACGACGCAGGTACGGATCACGGCCTGCTGCGATTGACGCTCACCGGCTATGATGGGGAAAAACCCGTCTGTCATGAAACACGACTGCTGCTTTCTACTGATCTGGGGCTTATGGTCAAGACAGCTGTTGACGGTTCGCGTGCCGTTTTTGTTCGGCACCTGGGCAGTGGGCAGCCGGCCGCCAATGTGGAAGTACGCCTGCTGGGGGCCAATGGGCTGCCGGTACTGCATGCTGTCAGCGATACCACGGGCAGGGCTGATCTGCCTTCGGCAGAGGGCCTGGAGCGCGAGCGCCGGCCTGTGGCCGTGGTCGCCGTGGGTCAGTCAGGGCAATATACAGACATGAGCTGGCTTTCTCTGGAGGAGTCGTCCAGGCGGATGGATTTCAGTGATTTTGCTGTCAGTGGTCGTGCTGCAGGTCGGGATGGCCTTGTGGCCTCAGTATTCAGTCAGCGTGGTATCTATCTTCCCGGTGAAACGCTGCATTTTGGCTGTCTGTTGCGTCAGGGCGAATGGTCGGGCCTGCCTCCTGATCTGCCGGTGATGGCAAGTCTGTATTCGCCTGCCGGCAGCAAGGTGCTGGAAAAAACGCTGCTCCCGGGCAAAGAAGGCCTGACCAGTCTGTCCTGGTCTGTCCCGGAAGATGCTCCCACGGGGCTGTATCGTCTGGATATCCGCATGGCGGGCAGAAATATGGCAGAAGGCCCGGTGCTGGGCAGCACGGCCGTGCGCGTTGAGGAATTTCAGCCGGATACCCTTGCTCTGCAGGCATCTCTCGAGCCTGCACCTGCAGGCTGGATAGTCAGTGAAGCAGGAGGACAGGCTGCGGTCGTGGCCCGTCTGGACAATCTGTACGGAGAGCCTGCGGCCAATCATCGCCTGCGTGCCAGACTGCGTATCAGCCCGGCCCGGTTGCGCTTCCCCGGTTATGAAGATTATACCTTCCCGCAATGGAGCTCTTCTGTTCAGGCCTCAGAACAGGAACTCTACGAGGGATATACTGATACAAAGGGTGAGGCCCGTATCAGCCTGCCCCTGCACAGGCTGTCTGCAGGTGTACTCAGTGGCGGCATACTGCTGGAAGGCTTTGAGGCAGAAGGCGGGCGTGCTGTCACGCGCAATATCAGCGCTCTTTTTGCCCCGCAGAGCATAGCCCTGGGCTACAAGCCCGAACACGGGGCCAGTAATCTGGACTACATTCCCCAGAATGCGCAGGCCGCCCTCAGACTGATAGTGCTGGATAACAGGCTGCAGCCGGTTTCTCTGTCTGGTGCTTCTGTCGTTCTTTCTGCCCGGCGTTATGTCAACAGTCTGGTCAGTGACGCACGCGGCAACTATCGCTATGATGCTACGCCTGTAGATACGGAGCTGGACAGGCAGTCGCCGGACATCCCGGCTGATGGCCTTTCCTGGTCTCTGCCCACCGCTGAGGCAGGAGATTTCTTACTGACCGTGCGGGATCCACAGGGCCGTCTGCTGGCTTCCATCCCCTACAGCGTGGCCGGTCAGCGTCTGGCAGAGCCTGAAAGCCTTGCACCCGATGCCCTGAATAAGGGCGATCTGCGTCTGAAGCTGGAAAAGACAGACTATGCTGCAGGTGAGACTGTACGTTTTCGTCTTTCTGCGCCCTTTGCGGGTACGGGCCTTGTGACCATTGAGCGCGACAGTGTTATGGCCCATGCCTGGTTCAGAGCTGAGCCAGGGGAGAGTGTGCAGCAGATAGCCCTTCCCCCGGATTTCGAAGGCAGAGGCTATCTTAATGTGTCATTTGTGCGGGACATGACTTCTGACACCATATATATGCAGCCTCATGCCTTTGCCGTAGCCCCCTTCACAGTGGGTGTAGCCCGGCGTGATATGGGCCTGCGGCTGGAAGTACCTGCCTCAGTACTGCCGGGGCAGCAGCTTACACTGCAGGTGAGTGCCCGACAGGCAGGCAAAGTACAGCTTTTTGCTGTGGACGAGGGTGTTTTACAGTTGACGGATTTTGCCACGCCTTCGCCCCTGCAGGATCTGCTGCTGGATCGTGCCCTGGCAGTAGACAGCAGACAGGCCTTTGACCTGCTCATGCCTGACCATGAGCGCCTGCGTGGTCGCATACCCGGTTATGGCGGCGGCATGGATGCGGCAGGCGGACGCTTTTTCAATCCTTTCAAGCGGCGTAACGAACCACCACTGGCCTTCTGGTCTCCCCTGCTGGAGGTGGGTCCACAGGCGCGGGAAGTCAGTTTTGCCGTACCTGCCTGGTGCAGCGGCAAGATACGGGTCATGGCTGTAGGGGCAGCGGCTCCGGCTGATGGCCCTATGGCCGCAGGCAGCACTCAGGCTAGCACGCATGTACGGGGAACACTGCTGCTCAAGCCGCAACTGCCCCTGGCAGTGGCCCCGGGCGATGTTTTTGAAGGGGCTCTGGTACTGGCCAATACCGTGGCAGGCAGCGGCAGGGGTGCACAGGTTCTCGTACGTATGGAACTGCCCCAGGGTCTGAGCCTTCTGGAAGGAAAGCCGGAACACCTGCTGACCGTTGATGAAAATGCCGAAACCAGCATCCGTTTCCGTCTGCGTGTCGGTCATGTGCCGGGGGTGGCCGATATTCGCTTCACTGCCCAGATGCGGGATGGCGGTCAGCCCGTGGAACGCCGGCAGGGTTTCTCCATCAGGCCCATGAGTCCACGCCTGCGCAGTGAAAAGGCCGGAGAACTGGCGCCCGGTCCTCAGAGCATCCCTGTGGAGCGCGATCTCTATCCCTTTGATGCTCAGGTACGCCTCTCTGTGGCTCCAGCACCAGTACTGGCCCTGCGTACGCTCTGGCAGCGGCTGGAAAACTATCCCCATGGGTGCACGGAGCAGAGCATCAGCCGGGCCATGCCCCATGTGGCTCTGTGGAACGCCCCTGAGGTACAAGCCCAGGTCATGCGTCTGCCGGGCCGCAGCCCCCAGGACGTGCGTGAGAGTCGTGACGCCGCCATCAGCCGGGCTGTGACAGCCATCAGGGCTGCCTTTTCGCCCTATGAGGGTGTGAGCCCCTGGCCCGGCAGCGCAGCGGACCTCTTCGTCACAGCCTATGCGGCAGATTTTCTGGTCAGCATGCGCGAAAACGGTATGGCTGTTCCCGAAGGGCTGGCTGTTTCCGTACTGGATTGTCTGGAGCGCCACGTCAATCGTACACCAGAGAATGTGACTGACGGACGCTACAAGATATATGGAGCATGGGTACTTCTGCGCGACGGGCGCATCATGACCAGCACTCTGGATATGCTGGAAACATGGTTCAGGGAGCATACCAATAAATGGGAGCAGGACGTACTTGCCGCTCTTCTGGCAGACAGTTTCCAGATGCTGCGCCTCAAGCGGCGCGGCAGCCAGCGTCTGCCCGAGGGGCAGGTGCAGGGCACGGGGGAACGTCTGTTCTCTGCTGCCATGGCCCGTGCTCTGTATACCCTTGTCCTGCACCGCAGTTTCGGGGAACACCTGGATCGCGTCTCCATGCAGTCCCTGCTGGATGCCGCATTTGACGAAAACGCGACAACTGTTGATATGGCAATGAGCGCCCGTGCTCTGGCTGTGCTGGCGCGGGATACGTCTCAGACCGCCGGGGTACGCCTGACCTGTGAGGAATATGCCTCAGATTATGCCGGAGACTCCCAGCCCCTGACAGACGGTTCGAGCCTTGTACTGGACGCGCCAGGCTGCCGCCGTTTTGCTGCGGAACGGCAGGAGGGCGCATCGGACGGATTATACTGGCATCTGGTGGAGGATGGCTTTGACCGTGGTCTGCCCGCTCCTGCCTCCAGGGGGATGGAGATACGCCGTCGTTATCTGGACGTTGATGGTGAAGCTGTCAGCACCCTGCGTCTCGGGCAGGCGGTCACAGTGGAAATCTGCGCCCGCGCCATTGGTGAGCCCGTGAAGGACGTGGTTCTTGTGGACCCCATGCCCGGCGGGATGGAACCTGTGCTGGAGAAGGAGGCCGCTGCTGAAGGCATGCCGGGTCTTATCCGCCATGAACGGCGTGAAGACCGGGCGATTTTCTTTGTGAACCTTGGCATGGAGGAATCCTGTTACCGCTATGGGGCGCGAGCTGTGACGCGTGGCAGCTTTGGTTTGCCTCCGGTAACAGGGCAGGCCATGTATGCGCCTGAACTGCAGGCCGTTGCAGGTGGAGGCTCACTGACGGTACGATGAAGAGCCGCTGGGGGCAAATTAAAAAAAACGTCCGCAGACATGTGCGTCATATGCCGTACATGCTGCGGGCGGCGGGCATGCTGACGGCCCTTTTGTCCTGTGTATGCCTGTGCCTCTGGCTGATCCTTGTGCTGACACCCTGCCCACACCCTCTGGACGGGCGGGCTTTTTCACGCTGTATCACCGACAGGCACGGTGAGCTGCTGCGTCTTTCCCTGACGCCTGATCAGAAATATCGCATTCGTATCAGCCTGGAGGAAATCCCGCCCGAAGCTCTGGCGGCCATTCTGGAATATGAGGACAGATATTTCTGGCTGCATCCGGGGGTAAATCCTCTGTCCCTATTACGAGGGGCAGCAGGTATGGCTTCTGGGGGACGGCGTATGGGGGGCTCCACCATCACCATGCAGGTGGCACGGCTGGCATACGGCCTGAAGACAGGTTCGCTGTCGGACAAGTTCAGGCAGATATGGCTGGCCCTGCATATGGAGCGTCACTACAGCAAGGCCGAGATACTGGAAGCCTACTTCAATCTGGCTCCCTATGGCGGCAATGTGGAAGGTCTGGCCGCGGCAGCTCTGATATACTTTCACAAGAGCGCATCCCGGCTGAACCGGGAGGAGAGCGCTGCCCTGATGCTGGTGCCGCAGAACCCTGTGGTCCGTCGTCCTTCAAGCCGCAATACCGCTTTTCTGGAGGCTGCCCGTCGCCAGTGGCACGGCAGGGGCGAATACGCTCCTCTGCGGGTCTTCAGCCCTGCTGAACTGCCTTTTGCCGCGCCGCATGTCTGTGCTGAACTGCTGGCCCGGTGTACACAGTCAGACCCGACTGAGCTGCGCTCTACTCTGGATTTTGCCCTGCAGCGGCGGCTTGAAAGCGAGATCAGCCGTTACACTGCCCGACATGCGGCCTACGGCCTGAACAATGCTGCGGCACTGCTGGTACACTGGCCCAGTATGGAAGTGAGAGCGCTGGCTGGTTCTGCCTGTTTTCATGATGCGACCATAGACGGTCAGGTGGACGGCACCCGTGCCCGGCGTTCGCCCGGTTCTACCCTGAAACCGTTCATCTATGCCCTGGGGCTGGACCAGGGTCTCATTCACCCTCAGACGCTTCTGGCCGATACCCCGCGCAGTTTCGCAGGCTATGACCCGGAAAATTTTGATCGCAGTTTTCGAGGCCCTGTTTCGGCAACTGCCGCTCTGCGGGCCAGTCGCAATGTACCTGCGCTAAGCCTGGCCGCCCGTCTGGCGCATCCTGATCTCTATGATTTTCTGCGTCGGGCTGACGTGCGTTTTCTCTCCGGCAGGGAGCATTACGGCCTGAGTCTGGTGCTGGGGGGCGCAGAGATGAGCATGCGTGAAATGGCGGCTCTCTATGCCATGCTGGCCAATGGCGGTGTATGGCGGCCCCTGAAGCTGAGCGAGCTGGATGCTGCAGGCCGGCAGGGCAGTGATGGTGAAGGGAGGACACTGCTTTCGCCAGAAGCCGCCTTTGTCTGTCTGAAGATGCTGGAGGAGAACACACCAGACAGGCTGGTTCATTCCCATGGTGGGGCTGTACTGCCCCTGCGTTTCAAAACCGGCACATCCAACGGTTTTCGCGATGCCTGGGCTGCCGGGATTTTCGGCCCCTATGTTCTGGTGGTCTGGATGGGCAATTTTGACAATACGGCCAATCCTCTGTTGGTAGGGGGCCTTGCTGCGGCCCCTCTTTTTACTGATGTGGCCCGGTCTCTGGCTGCTGCACAGGCCATGCGAGACATGCTGGGCACTCCACGGCCGGGCCTGAATCTGGAGGAAGTGGAAGTCTGTACGGCTACGGGTGATCTGGACATATCCCTCTGTTCGGATACTGTCATGACATGGTATATCCCCGGGGTCTCACCCCTGCGCCCCTCAGGCATCTTTCGCCGTATCCATGTGGACAGGCTGACCGGTCTACGCGCATGCGCACCAGAGGCCGGCCGCACGGAAGAACGGATATGGGAATTCTGGCCCAGTGATCTTGCAGCCATGTTTACACTGGCCGGCCGCCCCAAGGCGCCCCCGCCCCCCTTTGAAGAGGCCTGTCGGGGGCAGAACCCACAGGGCAGGCCCCCTGTCATCATGCAGCCCAAGGAAGGGCTGACCTTTCATGCAAGCCTGGCCCGTGGGGGACAGGCTCAGGTAAGCCTTATGGCCCATGCCGACAGTGATGCGGGGCGTCTGCGCTGGTTTGTCAACCGTCGGTATGCGGGAGAGAGCGATGCAGGTGCACCCCTGGTCGTTCAGGCAGCCCCCGGGTTCTTGCATGTACTGGTAGTGGACAGTGCCGGGCGTGCAGCAGCGCGTGTCATTGAGGTACGCGCTGCTCCCTGATATTTTGCAGGCATTTTCGCCTGCTGACTACTGCTGCGGCGGTGCATTCAGATCCGGCAGGCTCTGCGGTATGTACTCCTCAACGGGGGCAGGAACAGGCACAGAAGGCTCAGGCTCGGGCTGTGGAGATGGCTGAGAGGCCTGGCTGGAAGTCGTACCTGTTTCCGGCTGCACAACGGGTTCTGTATCAAAATCGGCATCATGGGCATTGCTCGGGGCCTTGGGCTTGCGTACCAGCAGGTAGAGCGGTGCATTGTTGTCCACATACCACAGGCCGTCATGGTTCAGCAGCCAGATGGCATGGGTACTGTCTGCCCCGGAGCTTTTCACATCCAGCTTGAGATAGCCTTCACTGTTGCGCTTGCGCACAATGTTGACGCTGAAATTGTCTGGCGACATGGCGTAATTGTTTTCCGGGCTGGTGCCTTTGCAGTAACTTCTGAAGGTATAGTGGCACTCCGGGTCTTTCATGCGCTCCACAAAGGTGCTGTAGTTATAGGACTGCTCCAGCGGTTTGCTCAGATATAAGGAATAGCGCAGCATTTTTGAGGCTTCGCTGCGCGTTTCAGGATTGAGATAGCAGAAGATGGCCTCCATGTGCAGCTTGAGCGCACCTTCGGGAGTCTTGCCCTCTGTCTGATAGCGGGCCTTGAATTCCGCATAGGTCTTAGGCAGCTTCGCAGAGGCATCCCCGATGCCCATGCCAAGAGTAAACATCGCTGTCAGGAGCAGTACAACAAGATTTTTCATGGCAATATCCTCTTTACCCTGTTAGTCAGAATACCATACATACTGCAGGTTCTGGGCAAGTTGCGATGAGCTGGGGTTGGACACGCTTTTCTGCTCAAACATATGCACATACAGGTAATAGCCTGGAGCCAGCTTGACCTTGCAGGCACTGTTCTTCTGCCCTGTTTTCAGATTGTAAAGATCGGGCGCTGCATTCAGTGTAAGTGCCCCAAAGAGATCCAGGTCATCCCCGGCAAAGCAGTAGCCTTCCATATCGCAGCCGGTGCACTTAATGCGCTGGAACTTGGCCTTGATGGCACCGCCGCCGCTTTTGAGAACGATGTACTGATGGATATTGGCACGGATGATGAAAGCAGAGGTATTGAATTTTTCCTTGAGCAGGAGGAAATGCCCCCCATCACCAACCATGGGGCATGGAGGAATGGACTTGCTGATATCTGCGAGCATTCCCCAGTTGGCCTTCTGGTACTTCCCGTCCTTGTTGTCTGCTTTGCTTTTGCCGGCCAGATCATCCGGTTCAAAGCTGAAAAACTGCTTGTCGCAGCTGAAACACTCCCAGCGGATAACCGGGATGGTGCGCTCATCACCAGAGTCTGCCGCCTGAACATGCCCGCCCATGCCGGGAGCGAACAGCATCATGGCCACTACCAAAAGACGTTTCAGCCAGAACTTCATGCTACTCTCCTTGTTTCAGCCTGCTTCTGCCGCACAGAGGCAGAAGAGATTATTGAGGATCAAAGCCGATATTTTCGATGGCGGCCTTCAGTGCTGCCACATCCACCGGGGCTGACTCTTCATAGTGCAGCTCACCGGCAGCCAGATCCACCTGCGCACTGGCAACACCGGCGATTTTTCCGGCAGCCTCTTCTACAGCGGCTTTGCAGTTGGGGCAGCGCATACCGTTGACTTTCAGTATTTTCATAGTATTCTCCCTGTCAATTCGGTTTTCATTTTCAGTTTATAGAGTATACGCCTGTTCAGGTAAAAAAACAAGCGAGGCCCTGCCATGGAAGGCAGAAAAAGAGAAAGTGGGGAAGAGCAGGCCTGTCTGCTGCGATTTGATATCAGTGGCATGCATTGTGCTGCCTGTTCGAGCCGTATAGAGCGGGTAGTGGGCAGGATGGAAGATGTGAGCCGGGTCAGTGTCAACCTGGCTACTGCCAGGGCTGTAGTCCGGGGAAAAGCCGGCAGCAATGGCGAGGTATTGCGCCAGGCTGTCATGGACCGTGTGGCCATGCTGGGCTTTACCGCCAGCCCTTCTGCAGAGGAGGACGCTGCTGCCCGGTATCATGCGGCCTGTGATGAGGCCCTTAAGGACAAACAGAAGCGTATCAGGCGTCTGCTCCCCATGCTGGCTTTCACTCTGCCGCTCCTTGTACTGTCTATGGGCCATATGGCAGGCATGCCCCTTCCAGCCTGGCTGGACCCGCATGCATCTCCCCGTGCCTTCATGCTGGCGCAGCTGGCCCTGACCCTGCCCGTACTCTGGCTGGGGAGGCATTTTTATAAAGAAGGGCTGTCGGCGCTGGTGCGCAGATCCCCCACCATGGACAGTCTGGTGGCTGTCGGTACAGGTGCGGCCTTTCTCTACAGCCTTGCCACTACAGTGCATGGTCTTCTGGGGCAGGACCCTGCAGTGCAGGCCATGAATCTTTATTATGAATCTGCTGCGGTACTGCTGACCATGATTGAGTTCGGTCAGTTTCTGGAGACCGCAGCCCGGCACAAGGCAGGGGACGCCATGGGTGCGCTGCTGCGCCTTACGCCAGAGACGGCACTGCGTCTGAACAGTCCAGAAGGGGAGGCAGCCGCCCCGCCTGTGGAGATAGCGCTGCAGGAAGTGGCTGAGGGGGATGTGCTGCTGGTTTTGCCTGGTGCGCGTATACCTGTGGATGGTACAGTCCTCAGCGGGCAGAGTGCGGTAGATCTCTCGCTGCTGACCGGGGAGTCCATGCCTGTGCCCGTGAGCCCGGGCGACAGTGTGACAGCGGGTAGTGTCAATGGTGAGGGCTCGCTGACCATGCGGGCCGAAGCTGTGGGGCAGGACACACGTCTGGCCCGCATCATCCGTCTGGTACGTGAAGCCCAGGGAAGCAAGGCCCCCATTGCCCGCATGGCTGACCGTGTCAGTTTCTATTTTGTACCTGCGGTCATGGCTCTGGCCCTGCTGGCTGCGCTGGCCTGGCTTGTTTTCAGCAGCGAGCCCGTCAGCACCCCTTTCACCGTCTTCGTAGCAGTGCTGGTCATGGCCTGCCCCTGTGCCATGGGGCTGGCAACACCCATGTCTGTCATGGTGGGCACCGGGCGCGGGGCACAACTGGGGGTACTTATCAAGAACGGAACAGCTCTGGAGCAGGCTGGCCGCATACAGGTGCTGGCCGTGGACAAGACCGGCACACTGACGACAGGCAAGCCTGTACTGACAGGTATGACGCTGCTGGAAGATGCTCCTCTTTCTGACACAGATGCCCTGACGCTGGTGGCGGCACTGGAGGCCCGCTCTGAACATCCCCTGGCACAGGCTCTGACGCGTGCTGCACAGGAACGCGCCTGTCCTGCCTGCCCGGTAGAAGATGTGGAGGTAACGCCCGGCCTGGGGATCAGTGGGCGTGTGAGCCATGCCGGGCAGGACTGGCATGTGGCTGTGGGCAATGCGGCCTTCATGGAGCGTCGCAGCATCAGCCTGCCGGAGGCGGTGCGTACGCAGCTGCGTGTGCAGGCAGAAGCCGGGCAGACGCCGTTACTGCTGGTTGTACGTACAGCTGGCAGTACTGACGAGCACTGGCGTCTGACAGCCATACTGGCCCTGGCCGATGCCCTGCGGCCAGAATCTGCTTCTGTTGTAGCTCGCTTGCGACAGATGGGCATACGCGTTGTCATGCTGAGCGGAGATAATGCACGCACAGCGCAGGCAGTGGCCAGAGATGCCGGTATAGAAGAGGTTGTCGCTGACCTTTTGCCTGCCGACAAGGCCGAATATATCCGCAGCTTACAGAGCAAAGGCCTGATAGTTGGCATGGTGGGCGACGGCATCAACGATGCCCCGGCCCTGGCCCTGGCCCATGTGGGCATGGCCGTGGGCTCAGGGGTGGATGTGAGTGCCGAAGCCGGAGATATCGTACTTATGCGTGGCGGTATGGAAGCCGTGCTGACAGCTCTGGCGCTTTCACGCGCCACCATGCGTAATATACGCGAAAATCTGGGCTGGGCCTTTGGGTATAACCTTCTTGGCCTGCCTGTGGCGGCCGGTTTGCTGCATGCCTTTGGCGGCCCCATGCTCTCGCCCATGCTGGCAGGCACGGCCATGGCCCTCTCATCCTTTTCCGTAGTGAGCAATGCCCTGCGGCTGCGTTTCTTCAGTTTACAGGGGGGGAAGGGGGTCACGGTGTCACAGTCTTGAGCGTCACGACACCGCCCACAATGAGCATAACGCCCAAAGCACGTGCCCAGTTGAGAATATCACCGAAAAAAATAATACCGATCAAGAAAGTGCCCGCCGCGCCTATGCCGGTCCAGACGGCATAGGCCGTGCCGATGGGGATGTACTTTTGTGCCAGAAAAAGCAACCAGCCGCTGAGAGCCATGCTTAGTATAGACAGGGCAACAGCAGGCACCCGCCATGCAGGAGCTGTTTGAGCCAGTTTGAAGCCCAATGGCCAGCCTACTTCAAAAAAACCTGCTGCCATCAGGCAAAGCCAGGGATTCATGCCTCGTCCCCTCCGTCCAGGCCCAGACGGGCCAGGCGTGCAGCCTCCTGCTTGCGTTCGCGTGTGCCTTTGGGCTTGAGTGCCTCAAAAGCCTCGCTGCATTCCTGCTGGCGACAGAAGACCAGAAAGCCCGTGTGGGCCGTCATCCTGTCTTCCGGGCGCAGGCGGTCGGCCAGGGGCTTCCACTTGCGGATGAATATTTCGCAAACTTCCTGTTCGGCAAAGGGGCCTTGCTCCAGACCCAGCAGAAGGCGGCTGACCTGATCTACTGTAGGCAGCAGAAAGCCCAGCATGGCTCCGGGGCGTACGGCGTGAACCACATGCTCCAGATAGTCCCATGGCGTTCGCACATCCAGGAAGAGCGCGTCAGCTCCCTGAGCGGCAAAGCCTTCAGCTATGTCACGATGGTGCAGCTCCACATTTGCGCCCACACCGGCCCATTCCAGATTGCGGCGGGCCAGGCGCAGGAACTCTTCACGCGCGTCATGGCTGATCACCCTGCCCGTAGGGCCACAAAACCAGGAGAGGCCCGTGGTCAGCCCGCCGGAGCCACAGCCGGCCTCGATGATGGTACGGCCCGGCCCGGCCCCCAGCCTGAGGCAGATATAGGCGATATCCTTGGAGTAGATGACCTGTGTCTGCCGCTTGAGGCCCTGCAGACGGTCATGGAGAGTGGCCTCCTGCACCAGTATGGGGACATCAAGGCTGGTGCGTGTTTCTGCGCCAAAATCCAGCCCGGCCACCTGGGCGGCGCTGAGAACGCCGTCATTACTGTGCCAGTCCTGCCCTTCTTCCAGGCGTTTGATATAGCGACGCCCCTTGGGCGTGACATAGACAACGAGAGAACCGTAGGGGATCATGGGATACCTTGTCTGCCTGCGTGATTGGATGCAAATGCCTCAGAACATCTGGCGCATCAGGTCTTCGCCACCCTCAGATGTGTCTGTAAAGCCGCTTTCTTCCGAGCTCTGGCTTGTCGCTGATATGCCCTGTATGGGCATGTCGGTACGGTAGGCCAGGCCATCGATCATGGTGATACCATCGGGCATGGTAAAGTCCCGTGCGGGGTAGAGTTCTTCTACCTGCTGGCGGTAGTAGCGGAAGATGGGTGTGGCTGTGCGCCCGCCCTGTTCCAGCCGCCCCAGAGAGCGTACCTGATCATAACCCACATAGATGCCTGTGGCCAGGTCGGGCGAAAAACCCACAAACCAGGCGTCACGCTCTTCATTGGTGGTACCGGTCTTGCCGGCAATGACACGACCCTCGATGCGTGCGCGTGTGCCTGTGCCTGCGTTAACCACGTTCTTGAGCAGCGTGGCCATGATATAGGCATTCTGCGGGGTAATGGCCTGCCAGTGCTCCGGCTCCTGCCGATAGAGTTCACGCCCCCCGGCATCTGCTATGGAGGTGATGATGCGCGGGCGAACGCCCAGGCCCTGATTGGCAAAGGCTGCATACGCCTGCGTCAGATTAAGGGGGGAAACATCGACAGCACCCAGGCTGATGGCCAGCTCTTCGGGAAAGGCCGGCTCCAGCCCCAGGGCTTTGGCCCGTTGTATGACGTTGGCTATGCCTACCTCCTGCGCCACACGTACAGTACAGGTATTGCGCGACATGGCCAGGGCCTGAGCCAGAGAGAGCTCACCCTTGTAGTTGTGTTCGTAGTTGGAGGGGCGCCAGACCTGGTTGGTATAGGGGTTGATGTAGACAAAGGGGGCATCCAGCAGGGTGGAGGCCGCTGTGAAGCCAAAGTCCAGTGCCGTGGAATAGATAACAGGCTTGAAGCTGGAGCCCGGTTGCCGCCGTGCCTGAGTGGCCCTGTTGAAGTGGCTGGCCCCGAAGTCATACCCACCGATGAGGGCCACCACATCACCGCTTTGCGGCTCTATGGAGGCCAAGGCCCCCTGTACGGCAGGTGTCTGCTGCAGGCGCAGGCTGATGGGCGTACCCTTGCGTACACTGGCTGCGTCATAGGGAATGTTCTTTTTGCTCTTGCGGCCTTTGGCATTGGTTTCCATAACCGTTGCAGGTGCTGCAGACACCCAGATGAGATCCCCCCTGGCCAGTACAAGGGTGGCGTTTTTGACGGCTGGTGCATGCACACCTGCTACTCTCGGGTTGGGTTTTCGGGCCCAGCTCATGTCTGTCACAGCGATAAGACCTGTATAGCCCTGGCCCAGGGCTACTTCGGCGGCTTTAGGGCTGACATCCATCACCACTGCCCTGACCCAGGCATCGCCTGCCAGGTCCAGCGGTGTGAAAGAAGATTTTTCCAGAAATTGCTTCTGTGCGGCAGCATCCAGCTTTTCAATGGGGCCACGCCAGCCCTGGCGTTTATCCAGCTCTTCCAGGCCGCGTCTGAGGGCCTGCCCGGCAGGTTCCTGATGGCGCGGGTCCATGGCGGTGCGTACGGTCAGCCCGGCCTCATAGACGTAATCTTCGCCGTATTTACGGGTGTCCACCCCCAGGGCCTTGAGATTATGTTCATTGAAAAATTCGATGAGCAGGCGCCGGGCCTCTTCAAAGTACCAGCGCGCGGCGCCGCTGGGGCTGTCGGGCATGCTCCAGTAGACCAGCGGTTCGGCAATGGCCTGCTGGTATTCGTCTTCGGTGATCCATTGCAGCGCGCGCAAACGCCCCAGCACATAGAGCTGGCGTTCCTTGGCAGCCTCTGGATTCTGGAAGGGATTGTAGGCGCTGGGGGCCTTGGGCAGGCCTGCTATAACGGCGCTCTCGGCCAGGGTGATATCTGAGGCATGCTTTCCAAAATAGGCACGCGCTGCCGCCTCTACGCCATAGGCATGCTCGCCGAGATAAATATGGTTGAGATAGACCAGCAGTATCTCGTCCTTGCTGAGGCTCTGCTCCAGTTTGTAGGCCAGAAGGGCCTCCTTCATCTTGCGTACATAGCTGCGCTCGGAAGTGAGCAGGAGCTGCTTGATGATCTGCTGTGTGAGGGTACTGCCGCCCTGTACATTGCGCCCTGCCCGTACATTGGTGACAGCAGCACGGGCAATGGCCATGAGATCCACACCGGGATGATTGTAGAAATTGTCATCTTCGGCGGCCAGGAAGGAGAGGGGCAGAAAGCGTGACATGGCGTCAAGGCCGATGACATAGCGCTTCTCATGCGCAAGCGTACCCAGCAGTGAACCGTCACGCGCCAGAATAACCGTGGCCCTGGGTGGGTTATAGTCGGCAATGCGCGCTATATTGGGCAGATCACGCGAGGCCCAGTGAAAGAGCGCCACGATGGCGCCGACGCCGGCAAGGCCACAGAACACCACAATACCCGTCAGCCAGAGGACAAGTTTTTTCCACGAGAAGTTCCATTTCATGGCTAGGGCACTACCGTTTTTTTGTTTTGGCGTAAAGGGGGGATCGATGAAAAGAAAAAGGCGAAAGGGTGCTCCCTTCCGCCTTTATTACTCAGAGCTGGGTCAGGACTACACGCAGCCGGTAGGCTTGGGCAGGCCAGCCATCTTGCAGGCGCCTTTGCCGGGGCCGGAGGGGAAGAGTTCGTACACTTCTTTCAGCTTGTAGCCGGTGTTCTTGGAGAGGATACGCACCATGGGGGCGATGCCGTTCTTCTTGTAGTAATCCTGCAGGAAGTCAAGAATCTTCTGGTGGTCAGGATTGATTTCGGTAATGCCTTCAGATTCCTTCACATATTCCATCCATTCGGGGCACCAGTCGTCAAAACGCAGCAGGAAACCGTCTTCGTCAACTTCAAAGCTTTTGCCCTTATAGGTAATCTCAGCCATGTGTGTGTCCTCCTTGGACAGTATTGCTCTTTTGCCGGGACGATATGCCCCTGGCTTGGGCCAGTCGGGCCTGAGCCCGACCGATTTCCACTCGGAACATGGTTGGCATCCCAACCAGAAAGAACTGAAGCACTATGTCATAACTTCGCCATGAAAGCAAGCCCCAAGGCCTTTTTACAATATTTTAGTCTTATGCTCAGCTATTTTTCCTGTATTTTCACCTGGATGCGTTACAGTCAAAGGTCGCGGCCCTATGCCGGATCACTGTCTTGCCAGTAGAGCAGATTGACATAGGCAGCAAGAGCCTGCTTCAGGGCTGCTTCCGGCTGTGCTTCCATATTGCGCAGACGGAGGAACATCTGTCGTGTACCAGCCTGATTGTTGGCCGAGAGGATGGAGAGCACCCTGGCACCGTGTTCGCGCAGCATGTCGAAAACAGGTTTCATGGCCCCGGGTTCGTTGACGATCTCAAAGCCTACCTGTATGCCGCCTTCGCGTACACCGGTGATATTCACCAGCGTTTTGAAGACATCCTGATCCGACAATATGCCCACCAGACGATTGTCATCGTCCACCACGGGCAGGCCGCCGATCTTGTGGTCCAGCATGAGCATGGCTGCGCGTTCCACACTTTCGCTGGGTTTGACGGTGATGGGTTTGGCGGTCATAATATTTTTGGCCTTGAGCTCGGCCAGCAGATAGTGCATCTCGTACATGTCGAGGGTCGTAGCCTTGGAGGGCGAGGCGTCCCTGACGTCACGGTCGGAGATGATGCCCACCACACGGTTTTCACTGTCCACTACAGCAACGCGGCGCAGGCTGTTGTCACGCATGAGTTTGCCGATCTTGAGCAGGGACGTGTCGGGTGTGACGGAAACCACCTCGCTGGTCATCCAGTCCTGAATGAGCATGCTTCCTCCGTGGAGCGTTTGGCAGGTTGCGGGAAAGCTCCCGTTGCAAATATATCCAAGGTCGGGACTGCACACAAGCCTGTGCGGGCTTTTTTCCACGGAGGTATGGAATGGAACTGTATTTGGACTGCAGCTGTGGTATCAGTGGTGATATGACATTGGCCGCTCTGGCGCATCTTGGCCTGGACCTGGCATTGCTGCAGAGAGTACTTGCAGAGGCGGGCCTGGACTGCCGGATCACGGCCTGGAAAGAAACGCGGATAGCCGGACCCGGCATGCGAATGGACGTAGCCTGGGAAGCCCCGCAGCCCCTGCGACACCCTGCAGACATCGCCGCTGTCTTCCATCGGCTGGATATGGGGGAAAGCGCCCGCGCCCGTGCCCTGGCCTGTCTCGAGGCTCTGACGCTTGCCGAGGCCCATGCCCACCAGACAGCGCCGGAAGAAGTGCATTTTCATGAGGTGGGGGCTGTGGACACCATTGTGGATATTGCCGGGGTCTGCTGGGGTCTTGAGCGCCTGGGGGTAAGCCGGGTGACAGCCTCACCCCTGCCCTGGTTTGCCGGCACAGTGCAGTGTGCCCACGGTCTTCTGCCTCTGCCTGCCCCGGCCACCGCCTGGCTCATGCGCGGCAGGCCCGTGCGGCCTACGGGCGCGTATGAAGAGCTGGTCACGCCTACCGGGGCGGCTCTTGTGCATGTTCTTGTCGATGAATTCTGCGATGGCCCGGCCGGGCTGCTGCACAGGCAGGGCACGGGTTACGGCAGCCGTCCCGGCCCGGAGGGGCTGCAGGCAGGTCTGCGGGCCTGGCTGGTGGATCAGGAAAAGGATCAGAGGCCTGCTGTTTCTCATGCCCTTGGTGGACGTGAATGTATAGTGCAGCTGGAGTGTCATCTGGATCATCTCAGCGGTGAAGAACTGGGCCAGGCGCTTGCAGCACTGAGTGCCATGCCTGAAGTGCCGGATGTGCTCTGGCTGCCGGGCACAGGCAAAAAAAATCGTCCGGCCGGTCTGTTGCGTGTGCTCTGCCGCCCTGAACATGAAGAGAGCGTGAGTATGGCCGTGCTGCGTCATACGCACAGTCTGGGCCTCAGGCGACACTGTCTTGAGCGCCTGGTACTGCCGCGTGAGTCAGCAGCCGTTACCGTGGCCGGGCAGCAGCTGCCCGGTAAGCGTTATGTGCTGGAAGGGCAGCGTTATCTGCGCGCAGAAGCTGACGCCATTGCAGCAGCCGCTGCTGCAATGGGCGTGGGCACCCCGGCCATACGCTTTGGCGCGGAGAGAGAAGAACGGCCGGCAGATCTGTAAGGCAGAAGGCGTCAGCTCTTTTGCGCAAAGCCCTCGGGATGGGACTGATGCCAGGCCCAGGCCGAGGCGATGATAGCTGTGATGTCGGCCCGGGCAGTCCAGCCCAGTATCTTTTTTGCCCGTTCTGCCGAGGCTACCAGTTGTGCCGGGTCGCCAGCGCGGCGCGAGCCTGTTTGTGCCGGGATGGCATGCCCGGTGACTGCGCGAGCCGCCTCGATCATCTGCCGGACAGAAAATCCCTGGCCATTACCCAGATTGCAGATGAGGCATCGCCCTGCTTCGGATGACGTACGCAGCCAGTCAAGAGCGCGCATATGGGCGTCGGCCAGATCCATCACATCCAGATAGTCGCGGATGCAGGTACCGTCAGGCGTGGGCCAGTCATCGCCGTAGACGGTGATATGCGGGCGTTTGCCCAGGGCAACCTGCAGGATAAGCGGGATAAGGTGACTTTCTGGCCGGTGATCTTCGCCTATGGCGCCGCCGGGCAGGGCACCGCCTACATTGAAGTAGCGCAGGATGACCGCACGCATGCCGTGGGCCTGAGCGGCCCAGTGCATCATGCGTTCCATCATCAGCTTGCTGTCGCCATAGGGGTTGCCGGGCCGGAGTGGGGCCTCTTCGGTTATGGGCACACTGTCGGGTTCACCATAGACGGCTGCTGTGGAGGAAAACACTATGCTGTTCACCTGGTGGCGCTGCATGGTCTCGAGCAGCGCCTGCATGCCCTGCACATTGTTATTGAAATAGAAAAGCGGGCGCTGCATGCTCTCGCCTACCAGAGAGCTGGCCGCAAAGTGCAGTACCGCATCTATGCTGTACTGGCTGAAGACACTGTCCAGCAGGGCAGTATCGCGCATGTCGCCGTGTATGAAGCGAACAGTATCTGGCAGGGAAGCCGCATGCCCGGTGAGCAGATTATCCAGCACCAGAACGTCTTCGCCCCGGGCCTGCAGAGCACGCACATTGTGGGAGCCGATGTATCCGGCCCCGCCGCAGACAAGAACAGCCATACGCCCTCCCGGAGCAGATCAGTATATATCGTTAGGTAATAAAAAAGCGCCCCTTGCGGGGCGCCGGGCATCATGCCAGAAAGGCTCTACGCAAGGCGGCTCAGCAGGGTTTCCTTGATGGAATCGATGGTGCCTTCGCCGTTGAGTTCAATGTAGCTGGTTTTGCCGTCAGCAGCCAGCTTTTTGTAGAAATAGGCAGCGGCCAGGGTGCCGTTTTCGGTATTATAGTAGATATCGTGGCGTTTGTTGATGGCCGCTTCGTCCTGGTCATCGCTGCGGGAGGAAAGCTCACCGCCGCAGACGCGGCATTTGTCACCGTTGGGTTTGATGGCGTCAATAAAGATATTATTGGGGTGGTTGTTGTTTTCTTTGCAGAGGCGGCGGCCCATGATGCGGTTTTTGGCCACTTCGCGCGGCAGCAGGATTTCCACCACATAGTCCAGTTTCAGCCCTTCGGCCTGCAGGGCGTCCCACAGCTTCTGAGCCTGCACCATATTGCGGGGGAAGCCGTCCAGCAGCCAGCCGTCCTTGCCCTTGCTCTTGAGGGTTTCCAGCACCATGGGGATGGTGATGTCGTCAGGCACCAGGTCGCCACGGTCGATGTATTCCTTGGCTTTCTTGCCAAGCTCGGTACCGCCGCCAATATGTTCGCGGAAGATGGCGCCGGATTCGATATGAGCGAGATTATACTTCTGTTTGATGAGGTTGCCCTGGGTACCCTTGCCGCTGCCGTTAGGTCCAAAAATCAGAATATTCATCCTGGCCCTCCTTACGGAACCATAGGTTGGTTTGTGCAAAAAAGAACATCTTTTTTCTTGTAAACCCCAAGGCAGGTCATGTCAACGGGGTATCAACAGGGCTGACGTACAGTCGGCACACAAGCCGATGATCCCCCTTCCATCAGAAGATATATATTTTGTGGCCGTACATTATCCCTTCCTGGTCAAAGAGGTGATCCTTTTGCTGACCACCCCCAGTATAAAGGCCTCCGGTCGTTCGCGCATGGTCAGGTGTTTGAGAATGGGCATATGACCGCCGGCCAGATTATCCGGGTTCAGTATGATAAGGCCGAATCTGTGGCCCCGTGGCATGGCGAGCCGACGGAACATATAGGCCCCCCTGCTCTTATCCGGCTCGCGCATAAGGTAGATATGCCCGTCACGCAGCGGGGCTGGTCTGGTATCTACCAGAGCCACATCCCCCGGGGAAAGGGTGGGGCACATGGAGAAGTCATCGGCCTGCACCTCCAGAGCCAGAAA
>JAFQNG010000075.1 GCA_017396005.1 Desulfovibrio sp.
CCATGCGGGATCAGGAACTCTTGGCTGCTGCCCTGTTGGAGGAAAAAGTCTCTGGATCCACGCCCTTTCTCAAGGATCTGGCTGCCGAATATGCCGCACGGGTTGAAAGCACATGAAGCTGCTGTTTGGCCTCCTGACGCCCGACATGGACAGGAACGGCTTTACTTGCGGCGAACCGGCTCTTGATGCCTACCTGCACAAGCAAGCCGGTCAGGATATGAGACGCGGCTTTGCCACGGTCATCGCGGCAAGGGAAGAGGCCTCTCCCAATAAGATCATCGGTTTTTATACTCTCTCGGCGGCTTCCATCCTTCTGACCTCTCTGCCGGAAGACACGGCCCGCAAGATGCCACGTTACCCATCTGTTCCGGCTATCCGTCTGGGCAGACTGGCTGTTACTTCCGCATTTCAGGGACAGCACATCGGCAGCTTACTGGTTCTGGATGCCTTGCACCGGGCCTGCTGCAATGAGCTTGCCTGGGCTGTCTTTCTGGTGGATGCCAAGAAAGAAAAAGCTGCAGTATTCTATGAAAAATTCCTTTTTCAGCGGTTTGAAGAACATAAGCTTCAGCTCTGGATGCACAGAAAGCAGGCGAAAAGTCTATCTCACTGCATGTTGAAAAAGTTGTAATAGGTCAGACTTGATTTGGCAGATGTCCCCGCTTTGATGGTTCGCCGGGCCTGACTCAACGGTCAACGTACTATCTACTCGGCTTGCTATTATGGGTTCCAAGCCTAACATCCCATCTCCAACATACTGGCAAAATCCACCAGACGAACAGTACCCATCTGTTCCGCCGTATTTCGGCATCCTTCGGTGAAGCCGGAGCGCGCAAAGAGTATATAGTGCCGTTTGCTGCTCTGGATCAGCTCAGAGCGTGCCACCAGCGTTGACAGCGTGCCGCTGCCTATCGGTTCCTGCGTCCACTTACATTCACAAAAGAGCGTCTGATCTTCCTCACCTGTGCCCACAATGTCTATTTCAGCCTCGCTCTTTGTGCGGGGATCGCTCCCCCACCAGCGGCCAAGAGAGGTAAAGAGGAAGGGCAACGCTCCGCGCCTGTTCTGCCGCCACAGCCACTGCTTGCAGATGTCTTCAAACACCGGCCCCATGTACTGGGGGAGCTGCGCCATGATGCGGGCACAGACCGCATCAATCATGCCGTTCTGGAGCAGAGAGACATACTTGGGGATGAAGCGATACCAGAAGCGGAACAACGGGTCTGCAACGGCATAGATGGTTTTGCGGGTGCTGTGTTGTCCGAAAGGAGCTTCCTTGCGTACCAGCCCCAAAGCCATGAGCTTGTTCAGGTGGGCGGAACAGCCACTGCTTTCAAGGCCGGTCTTGTCCGCAATTTCCGAAAGACGGGAGGCCCCAGCGGCAATGGCTGAAATGACCGCATTATAGGAAGAGGCCTCCCGGATTTCCTGCTTGAGCAGATTGCCCGGCTCTTCAAATAGGTAACAGGCCGGATCAAGCAGACGGGCCTTGAGGTTTTCCCCAAGAGAGAGCCTGTCATCCATCTGGAGCAGGTATTGCGGCGTTCCCCCTACAATGCCATAGACGGCGGCCATATCCTGAGCTGAGAAGTGGCGGAAATATTCCCGCGCCTCAAAGAAATCAAAAGGTAGTATCTTGAGTTGTGCCGTGCGCCGTCCGTACAACGGGCTTTGATAGCCCAACACCTGCTCTTCCATGAAAGACATGGACGAGCCGCAGAGGATAAGGAAAAGCTGTGATTGCTCCTTATATTCATCAATGAGCTTTTGCAGGATGGAAGATACCGCCGGGCAGGCTTTGGCAAGGTAAGGGTATTCATCAATAGCAAGAACAAGCGGCTTTTCCAGTGACAGGCGGAATACATGCTCAAAGGCATCCTGAAAATGCCGGAAGACAGGCGATGTATCACCGCCCGATGTGGCAAGGATGGCTCGGCTCAGGTTCTCAAGATTCTGCTGCTCGCTGGATTCAATGGCTGTGAAAAAGATGGCTTCCTTGTCTTGAATAAACCGGCGGATAAGCGCGGTTTTGCCCACACGTCGCCGCCCATAGATGACAGGAAGCTGAAACCCGCCGCCTTGGCGCAGCTTCTCCAGCTTGGACAGCTCTTCCTTTCTGCCGAAGAACATACGCTACCCATTACTAAGTTATGATTTAGTAAGTTATGGCATAGTAGGCAAAAGATCAAGTCAGGTTGGGTTGGCTGATTATCACCCGCTCGTCCGGTTCGGTCTTATGGTGGTGCGGGGTGCCAGCGTTAAGGTTATACCGTTGACCATCTTGATCCGAAATCGGATGCTACTTGGGTTGACAACAGAAACTCTTCGTCTAAAGTCGCTCATGAAACTCATGTGAGCAATAGCTCATCAGATCGGAACTACTTGCCCTTATCGCCAATTAAAGAAGCAATGAAGTATGGATTATGGGGAATCTTTTTATGAATACGCCTGATATTCTTTTCAAATATATCAATGGAAAACGAATGCGTAAATTTTTAGATAAGCCGAATATTTCATTTTCCTCTGTTTGCTTATTTGAAGATAAAGAGAAGGAGTGTGTCGTTCTTTTGTTCCAGGAACAGAGACCTTGATTCATGAAATGTATGAAAAATATCCGTATGGAATACTCTGCATGACTGAAGATTATGATAATAATATTATGTGGGACAAATATGCTGATAATAAAGAGGATACCATGTCTTCTCTCGTTTCCATCCGCACCGATGACGACCTGCTCGGCCAATTTTCTTCGCTAGCCGAAGCCACGGGCCGCAGCCGCAGTTTTCTTATCAATCAGGCCATGCGCGAATTTATTGAGCGCGAGGCGTGGCAGATAGCCGCTATCCAAAAAGCTATTGAAGAAGCCGATGCCGGAGATTTTGCTACTGATGAAGAAATCGCCGCTCTGGACGCCAAGTGGGGCTACCATGCGGGTTAAGTGGCTCCGTGCCACCCTGTGTGACCTTGATGCCGAAGTGGCCTACATAGCGGAACAAAATCAGGAAGCTGCTGCACACGTGTACGCGCTTGCGCGTACGCGGACAGCACGCCTTGCCCAGTTCCCTGATCTTGGCAGGCCCGGTCGGGTATTCGGCACCAGAGAACTGGTGCTGGAACGCTATCCCTATATCATTCCATATCGTGTAAAAAACAATGTCGTGGAAATCCTCCGGCTGTTCCATACCAGCCGCAAACAGCCTCACCAATGGTAAACCAGCTTTGATGCAGGGTAGCCGCTATGTCTGAGACCGAAAAACAGTTTGAATCCGATATAGAAGCATTCCTCATTTCCCCTGACGGCGGCTGGACAAAAGCCAGTGATGCGGGCTACCGCAGTACGGCCAGCACAGGCAAAGCCCTTGATCTGGAACCGCTGGTCGGCTTTGTAAAAGAAACGCAGCCCCTTGTCTGGCAGCGGTTTGAAAAGCAGTGCGGCGGCGATGTTGTGCAGAAGTTCTACCGCTGCTTTGATGACGCTGTGCAGAAATCTGGGCTTCTCCATGTAGAGTTGATGAACTCGCCAGCAGGTGATTTACCTGCATAGTTGCATCGTTTGGACCCGCACTTTGCCCCAATTCTCACCAAATACGGATTCTAGTGTGTACGTAGATTTCTTTTTAAGAAAAAAAGATAGTCTTTACAGGCAGTTACCTGTAAAGACTCTTAAATTTGGTGCCGAAGGGGAGACTCGAACTCCCACTCCCTTGCGAGAACTAGACCCTGAACCTAGCGTGTCTACCAATTCCACCACTTCGGCGCAAGAAGAAACTTACCTCAAGGCGCCCACTTTGGCAAGCGTTTTTTGAGAGTTTTTACATTTTTTTAGTCTGGCCTTATCCGGCCTTTTTCTCCTGCTTTGTCCAGCTGTCGCGCAACGTGGCCGTGCGGTTGAAGACCGGCAGTTCCGGCAGGCTGTCCTTATCTTTGCAAAAATAGCCCATGCGTTCAAACTGGACAGTCCGGCCTGTCTCGGCCTGGGCCAGCGCAGGTTCCAGCCAGGCACGTATAACACGCAACGAGTGGGGATTAAGATTATCCAAGAAAGTCTTGCCTTCAGGAGCGACATTGGGGTTTTCTACAGCAAAGAGCTGCTCATAGAGACGCACTTCAGCTGGCAGGGCGTGCGCTGCCGACACCCAGTGTATAGTGCCTTTGACCTTACGACCATCAGGGCTCTGCCCTCCCCGACTTTCCGGGTCATAGACGCAACGCAATTCTTTGATCTGACCTGCCTCATCCAGTACGGCCTCACGGCATGTTATAAAGTAGGCGTAGCGCAGGCGTACTTCAGCACCAGGGTAGAGACGATGGAACTTTTTGGGCGGCTCAAGGCGAAAGTCATCCCGCTCTATATACAGTTCACGTGAGAATGGTACCTTGCGGCTGCCATAAGAGGCATCTTCGGGATGATACGGCATATCAAACTCTTCTACCTGACCGTCAGGGTAGTTCTCAATAATCACCTTAACAGGATTCAGTACAGCCATGACGCGTGGGGCCTGAACATTAAGGCATTCACGGATACAGAACTCCAGCATGGAATACTCTACGGTAGAGTCTGCACGGGCCAGGCCGATACGCGCACAGAATTCACGCAGGGCCTCAGGTGGTACCCCCCGACGGCGCAAGCCGCTCAATGTTGGCATGCGTGGATCATCCCAGCCGCTGACATGCCCCTCCTGAACCAGCTGAATCAGCTTGCGCTTGGAAAGTACGGTATATGTCAGGTTAAGGCGTGCAAATTCTATCTGCTGTGGATGGTATACGCCCAGGGTGTCCAGCACCCAGTCATACAGTTCACGATTATTGACAAATTCCAGAGTGCAGAGTGAATGAGTGATGCCTTCCAGCGAGTCAGACAGACAATGGGTGTAATCGTACATGGGATAGATACACCATGTCTCACCGGTACGGTGATGCGCTGTGTGACGAATACGGTACAACGCAGGGTCACGCATGACAAGATTGGGAGAAGCCATATCAATCTTGGCACGCAGGACTTTAGCTCCGTCAGGGAATTCACCGGCGCGCATGCGGCGGAAAAGATCCAGATTTTCCTCAATGCTGCGGTTACGCCAGGGGCTTTCCCGACCAGGTTCGGTCAACGTTCCCCGCCACTGACGGATTTCATCTGCCGAAAGATCATCCACATAGGCTTTGCCCATTTTGATGAGCTGTTCGGCATAGTCGTAGAGCTGTGCGAAATAATCTGAGGCGTAAAACAGCCTGTCCTGCCAGTCACCACCCAACCAGCGCACATCCTCCCTGATGGCATCTACGTATTCCGTATCTTCCTTGACGGGATTGGTGTCATCAAAGCGCAGATTGCACAGACCGCCAAATTCTTTGGCAACACCAAAATTGAGACAAATGGACTTGGCATGCCCCAAATGCAGATAGCCGTTAGGCTCAGGGGGAAAGCGCGTATGCACACGCCCTTCAAAGCGTCGGCTGACATTGTCGTCGTGGATACGGGTTCGGATAAAGTCCAGTCCGGCGCGGGAAGCTTCAGTGGCAGGCAAAGCATCATTATGATCAGTGACATCAGCAGAGCGACTTTCAAGCGACATGACATTCTCCATCAATAGACTACCCTGAAATTATAGAAATACGCCAAACCGCAGCAAGGGTCAATCTGCATATCTGGACACCGGCGCGCCTGAAACGCAGAAAACGCGGCTTGTACCGCGTTTTCTGTGGGCCGGACACCCGGCAACAACTGTTGCCGCTGCTTCCTTTCGGACCTGACGGGGTTGGCAGTGCTGCCGCCGCCCGGCTTGAAATTTGCTTTACCCGCAAAGTGTCAATCTGTCAATGCGCTGGCAGCAGCTTGATTCAGAAGCGCTCCGGCATTGGTCAGCAGCTGCTCCAGCGCATCGTCACTCAGCCCGGCCAAACGCTGCAGGCGTTCCAGTTCTTCCACAGGATCATAAAGCGGCCAGTCTGTACCATACAACAGGCGCTCCTGTGGAAAGCTCTGCAAGAAATAGCGCAGCTCCTCCCCACAGACAAAGGGAGTGACGCTGGAGGTATCGAACCAGAGATTCTCTCTGGGGTGTGGGCTCAGCGCCACAAGAGCATGCTCCCACATGCGATATCCCCCCAGATGGGCCGCAATGACTGTCAGACCGGGGAAATTATCAAGAATTCTCGCCAGCTTATACGGGCAGGAGGGGTTATCCCGCGGGGTCAGGTTGTCCCCTACATGAAAAAGAAAAATGAAGTCCTTCTGGGCTGCCTCAAAAACAGGCCAGAGTCGCGGGTCATCCAGGCAGAACCCCTGAAAGTCAGGGTGCAGTTTGATGCCACGCAGGCCTCCGCGTTTCATACGGGCCAGCTCTGCCTCCCAGTTTTCATAACCAGGATGAATACTGCCAAAAGCGATAACAGCCTCGTGCTCACGCTGCAGCGACATGGCGTAATTGTTGGCAGGAATCACCTGAGCCGGAGCTGTAGCAGCACACAGCACAACGCATCTGTCAAAACCCGCAGCCTGCTCCCGCTCCAGCAGATGGCTCACTGTGCCGTCGCCTGAACAGTGTACCTCGTAAAAATCATTGAGATGTGCCACAGCCTTGTGCGCGATCTTGGGGTGAAAGGCGTGGGTATGAATGTCAAAACGCATCTGTTCTACAACGGCTTCTACTGTTTCTCAACAGACGATGGGGCCGGGTTAACCACATTGATGGGATGCCCATCCTGCCAGCGACGAATATTCTCTGCAGTGAGATTGATGATATTCTGTCTTGCTCTGACAGTAGCCCATGACATATGCGGTGTAATGAGGGTATTGGGTGCTGTCAGCAATGGGTTGTCAGGCATGGGCGGCTCCACGGAGAGCACATCTGTGCCAAAACCACTCAGATGCCCTGTGGCAAGCGCATGAGCCACAGCAGCCTCATCCACCAGCTGTCCACGTGCAGTATTAAGAAGGATGGCTCCCTTCCGCATCCTGCCCAGATTTTTTTCATTGATCATCCTGTCTGTCTGTGGCGTGAGAGGGCAGTGCAGGGCCACCACATCTGACGATGTCAGGAGCTGCTCCAGCGACACAAAGGCAAAAGGACTGTATGAGGGCGGGTTTTTGGGTGTACGACAATGGGCCAGCACACTGAGGCCAAAGGCGTGCGCCAGCTCTCCCACCCGCCGTCCGATGGAGCCGAAACCAATGATGCCCATGGTCAGACCCTCCAGACATACAGGGGTATGATTCCAGTAACACCACTGACCGGAAAGCCCCCAGTCACCTGCCTGGACGCTGCGAGTATGTTCGCTGGTACGGCGGCACAGCTCCAGTAAAAGAGCCATGGCGTGCTGGGCCACATCATCCACACCATAGGCCACTACATTGCACACAGGTATACCGTGAGCGGCAAAAGCATCAATATCAACTACATTATAACCGGTAGCCAGCACTCCTACCATACGCACACTCGCCAGTGAGGGTATGTCCTCACTGTGCAGGCAGGTCTTGTTGGTCAGCAGAACATCAGCATCCTGCGCTCTGGTTGCCAGTTCATCCGGGGCTGTGGCGTCATAGACCTCCAGCTGGCCCAGGGCTTCCAGAGGAGCCCAGCTCACATCACCAGGATTCAGAATGGCGCCGTCAAGTACGACTATCTTCATGGCTGCACCTCCGCAAGATATACGCTGGCCATGCGCACAGTTTGACAACTCAGACTTCAGCAAGCTGACCTTACCGTTTCCTCCAAAAATTCTAAGCTGTTTCCCTGCACCTGTCCACACGGCATCCCCAGCCCTGCCCTGCAGAAACAGTCTTTCTCCTGACAAAGACAGTGCTTTGCGCTCTGGTATACCGAAGAGCACAGATGCGCATATCTTATTTATACTTGACAACATCGGCTGATGGCCTATAGTTTTCCATTCTTGACAGGGCGCATAATGTGCATCTGCGCCGTCGAATTCTATGAATTTCCGGGCCATTGCGCCCGTGTATGGAGGCTTGCGATGACCCCTCTGGCTAATGCCACCAAGACTGCCGATGGTGTAATGGTCAACGGCTTTGTGCTTTCCCCTGTGGTAGAACAGTGCAATGGCTGTGACCGTGTGCGTGAATTCGAAGGCGAGCAGTTCTGCTCCAGCTATCCCGTACCCGCTAGCAAGTGGGTGGGTGGCCGTTGCAATTTTGCCACTCATGTGAAGGCTGAAGTGACTGCCGCCGCTAAGGTGAACCCTCTGAAGGCCTCCAAGCGCGCCGCCAAGGGCCGCTAGGTGGCAAGGGCCTTGTACCGTCAGGAAACAGGCCGATAATACTCGCATTATTTCGGAAAGGCTGCGCAAGCGGCCTTTTTGCGTTATACAAAAACATAGGAAAGATTGATGGAGCCTGCAGATCTGACGAAAAGTCTGGCCCGAAGTGGGGAGCGCGTCGTAGAACTGCAAACAGCGCTGACTGCCTGCAAAGCCTTGGGGCCAGATAATGGCGGCCATGGCGAAATTGAAAAAATTCTTTATATCACCCGACAGCTTGAAGCCTGTGGCGTTACTGATCTCACACGGGTAGACGCCCCTGACGCCCGTGTGCCCTGTGGACTGCGCCCCAACCTCATTGCTCGTATCCCCGGGCAAAGCACACGTACATTGTGGCTCTTTGGCCATACAGATGTCGTACCTGCCGGGGATATCTCTGCCTGGACAAGCGACCCCTGGCAGGTACGCCAGAAGGGGGACTGGCTCTATGGTCGCGGTGTAGAAGACAATCAGCAGGCTATCGTCAGCATGCTGCTGCTGGCAGAAGCTCTGCAGGACAGACGCATCACACCTGCCCTGAGTCTTGGCCTTGTCTTTATGGCCGATGAGGAAACAGGCAGCCGTTATGGGCTTGAGCATGTACTTGACGCTGCTGCTCCTTTTTTTGTGCCAGATGATCTCTTCATTGTGCCGGATGCGGGCTCCAGCCGGGGGGATATGATAGAGGTGGCTGAAAAAGGGCAGCTCTGGCTCAAGGTCAGCACCCGGGGAAAACAGTGCCATGCTTCCACCCCACATAAAGGACGTAATGCCTTTCTTGCCGGGGCGGATATGGCACTAAGCTGCCATACAGGCCTCGCAGCTGCCTTTCCTCAGCAGGACCCGCTGTTCAGGCTGCCGACATCCACCTTTGTACCCAGCAAGCACGAAGCAAATGCAGATGCTATCAATATCGTGCCTGGCGACGACCTTTTTTATCTGGATTGTCGCCTTGTTCCTGGAGTCTCCCATGACGCAGTACTGGCCGAAACACAGCGTATTGCCGATGTTGTGGCGGCACGCCATGGTGTCCGTATTACGGTGGGCGTAGAACACAGCCAGCAGGGATCATATACACCGCCACAGAGTCCTGTGGTCAGGGCTCTGCAGGAGGCCATACGCCCTGTCTATAATGTGGAGGCCCAGCCTGTAGGCATAGGCGGCGTCACCGTAGCTACCTACCTGAGGCAGAAAGGTCTTCCTGCCGCTGTCTGGGCCTGCCTTGAAAATTCCTGTCATCAGGCTGACGAACGGGCCAGCATCAGCGCTGCCTGCAAAGATGCACAGGTTTTCGCCAGTATTCTCATGCGTGGAGAATGTTATGCCTGATGCCAGTTTCGACTGCATCGTGGTCGGCGGTGGGCACGCAGGGGCAGAGGCTGCCGTAGCGCTGGCCCGCATGGGGCAGTCGGTTTTGCTCATCAGCGGTAACCTGGATCGTCTGGGCTATCTCTCCTGTAATCCGGCCATCGGCGGTCTTGCCAAGGGGCATATGGTACGCGAGATAGATGCTCTTGGCGGTATGATGGGGCTCTGGGCTGATGCCGCAGGCATACAGTTCCGCACCCTGAATATGAGTAAAGGGCCTGCCGTACGCGCTACCCGTGCGCAGATGGACCGCGATGCCTATCTGAACGCAGTGAAGCGTACCCTGTATGCTACCCGGAGCCTGCGTCTCTGGCAGGACGAAGTATGCGACATCATCACTGCATCGGGCAGAGCAACAGGTATACGTACAGCTCAGGGTCTGGAGTTCAGGGCACGACAGGTGCTTCTGACCACAGGCACTTTTCTGGACGGACGTATCCATATGGGACTGACCAGCCTGCCTGGCGGTCGACTGGGCGATGCCCCGGCGCTTGGTCTGTCTGAAGCTCTGCGACGTCTGGGCTTCTCCCTGGGACGCCTGAAAACAGGCACTACCCCTCGCCTGCTGGCTACCTCCATAAATTTTTCACGTCTGGAAGAGCAGGCCGGCGACACCCCCCCTCCTGCCTTTAGCTTTCACGGGCCAGGGCCGATTTTACCGCAGGTTTCCTGCCATATTACCTGGACGAACACACATACACATGAACTCATCCGGCAAGGTTTTGATCGGTCCCCCCTCTTCACAGGAGTCATACAGGGTACGGGTGCACGCTACTGCCCCTCCATCGAAGATAAAATAGCCCGTTTTCCCGAGCGGGAACGACATCAGATTTTTTTGGAGCCAGAAGGGCTGAACAGCGGGGAAGTTTACGCCAACGGCATTTCCACCAGTCTGCCGCTTGACGTGCAGAGAGCCATGCTGCACAGCATCCCCGGGCTTGAATCAGCCGTCATGGTTCGACCAGGCTATGCTATCGAATATGACTATGCTGACCCTGTGCAACTCTTTCCAACACTGGAAAGCAAGGTCGTGCCTGGTCTCTGGCTGGCCGGGCAAATCAACGGTACTTCCGGCTATGAAGAGGCTGCCGCACAGGGCCTCTGGGCAGCCCTGAACATAGCCTGTGCACAAAAAGGGCATCCTCCCTTCCTTCCGGGCCGTGACATGGCGTATATGGCCGTGCTGGTCGACGACCTGGTGACTCTGGGCACCAGCGAACCCTATCGTATGTTCACCTCACGGGCAGAACACCGCCTGCTGCTGCGGGAAGACAATGCTGACAGCCGGCTCACCCCCCTGGGGCGAGAACTGGGCCTGGTAGACGATGCACACTGGCAGCAGTTCTGCAATAAACAGGAGCAGACAAAAAAACTGCGTACCTTTCTGGCAGCCAGGCGAGTACCCACAGACACCATCAATGGTCTGAGCCCCGGGCGTACGCTGGAAGAAACCTTAAGACGCCCTGATGTAGATTTGCGCCTGCTGGCAGACTCCATTGGCTGTGAGGGGGGAGCAGAACTGGCTGCCCTGCTGGCCTGTAGCCCGCAAGCCGTCCAGGACAACGTACAGACTGACATTAAATATGCAGGCTATCTCGAACGCCAGCGTGCTCTGGTAGCCCGCACGGCCCGACTGGAAGAAACAGCCTTGCCCTCAGACCTGGATTATGCCACAGTAGCTGGGTTATCACGAGAGGTGGAAGAAAAACTCACGCGGGTTCGTCCGCTGAACCTGGGCCAGGCAGGTCGTATCTCCGGGGTGACCCCGGCAGCTCTTGCCTGCCTGGAGATACATCTGCACAAACTGGGCCTGCTGCGCCGAAGCCCCGACGGCGCTGACAGGTCGGCTTCATCCGGGGCTCTGGCAGGGTCTGATGCACAGCGATAGCTATTTCATGATTTTTCTCCTGGTCATCGTGGCGCTGCTCATTCTGGTGGTTTTCTTGCGCAACAGCCTGCAGAAAGCCCAGCGAGAAAAACGTCGACAGGCTGTTATCAGCCAGACACTAGTTACAGCGCAGGAGCAGAACGAACTTTTCGATCTTAAGTTTCTGAATACCGATGACAATATGCCCGGGCTGGCAGGCACTCTGATTGATGTGCGGGCCGATACTCTGCGCATGGAAGTACTGCGCCTTCTACCGGATCTGACCAACGCCCATGTGGATGTTTATTTTCATGTAGTGCAGCCTGCCGGCTCCATTTTTTACAAGTTCCGCTCACGTCTTCGCGAGGTGCATCAGAAGACAGACAGATCCCATGTCGTACTTGATGCCCCAAGCAGCCTTGAGGTAGGACAACGCCGCAACTTCATGCGTGTCAGGCCCCCAGCGGCCGCAGTACGCGCCATCGGCGTCTGGCCCCTCGATATGGCTCGACCTGTACCTCGTACTACACGTGATGTTGGCCGCCCCCAGATTTTCTATAAGGCAGGTATGCAAAACAGACCTGTACAGATTGAAAATATTTCAGCTACTGGCATGGCCTTGCGTTTTCTCATGCCGGATCCACAGGTACCGCCTGTGCCCGCTGAAAAGGGTTTTCAGCTGCTTTGCCTCCTGGTCTATGCCGTACCTGAAGCAGACGGTGAAAAACTGATCACTTTCTGGTGTACCAGCCAGGTACTCAACATTCGTACCACCAAGGATAATCCGCCTGCGCTGGTGCTGGGTATGGAGTTCACTAACTGGGCGGTACTCGAAGCAGGCAAAACTGAAATTCACTGGTTCCATGCATCCCCTACACGCGGGGTTGCCCCCATCACTCAATGGGTTATGCAGATGGATCTGGAGCAGCGCAAATAAATCTATGCAGGCATGCCGTACGGGCCTGCAGCGCGGGGCCCGGCCCGGTGTACTCTGGACATCCGCGCGTAAAAAGGGAGACAGATTTTGGACGGAGAAAGCGACTCTCACAGTACTATCTGGTCGCGTCTGAAAAACCGCCTCTTCAGGCATGACGATGAAGAATCTCTGGAAAAAGCCATCCTCGAAGCCAGAGCTGACGGTGAAGTAGAGCCTGACGAAGAGTCTATGCTGCTGGGCATCCTGCGCTTCGATGAACTGCAGGTGCAGGATACCATGATTCCCCGCACCGATATTGACTGCATTCCTGATGATATGCCCCTGGCTGAGGTAGCCCGGGTCATTGTGGCTTCGGGGCATTCCCGTATTCCTGTCTTCCGGGATACGCGTGATAACATGGTGGGTATACTGCACGCCAAGGATCTTTTACGCTGCCTCATTCAACCACCCGAGCAACAGCCTCTGCTTACCGAAGTCATGCGCGAACCCTTCTTCGTGCCTGAAACCAAGCCCATCCGTACGCTCCTGCAGGAATTTCGCAGCCGCAAGCAACATATCGCCATTGCTCTTGACGAATATGGAGGTACTTCGGGCCTCATAACCATTGAAGATGTGCTGGAAGAAATTGTCGGTGACATCGAAGATGAGCATGACATACCGCAACAGGAAGACATCAGCCCCATGGGTGACGGTATCTGGCATCTTACTGGCCGGGCCCTGCTGGAAGATCTGCAGCAGATGGGGGTGAACCTTGCCTCTGAGGAGGTAGATACCATTGGCGGCTATCTAAGCATGGAGGCAGGGCATGTACCTGCTGCGGGCGAAAGCTTCAGCCTGAACGGCTGGCTTTTCACTGTTCTGGAAGCTGATAAGAAGCTCATTCGCCTTGTTCGCATGGAGCCGGTCGGCCGGTCTGCGGAGGATGCGGGACAGGCATGAGTGCCATTCGTCTGCCACCTGCTGTCGACCTCTACTGGGGGGGCGCAGGGGCTCTGGCCCTCTGGCTGGGCTTTCCCAATCATTTTCTGAGCCTGCCGCTGCTGGTTCTGCTGTGGCCTCTGTCTCTGGTCGTTCTCGGTATGCGTGCATCGGGCAGTATGGGTGCCATACGGCAAGGCTGGCTGATCAGCTGGCTCGGCTGCTCTGGAGCACTATACTGGCTGGCTCTACCGGTACACCATGTAGGTGGGCTGCCCATGCTCCTGGCTATACCCTGTGCTCTGTGCATTGCAGCCTGTCTGGCTAGCGCGGGCGGTTTTTTCTCCCTGGCGGCCTACTCCATGCGGGCTTTCCCGACCATGCTGTCTGCTGTTACACTGGCTCTGTTCTGGTATTTACTGGAATGGTGTTATGCCGTGACAACAGGTTTTCCCTGGTTGCCTCTGGCTGGTGCCCTGGCCGTCTGGCCTGTCCTGACACAGGCTGCCGATACGGTGGGCGCGTATGCTCTGGGTGGTCTCTGGCTGGCAGCAGCATTGCTTTGTCTTGCGGCCCTGCCGCCACAATGGGTCGGCCTGCCACAGTCTCATAGCGCCGCAAAACGCAGACCTAAGGGTTTCTGCCCCATCGCATTACTTTGCGCCCTTTGTCTGACGACCCTGCTCCTCGGCTATGGCCTGTGGCGTCTGCAACACAACCCACTTGAAATTTCTCCTTCTGGACCAGATAGCATGGCTGCCCTTCTGGTAGAAGGTAATGTGGATCAGAATCAGAAATGGCTGCCCTCCTTCCAACGGGAGACTGTAGAGCTCTACCTCAAACTGACGCATGAAGGCATCAGGGCTTCGCAATCCGTTCTTCAGCCTGGCCCGGCGCTCATCATCTGGCCTGAGACGGCCATGCCTTTCTTTTTTGAAACAAATCCCCTGTTGTCTGACATGGTACGTGGTATCACCTGTGCGTCAGGACTCCCCCTTCTCTTCGGTGCGCCAGGCCTGGGGCAGCAGACAGGGCAAAACGAACCTGCCATTTTCAACCGTGCATTCCTGCTGGGACCTGAAGGAAATATACTGGGCAGCTATGACAAGGAGCATCTGGTTCCCTTCGGTGAATACCTGCCCCAATGGCTGGACTGGGATTTTCTGGAGGCCCTGCTGCAGGGTACAGGTGTCTATACAGAAGGTACGGCTACTGCTCCCCTACGACATGAAAATCTTGCTCTTGGGTTGCTCATCTGCTATGAAGCAATCTTTCCTTGGCTTGCACAGGAGCGCGTGACCGAAGGTGCCAATATTTTACTGGACATCAGCAACGATGGCTGGTTCGGGCACAGCCCGGCAGCACGGCAACATCTCTATCTTACAACCCTTCGTGCGCTGGAGCAGAACCGCTGGCTCCTGCGTGGCACCAATACAGGTATTTCAGCTGTGGTAGATGCACGTGGGCGTCTGACTGTTGTCGGCCCACAGTTCAGGACAGGCAGTCTGGCTGTTCGAGCCAGGCTGGAAAGTACACCCAGTTCTTACCATTACCTAGCCCCTTGGCTGCCGGGTATTGCTGCTCTGCTTTGCCTGTCACTCTTTCTGACGGGCCATCTGTGCCACTCCTCCATTCACCCTCAACCCAACAGTTACGACCATGCTCCATCTCAGTGATCTGCGTGCCGCCTGCCAGCCTCTGGCCCAACGTTTCGATACTCTTTGGAGGCGTCTTTGACGTTACTGCCAGCCAGCAGCGACTCAGCGCCATTGAAACAGAACTCTCGCGCCCTGGTGCCTGGGATAAACCCGAAAGCCTGACCCCTCTTCTACAGGAAAAAAGTCGTCTGGAAGACGAGGTTGCCCGCCTCATGCGGCTCAAAACATGTCGCGACGACATGGATGACTGGCTGGCCCTGGCTTCCGAAAACGATGATGAAGAAGCCTTGGAGTCGCTGGCAGCGCAACAGAAAGAACTGACGGCGCTGCTGGATGAGACAGAGCTGGTTATGCTGCTTTCATCCGAAGAGGACAATAAAGACGCCATCCTTGAGATCCACCCCGGAGCCGGCGGTACAGAATCTCAGGACTGGGCTGAAATGCTGCTGCGCATGTACTCACGGTGGGCTGCACGGCGCAAGTTCACTCTGGAAGAAATGGACTTTCTACCAGGCGATGAGGCAGGCATCAAAAGCGTTACCCTGCGCATCAGTGGCCCGTACGCCTTCGGTTTTCTGAAAAGCGAACGAGGCATACACCGGCTTATCCGCATTTCTCCCTTTGATGCCTCAGGGCGCAGGCATACATCTTTCGCATCGGTAGATGTCATTCCCGATGCAGGCGATGACATTGAACTAGACATCAAGGAAGCCGACCTGCGCATTGATATTTTTCGCTCCAGTGGGCCAGGTGGCCAAAGCGTGAACACTACAAGCTCTGCTGTGCGCATCACCCATCTGCCCACAGGTATCTCTGCACAGTGCCAGAATGAAAAATCACAGCACCACAATCGTGAAACTGCCATGCGCGTTCTGCGCGCCCGTCTTTACGACATGGAGTTGCGCAAGCGTGAAGCAGACCGGCAGGCCCAGTATGCAGGTAAGGACGCCATAGCCTTCGGCAGCCAGATACGCACATATACCCTCCAGCCCTATCGTCTGGTCAAAGATCATCGTACAGGTTGTGAAGCCGGTGATGTGGATGCTGTTCTGGATGGGCAAATTGATCGTTTCCAACACGACTACCTTTTGCATCGCCATGAGCAGCAACGCTAACTTCGAATTTCTGTCCTGCGATTTGTGCGCTCTGCGCCACGATCCCCATGAAAACGGAAAATTCCTGGTTGGCGTTCTCAATCAGAAGCTCTTTACTGTCAAACTCCAGCGAGAACTCCTGCGCCTGGAGCGTTATGGTGGTTTCCTCAGTCTGCTGTGCAGTGCAGTCGACTCACCGACCTGTCCTGTATCAGACAGTCAGGAGCAGGCCCTTGCTGTAAGTCTACGCCAGTGCCTTGAACCCTGCGACAGCATGGGCTGCCTGGAGCATGGCTGCTATACGGCACTTCTTCCGGGTATTGGCCAGATCAGGGCGCGTCGCTTAGCCCAGCAGCTGCAAAAACTCTTTACCTCGCGTCTGCTGAAAACAGCCAGGGCAGTACAGTATGGTGACACTCCCAGGTGCGCCGTAGGCCTGCTTTGTGTGGATCGACATACAGCAGACAGTGTCGTCCCACTGCTGGATAAAGTGCGTGCAGCCTTGGCTGCCGCTCAGGCTCAGCCGGCAGGGTATATCTATCAGGAGGGTCCAGACTCCATGAATGACCGCATTACCCAGGTTCAGTCTGATGAAAAACGCTTTCTCTTCTTTGGTGGAGGCCTGTGATGAACAGCACCTTGAGCATAGCCGTACTCAGTGGCAAAGGCGGTGTCGGCAAAACCAATATCACTCTGAACCTGGCCTATGCTTTACATCAGGCAGGCTTCAGAACATTACTTATGGACTGTGACCTGGGACTGGCCAATCTGGACGTGCTGCTGGGCATCACCCCGCAGCAAAATCTGCAGGATACCCTGCTCGGTGAAGCCAGGGTCGAAGATGTGCTCTGTCAAATAGCACCGGGGCTGGATGTATTGCCTGCCGCCTCCGGCGTACCTGAAATGAACGATATGCATCCTGAGCTGCGCGAACTGCTGCTGGCGCGACTTAAACCTGTTCTGGGGCGCTATGACTACGTCTTCATGGACATGGGGGCGGGCATCTCTGAAACAGTACAGGCCTTTGCTGCATTGGCGGCCCTGCGCATTGTGGTCATCACTCCCGAGCCTACCTCCCTGACAGACAGCTATGCGCTTATCAAGGTACTCAACAGTCGTTATGGTGTGCAAGACTTCAAGGTTCTGGTCAATCAGGCCACCTCTGCCAGAGAGGCACAAAACTCTTTTGATAAGCTCTATGGTGCCTGCCATCATTTTTTACAGCTAAAGCCTGAACTTCTCGGGCATATACGTATGGACAAACATCTGCCAGAAGCCGTCTGCCGCCAGAAACCTCTTCTCCTGTACGCGCCTGGCAGCCAGGCAGCCCAGGATCTGCAGAGTCTGGCCTCCCGTCTGCAAAAGGCGCGCCAGGGGATGCTTGACTGGCTGGGTAAACGCGATGTGCTGCAGGAAGAGAGATAGAGAAAACAACGACAGTGCATTCTTTGAGCACGCGGATTTTATTTTTTTGCCCAGATTGCAGATTCAGCAAATTCGCAAGTATGCCAGATGATGGATAAACATTGACCTTGTAATGCTCCTGTGATGTACAGCCTCCTGAGAGTTTTCCATCAGGAGGCGTTTTTTTAGAAATTTCGAGACATTCCTGTTTCTGCAAATGCTAAGTCCAATACACGTCCGGTAGTAGCTCCTGACAGGTCTGCCTACTGGGAGGTAAGGATGCTCTCTGGCAGATCATGAAAATAGACAATAAGGTCATCGATGGCAGTCAGACAGTGATTGCTCTGCTGGATGGCACACAGGTTTATGCTTTACAAATCTGCTTACAGATATTAAGCATTTTCCAATGATGATTCGCTTGTGTGAATCAACAAGTTAAATATCACTTTTTACCACTTTCATCAGGAGTTGTAGTATGGCTCTCAACGATAAGGACATCTTTAATGCTGTTTTTGCACGCTTCAGCGACCAGCCCATTGAGTTCATCATGGAGCAGTACGAGAAAGCTCGCAAGCTGAATATCGAAATCGAAAATCGTCAGCAGACTCCTGCTGGAGAACAGGCTCCGGCAGAAAAAAATGCAGAAACTCCTGCTGAAGCTCCCGCTGTTGAAGCAGCGCCCAAGAAAAAATACACCAAGCGTATGCTGAAGGTGAAGCCTGAAGAAGCCATTCAGGAAGACTATATCGCCTGCTGTATCTGCGGTGAACAGAAGAAGGTGCTCACGTCAGCCCATTTTGCCAAACACGATATTACTGTTGAAGGCTATAAAAAACTTTGTGGTTATGATGCAAAACAGCCTCTGATGTCCAAAAAGCGTGAAGAGTTTTCCAAGGTTATCATTGCCAGAGCACAGGCTGCCAGAAAAGCAAAAATGCAGTAAACTATCTTTAGTTATGCTGTCTTCAACAGAGGAGCCTGCTATGACAGGCTCCTCTCCTCAATCGTGGCTGTGCAGGGGTGCCCGATGACCACTTTTTATCGCATTCCTATCTTGCTGCCAGCACTTCTCATGGTCTTCATGATTGCCTTGTCTTCCAAGGCTTTTTCGCAGAGCAGGGAGAATTCTGTGCAATATTTCCAGTACTGGGTCGAATACGGCGAAAAGGCGCAACAGCCCGGCGGTTTACATCGTATGAATGTGAACCTCATGCGCAACAGCTTGTATTTTTCGCTGGGCCAGCCCATGCCCATGCAGTTCCAGTGCCAGACTGACGGCACAATCAACCGTGCGTTCATGCCTGTGCTGGCCGCGCTGGATCTTGCGGGCTGGCCCGGCCAGTTGAGTAAGGATGCAGTGTATGCCCTGCCAGAGGACGAGAGAGCCAGTCTTTGCCGCTGGAGCCTGACCGTTGTTTTTGAGCCGGAATCCCCCAAGGCTGTCCCCCGTGAACTGCGCCTGTGCGGAGCCGATAACGGCTCCAGCCCAAAACGTCTGGCCTTTGAAGCCGCTTTGCAGGGCTTCTTTCTTCCCCAGATTGAAGCTCTGAGGGCCTCTACGCCGCGCAGACTGGAATCTCTGTACTGGCGGGAAAAAAGCGCGGATTCCCGCACTGCGTATACTCTTAACACGGATGAGGACGGCGTTCTTACCTTGGAGCAGCGGCTTGGCAAAAAGAAACTGCGCATGGCGGTGCGCCCGGATATTACCAAAGACTTGGAGGCGTTGATCAGGGATTTTTCGCTGGAAAAAAGGCACGGTTTCAAAGCGGTATCCGAGCAGGGCAATGCGTTTACGCTGCAAATCACCTTCGATACCAGACAGAGCATTGAAATTTCCGGTCATGACGGGCCAGAAGGAATGCCCCCGGATTTCGGCCCGGCCCGTGCCGCCCTGTTGCGCTTGCTGGATGAAGCCCTGAAGCCGCCTGTTATGTCCCGCACCTTGCCCCAAACCACGCTGGAAGAGCTATTCTTCTCCGTATCCGGCATGGCTCTGGGCGAGCGTATCCGGCTGTATGAACGTATGGGCAAGGATGGTCCAGTGATGGTCTTGAGCCGTGGCATCGGCAATGACAGTGAAAATCACAAGGAAGCCGTTGTGGATACGTCTTTTCTGTCCGCGTTGGAAGCCGTGCTGGAAAAGCATGGAATACGCGGTTGGAACGGTTTCCGGGGCAGGCCCATGATGCAGGTGCTGGACGGCGAGGGCTTCAGCCTGTCCATCCGTTTCAGAGATGGCAGCACGGTGGCGGCCAGTGGGGAGAACCGTTTTCCAGACACTTATAAGGACTTCCGCATTGAACTGAACGAACTTGCCAACACGGTGCTGGACAAACAGGAGTGAACATGATGCACACCAAGGTTTTTTCAATGTGGAGCAAGCTGTGCCAAAGACTTTCCGCCTCTATGGTGTGGATTTTCCAACAGACACCAGTATAGAACAGGACTTTCTGTAATTATCTCCAACATACCTTATGGAGAAAGCCCCATGTACGGGAAAATAAGTTTCAAAATTACTCTGACCTGTCTGTTGTTCCTTTGCTTTTGTACGGTAACGTCCTTTACCCTGCCCGCTGTCGCAGTATCTGCCGACAGCTATTTCGCAGACAATGATATAGCGGACGCTTATTATATCAAAATGCAAACAGAAATGGCAGATTTGGTACGTCTCAAAGTCAAGGCCAGTAACGTGCGTGTGCGCTGTGGTGCTGGATCATCTTTTGAGCTGGACTATATAGCGCAGAAGGGGGATATTTTCTACGCCAAAAAACAGCCCGTACATGGCTCGGACGGCCTTTTATGGTATGAAATCGTTGGGGCAAGCTACCGCCATGGAGATACCACGGTGGAAAAGATGGAGAACAGATACATCTGCGCCGATTTAGTGACGACCGGCCCGCTTACCAGGGATACTAGGGACTCTTACGGCGATGTCGGCCTCATCAAGAGGCATATATACAAGATTCTTCCAGCCGACCCGACCGAGTTCATCCTTGACCGCGACACCCCCTTTCTGCCGGACAACGAATCTCCATTGGTGACGGACATGGGGAAAACCATTCTGCCTGCCGGTCTGAAGCTCTGTTATGGTCAATATCTTGTTTCAGACGATGGTTATCTCGAATTCTTTGCCAACATAGCTTTGCCGGAAGGTCATACTATAAAAATTGGGACGATACGTCTTGAAAACTTTGCCTGTCTGAACTTCGGTAAGTATGAAAACGTGATTCGAGAATTTATAAATAGTGCTGTCAGACTGAACAAAGACAGGATCAAGAACAAGATAGGGAAATAGTGGCCCTCACTCCTCCTTCTGGGCCTGTAGCGACAATGGTGAAGGAGGACAATGGTCCCTATACAGAAAGAAGAAGAATAACAGGACACTTTGTTCCGGGAACGTACGTGGTAATTATGCGTAAAATATTCCTTTCCTCTCTTCTCGTGTTTTCCTTTGCCGTGCTGCCTTTCTCCGCATCTGCAAAGGAAGTCCCCCAATGGACCAATGACTTCGGCATGAGCTTTCGCCTTATCCCTCCGGGAAAGGCTATCATGGGCCGCGACGGCTGGGCCGGGGTATCTCCGCGAAGAACCGTCACCATCAGCCGCGAATTCGGTATGGGGGTGACAGAAGTCACCCAGGGCCAGTGGAAAGCGGTCATGAACGGGAAGAATCCCAGCAAGCCCCCTCTGGGCACTGACTTGCCCGTGACCAACATTTCATGGAATGACGTTCAGATTTTCCTGACCAGACTCAATGAGCTGGACGCACCGCGCCGATACCGTCTGCCTACCAGTGCAGAATGGGAATATGCAGCGCGTGCCGGGAGCCATGCCACATGGATCACCGGTGACGGTACACCGGCCTTCCCAGAGAGTCTGCGCGAATACGCATGGTTCATGCCTGACCGCAGGCCGCACCCCGTAGCGCAGAAAAAGCCCAATGACTGGGGCCTGTATGATATGTCCGGCAATGTGCGGGAGTGGGTACAGGACTACTGGCAGCACGACTATTATGCCTCCATGCCGGAGAGAGACCCGCAAGGCCCGACAAGCGGCAATATGCGCGTCTGGCGCGATGGCTCCTATGAGGATTCGCTGGAAGCGTGTTCCTTTGTCAGCCGTGATGCGGACAAACCTTCGGCACGCAATAAACGGACAGGCTTTCGTGTGGTTCTGGAGGGGGTCTCCTTCCGGTCACTCCTGACTCCGGCTGAAGAAAACAGTGCTGTGTCACTTCCTGCCGGAGCAGACGCCTATGCTCCCATTCTTGAGAACCTTCAGCATATCCTCACCAATGGTCTGGAAGGACGGGATCGTGAAGACGGTGAATACGGCGTGATGGAAGCCGTGCAAGGCCGGGAAGGGCCGGAAGCCCTGCGCTCTGTGGGTTGGCTGGTGCGTGATTTGAGCGGCGACGGCATTCCGGAACTCATCATCGGAGCAGTGGCGCAGGAGGAGGACGGAAAATTCCGTGGAAGCCAGGTCTATGCCTTGTACACCCTCAAGAACGGCAAGCCGCATCTCACGCAGGAGGGCACTTTCAGAAATGCCTTTGCCCTCATGGATAACGGGCAATTCTTCCATCATGGCTCCGGCGGCGCCATGTACAGCATTTTCGGTGTCTTTACTCTGACGCAGGACGGCACATCCCTTGTCTGCCAGGACTATTGGTTCACCCATGAAAAAAACAGGACTACCTGGGAGCTAGGCTTTTATCATAATACATCAGGAAAGATGGACCCAACAGTTTCTGAAGAGGTAAATGAAACAGTTTTTACAGAATATACCGAAAAGCTCTCGAAACAGAGCCGTGATTATGAATTTTCAGTATTTATTCCTTAAAGAGGCAATACACATCAATGCACTATTTTAAAATTATTTTAAAACTTTTATGGAAATCTTCTGATAACGTATGACAAAATCAACGATTTCTAATTCTCTAACCGATTTAAATACGAATTTTGAGGTGAGAAAAATGTTAAAAACCAAATGTTTTACTTTTTTTGCGGTGATGCTTGTTTTACTTTCGCCACTCAGTGTGTCAGCACAGGATATGGGAAGTCTTATTAATGAATGGGAAAAATCATGTAATAATTTTATTGAAAAATATAAGAATTTGCCACAGAATGAGATTGAAAAAATTCTGCTGGATGAACGTACTCTGGAGTCTTTTCAGTCGCTCCCTGAGGTGGAACGCCTGAATAGTGCCATGCAGGATGTGTTCAATGAGTTACTGCAAAATCAAGGGGATCGTACAAAATTAC
>JAFQNG010000076.1 GCA_017396005.1 Desulfovibrio sp.
TCAGTTTGCCCTTGTGGCCAATACCCTGGCCAAAGGTATGGTGAGCATGGTCAAGAATACCGCTGAAGGCAGGATCATGACCCGCCCCAAGGATGAAGCAGCACGCCCTGACCGTAAATCCACCCCCCAAGAGGAGGCCGCCCGCCTGGCCGCAGCTCTGGGCTATGCCATGCAGCTGGAGTACCTGGGGCAGGCCCGTGCCAATCAGGCACCCAGTGTGGTCAATTCGTGGATCGCTGACATGGACCTCAAACGTCTGGCCCGGCAGGAGCAGAGCCCCAGCGTTGAGGTGGCTGTTCTGCTGAGCAAAAATCAGCTCAATGATTTGAGCAGTCAGCTCAGAGCCATTATCGACAGTGCCGAACGCACCAAGAAAACAGATTCGCGTGACTTCTTTCAGGGCATACTGTCTGCCTCGGCCCGTATGGCCCGTGATCCCAATCAGCCCCTGCAGGGCAAGAGCCTGGCAGAGCTGGGCCTGCTGGCCGAATTTCTGGAAGGCCTCCCCTATAAGAGCGACATCATGCTTCTGCGTGAGGAAGACTGGTATCGCATGAGCGTTGGCGAACAGACCGCCTTCATCAACCGCCTCAAGTCACGCCTGGCCCGTTATGAAGAGTACGATCGTGACCGTTCCAACTGGGAAAGTTTTGGTCAGGCCAATGCCGGTGACTGGGTCTATCGTGTGCCCCTGAGCATGCTGCCCTGATGTCATGGACGCGGTTTTCTCCATACGCAACCTGGGCAAAAGCCGGCCCGGCGGGTTCTGCCTGCATCTGGAAGCTCTGGACATTGCGCGCGGCAGTCTGATCGCATTTGCAGGCCCCAGCGGCTGCGGCAAGAGTACCGCTCTGGACATTCTGGCTTGTGCACTCAGGCCTGAGCCGTATCCCGAGGCAGAGGTGCCTGGCCTGTTTCTCTTTTCACCAACGCCCGGTCATACGACAGATGTGCTTGCGGCATGGAGACGGGGCGGCATTGATGCCCTTGCAGCCCTGCGCCTGCGTCATATGGGGTATGTGCTGCAGACCGGCGGCCTTCTGCCCTTTCTGACCGCACAGGAAAACATCCTCCTTCACTGTGAGGCCCTGGGCATGGGTATGTCAGGGCAGGAACGGGCTCTGGAGCTGGCCGAACAGCTGGGTATCAGCCATCTGCTCAAACAGTATCCTGACAGCCTTTCTGTGGGCGAACGCCAGCGCGTAGCCATTGCCCGTGCCCTGGCGCACGGTCCGCAGGTCGTGCTGGCCGACGAACCGACTGCCGCTCTGGACCCTTGGCACGCTGCCAATGTGCTGCACCTTTTCAGTCAGATAGCCCGTCACATGGGGCTGACCATAGTTATGGTCAGCCATGCGCCAGAACTGGCCCAGTCTGCAGGTTTCAGCCTGGTGCACTTTACAGTGAGCGCCGAGGGCGAAATGATACGCAGCCGGACACGACATCTGCCGGAGGCCTGACCATGCGTAATCTTTTCCGGGCCTGTGTGCTGGCCTTCAGAGACTATGCCCATGAAGCCCTGCTGTCGGCCTGCGCCATTCTGGGGCTGGCTGCTGTACTGACGCCCCTGCTGGTGCTCTACGGAGTCCGCTTCGGAGTGGTGGAGACCCTCACAGACCGACTGCGACAGGACCCTGTCAATCTGGAGATCAGCCCGGTGACCAGCGGCCGTTACAGTCGGGCCTGGCTCGACGCAGCGGCCCGTCATCCTGACGTGGCCTTCGCCCTGCCCCGCACCCGTTCCATAGCCGCCACCATGCAGTTGCGTCCTGCCGCTCCTGACAGCCGGCAGCATGTCGTTGTTTCTCTGGAGCCCACAGCACCCCATGACCCCCTGCTCGTGCACTACGGCCTTGCTGCACCTGAGGAGACTGCTCCCCTCCCCGCTGCCGGAGGCGAGGGCCTTGCGCCCATTGGCATTGTTCTCTCAGCCACAGCCGCCGAAAAGCTGGGTGTACATACACAAAGCCTGCTGCACGGCATGGTGGAACGCCGCTATGACGGCAGGATAGAGCGTGCGGAGACCAGCCTGACAGTCAAAGCCATCCTGCCTTTGGCCGCACAAAGCCGTGATGTGGCCTTTGTTCCCCTTTTTCTGCTGGAAGCTGTTGAAGACTACCGCGACGGTCGTGCCGTGCCCCATATGGATGCAGGCCCTGGCAAAGCCATGTGGACAGGAGAAGCGCAGCCGGAGGAGGAACGCCTGTATCCGGGCTTCAGGCTCTACGCGCGAGATTTGGACAGGGTGGAAACCCTGCGTCAGTTTTTTGCAGGACAGGGCATTGAGGTCTACACCCGTGCTGCAGAGATTGCTCAGGTCAACGGTCTGGCCAAAGCCCTTGACCTGATCTTTGCCATGATCTGCACAGCAGCTGCCATGGGTTTTCTGGCGTCAACCGCCAGCAGGGCCATGGCAGATGTCAAACGCAAGGAAAAAATTCTGGGGCTTTTGCGCCTGACCGGCTTCGGCACTGCCCCGTTGATGCTTTTCCCCCTAGTGCAGGCCAGCCTGACGGCCCTGCTGGGCACCGTGCTTGCCGCAGGCCTGTATGGTCTGACAGCACACGCCATCAACCAGCTTTTTGCCGAGAGTCTTCAGGGCATGGAGCAGATCTGCCGTCTGGAAGCCCTGCATCTGCTGCTGGCCTTTCTTCTGACAGGCGCGCTGTCCCTGCTGGCTGCCCTGTATCCGGCTCTGCGTGCGGCCCGCATAGAGCCTTCGGAGGTTATTCGAGATGTCTGAACACCGCTCTTGCAGAGCAGGACTTTTCCTCTGTATCCTTGTGACAGTGCTTGTGACACTGTGCCCCCATGACGCATGGTCTGCGCTGGCGCGCAAGGACAGTTTCAGCCCGGTACTGGCCTGCAATCCACAACCGGCTGATGACGATATCGTCTTGCCCATGCCCTGCGGATTGCACATGGTTTTCAAGCTGGTCGCCGTACCTGCCAGAGGTCTGTTATGGGACATGCCTCTGCGCCCAGGGCTGGATGACAGTGCTGACACAGCACGGGCCTTTTACGACCGCCGCTACAGTGCAGCGCTTTCAGGGCCTTTCTCGCTGAACGATCTGCCCGCTGCCTGGCGTAAACACGCCCCCCGGGAACAGCATTTTTTTTATCTCATAGCCAAGTATGAGGTCAGTCGCCTGCAATGGCGTACCGTCATGGAAGATGCCTGCCCTGACCCAGCCACCCTTTCTGCCGAGGCAGCGTCCCCCATTACCGACATCAGCTGGTATGAGGCAGTGGACTTTACCCGCAGATATACTGCATGGCTTCTGCAGCACGCCCCGGATGCCCTGCCCCGTTTTGCCGGGGACAGCCGCAACGTGGGCTTTATACGCCTGCCCACGGAGACAGAATGGGAATATGCCGCCCGTGGCGGGCAGACCGCGGGCAGTCAGCAGCTTTTGCAGGAAGACTTTTTTGCCATGCCCGCCCATGCCCGTAAAAGCGAGTATGCTGTCTACCGCCCTGAGAGCGGTGGCCCACTGCCGGAACATATGGCCCGCATTGGTTCGCGCAAGGCCAATCCTCTGGGCCTCTACGATACCGCCGGCAATGCGGCCGAGATGGTCTTTGAGACGTTTCGCTTTTCACTGGGAGGACGGTTGCACGGCTCTGCCGGCGGCTTTGTGCGCAAGGGAGGCTCCTTCCTGTCACGCGACAGCGAAATTCTGCCCGGCCGCCGGGAGGAAAGCCCCTTCTTTCTGGCTGACGGCCCTGCCCGGGCACATGATCTGGGCTTTCGCCCTGTCATTTCAGGCATCAATACCCCCGGGGGCAACAGACCTGAACACTTACAGGCCGAATGGAGCAGGGCCGGTGAAAGCTCTGCCCCCTCCCTCCCGTCCACTCGTGATCCCCTGCAGGAGCTGGACCGACTGCTGGCCCTAGCCCCTGATGCGGCTGCCAAGAAAAACCTGCAGAGCTTGCGGAGTATTATCAAGGAAAACAATATCATCCTCGAACAGCAAAAAGAGCTGGAAGCCCAGTCTCTTTTGCGAACAGGTGTCTATATGATCGAGACTGTCCGCAACTATGCCAGCCGTCGCCTGAGCCTGCAAAGCCAGATGGAAAGCATGCAGCGCGACAGCAGAGTCGCCAGGGGGCAGACCCTTGAAAAACTGCGCCGAATCATGGATACTGCACAAAGAGGCCTTGACAGGCTGGAAAGCAGTCTGGACAACTCTCTGACATTCTACCGCAGCAAGGTCGCCGACGGCGCACAGCTTGACACGGCAGTGCTGACTGCTGCCAGCCTATCCCTTGGGCGTGACTTTGGCGGCACAGACCCGTTCAACAAGGATATGCGCCAGAACCTTGATCTTTTCCTGCAACATATGGATCTGCAGCGCAGTGGCAAGGGCCTTTCCCGCGATGCCATGCGCAAGGATATCCTGGAACGCCGCTTTCAATAGCTAAAGGAGTATCGCATGGCTGACGCACTTCGTATCGGCTGGATAGGCACCGGTGTCATGGGACGTTCCATGGCAGGACATCTGCTGGCCGCAGGCTGGCCCCTGACGGTTTACAGCCGTACCAGGGCCAAGGCAGACCCTCTGCTGGCCAAAGGCGCACAGTGGGCCGACAGCCCAAGGGCTGTTGCCGAAGCCTCTGACGTGGTCTTTTCCATCGTGGGTTTTCCTTCTGATGTAGAAGAGGTCATGCTTGGTGAAAAAGGCGCGCTTAACGGCCTTGCCGCTGGTGGTATCCTCTGTGACATGACCACATCCAGCCCTGCGCTGGCACGCCGCATGGCCGAGGCCGCTGCCGCCAGGGGCTGCCATGCCCTGGACGCACCCGTGACCGGTGGAGACGTGGGCGCACGGGAGGCCAGGCTTTCTATCTTTGTGGGTGGCGATGCAGCCGCTTTTGAACGCATTCGCCCCTGTCTTGAGAAAATGGGCCAGCGTCTTCTGCACTGTGGCGCGGCAGGTACGGGTCAGCAGGCCAAACTTGCCAATCAGGCTGCCGTGGCCGGGGTGATGTTCAGTGTTTGTGAAGCCATGCTCTACGCACAGGAGGCAGGGCTGGATGTGCCACAATGGCTTGAACTGGTCATCCCGGGGGCTGCGGGCAGTGCCGCCATGGGGACACTGGGGCGCCGTCTGCTCAAGGCCGACTATGACCCTGGTTTTTTTATTGAGCATTTTGTGAAAGACCTTGGTCTCTGCCTCGAAGAATGCCGCCGTATGGGACTGGTGCTGCCAGGTGTGGCCCTGGCTGATCAGTTCTATCGCATGATGCAGGCCCAGGGTCAGGGAAAGCTGGGCACACAGAACCTCATCCGTTGTCTGGCCGAACTTTCCGGAAAAACGTGGCGCAACCATACGACATAGTTTCCAAGGGGGCAGCATGAGCTTTCACCCGCCGCAAAACCCGCTGGAAGACCCGGCTCTTGAGCCCTATCGTGATTTCCTGCTGCGCCGCAGCCGGCGTTTTACGCAGGAGCTTATGCGCATCAGGCAGGAATACGGCTCCCTGCGCGGGTATGCAGATCTGCATACCCGCCTGGGGCCGCATCGTTTTCAGGACAGTCACGGCAAAACATGCTGGCGCTGGCGCGAATACATGCCACAGGCAGACGCCCTCTGGCTCACAGGCAACAGGCTCAATTTCCAGCGTCACGCAAGTCATCGTTTCCAGTCATTGGGCAACGGCTACTTTGAGCTGATTCTGCCGGAGTCAGCTCTGCAGCATGGCGATTATATCGAATTGCGTCTCTTCAGTGCAGCAGACCCGCCTCAGCTTACAGAGGACGGACGCAGCAGTCCGCCCCTGCGCCGTGTGCCGCTTTTCTCCCAATGGGTGGAGCAGGATAAGGCCAATCCTGATCAGTGGTGCGCCCGTTTCTGGCAGCCGGACACGCCCTATCAGTTCCGCCATCAGCGGCCCGTGCCATCTTCGTTTCCGCGCATTTACGAAGCCCATGTGGGCATGGCGCAGGCATCGCTCACCCGTACTGCGGACAGTGTGGGCAGCTATGCCGATTTTACGGCTCTGCTGCCCCGCATCCGGGATTGTGGGTATACGGCAGTGCAGCTCATGGGCATTCTGGAGCATCCGCTCTACAAATCCTTCGGTTATCAGGTGAGCGGCTATTTTGCCCCCTGCTCCCGCTTTGGCACACCAGACGACTTCAAAGCTCTGGTAGACGCTGCCCACGCTCTGGGATTGTCTGTCATCCTTGACATCCCTCACGGACACGCCTGTGCCAACAGCGAACAGGGGCCGGCCAAATATGACGGCAGCAGCTATCTTTTCAATGAGAAGTACAATCAGTGGGGAACACCTTCTTTTGATTATTCGCAGGAGATGACCCGCCGTTTTCTGCTCTCCAGCTGCCGCTACTGGCTGGAAGAATTTCATGTGGACGGCTTTCGCTTCGACGCTGTGGGCAATATGCTTTACCTGGATCATGGCGTCGATGACGACTTTTCCCATGTGGGACGCTGCTTTTACGGTAAGGATCATGCCCCGCGCACTGATGCGGACGGAGAGCTTTATCTCTGTCTTGCCAATGCCCTGATACATCAACTGACACCGAAGGGCATCTCCATTGCTGAAGAATTTTCAGGTATGCCCGGCCTGACCTGTCCTCCAGAAGAAGGCGGTCTTGGCTTTGACTATCGTTTTGCCATGGGCATCCCGGACTATTGGGAAAAGTGCATCAAAAGTCCGCGCGATATGGGAAGCCTCTGGTATGAAATGACCAATCATCGCCCTTATGACCGTACGATCAGCTATGTAGAATGCCACGATCAGTGCATCAACGGCGATGACGCCATGATATGGCGTCTGCTGGGCGATGACATGTATCGTCACATGGACCGGAGCAGCGGTAACTGGAACGTCTCACGGGGGCTTGCCTTCTGGCGTTTGATGCGTCTGATAACCCTTGCAACGGCTGATGCCGGCTATCTTAATTTTATGGGTAATGAATTCGGCCATCCCGAGTGGCTGGACGATGCTGACTATGCCCATCGCCAGTGGCATCTGGCTGAAAATCCTCTCCTGAGATATGCTGCCCTTGCTGCCTGGGACAAAGCACAACTCTCTCTGGTTTCCCAATATCCGGAAGATTTCCTCCAGGCACCGCTCTTTCGCTACATCCATGAAGAACGCCGCCTGCTGGCCTTTGAACGCGGCAGGCTGCTGTTCGCTTTTAACTTTCATGAGCTTGAGGCCCAGCAGGAGATGACCATGGCTGTCAGCCCCGGTAAATATTGCGAACTGCTCTCCTCAGACAGCAGCGCATTTGCCGGACATGGTAATCTGGAGATACCAAACCCGCCTACTGAGCATTTTACTGTTATACGACCAGACACATATGAACAGGATGTCAGCCTGTATCTGCCCCCAATGGTAGCTTTGGTACTTTATCGAGAAGATTAAAAAAATGTTGACAAAAACTCTTTATCAGCGTAGGTATTTCTAAGTCGGGATGTAGCGCAGTCTGGGAGCGCACTTGAATGGGGTTCAAGGGGTCGAAGGTTCAAATCCTTTCATCCCGACCAGAAAAAGCCAGAAATTGAAAGGGGTTACGGTGAAGGCCGTAACCTCTTTCTCGTTTTGTTCCATCTCTGTGCCATATCCTGCCCCGATATGGCCCCATCCCCACATTCACGACCCTGCTATTTCACGCTGTAAATTTACACGGCTCAAATTGTCGAATTTCTTGAGCGCATCCTGGCCGATGAACATCCTGCGGAATGTGTGCCTGTTCTGGCAAAAAAGCATTCATTGCCGTCAATACTGTACACAAGCAGCCAGTCAGGCTCAATATGCAGCTCCCGATGGTCTTTCCAGCGTCCTTTCAGCGCATGATCTCTATATTTTTCAGGCAAAGGTCTTTGATTCTGAAGCAGCAAATCAATAGCTTCCTTCAGTTTATCAAGATCATATCCACGTTGCGCGATCTTTTTCATATCATGCTTGAAGTGCGTGGTAAAAAAAGGACTAAGCATTTATATTCCCAACTGCCGGAAAAGGTCTTCAGCATCCTTGGCTTGGTAGAGTCCTTCCCGCTTTTCAATGGCCTCCAACGCTTCACGGGTCTCCTGATTCGGTTCTGCCGAAAAAGGAAGACTCTTATCAACGGCAATTCGGGTCATCATCATACGAAAAGCATCCGAAGCGGTCAGTCCCCAGTCGGCAAGA
>JAFQNG010000077.1 GCA_017396005.1 Desulfovibrio sp.
GGCGCTGTATGAGTTTTTCGTCCAGCATGGGTGCGACCTCATTCGGGTTTGGATTTGTCTGGATTCATAGAAATCCTGTTGACTTCAGATACCCACAAAAATAATTTTATCCTTTAATTTCATCATATTATAAGCATTTTATTGATTCAGCCAAAATGACAGGATACCCTGAAGAATACCCGAAAATATGCCGGTTGCAAGGGGTCAATCTCAGACTTCTCTGGACAATGTTTTTACCATAACATATTGAAATATAATATATTTTATGTCAATTGGAATCCATTAGGACTAAAAACTTGAGTTCATAATTTACCCCGGTTGCATCGAGCTCCCAATTATTGGTAATCTGTCCGAATGTCGATGCCCATGCGTCAAAATGTGCTATTTCCTTTTTCTTCAATTCGTCATATTGCATATAGCGTTGCAGTGTATACACTTCTGCAATGGTATTACTGATAGGTGTGCCTGTCAGAAAATAGACACCACGTCCGTCATTCTTTCTCTGCAAATAGCGACATTTGACAAAGAGATCCAAAGCCTTGCCTGAACCTGAAATATTCCCCATTCCAGATACCTGCATACCTGTCTGAAAGGCGAGATTCTTGAATTCGTGACTCTCGTCAACAAACAAGGCATCCACGCCCAGATCTGCAAAATCCACTGAACGATCCTTTGTACCTGTCCTGGCCTTCAATGCGTCAAATCGTTCCTGCATCTTGTCGCGCATCTTTTCAAGCTGCTTGACAGTTGTCCGATTACCGGTTTCTGTCTTGGCATATTCTATAGCCTCAATAGCGGCATCTATCTGTTCCTTGAGAATAACCTCTTCTTCCTCTCCGGGCATATCAATTTTTTTGAAAGAGCTGTGTGCTACAATAACAGCGTCCCAATCTCCTGTAGCTATACGACTGAACAGTCGTTCTCTGTTTGCCTTGGTAAAATCATCCTTTCCTGCAACAAGAATATTTGCTCCGGGGTAAAGTTTGTAAAATTCATCTTTCCACTGGCTCAATAAGTAATTAGGTACTACGACCATAGGCTTGTTAACAAAGCCCATGCGTTTGGATTCCATGATTGTTGCTATACAGGCCATTGTCTTGCCTGCACCCACAACATGGTCAAAGAGGGCTGTGCCTTCCTGAATGGCTCTCCAGACAGCGTTCTTCTGATGTGGACGGAGTTTGACCGCTTCAGAAGCGCCCGTCAGCTGGATATGAGAACCATCGTAATGCGGCGGCACATGGGTATTGAAACGTTCGTTATAGAGAGTGGTCAGTTGCTCCCGCCGGTCATCGTCCTGCCAGACCCAGTCCAGAAAGTTCTGCTTGATGGCATCGGCCTTTTGCATAGCAGCGGCTGTCAGCTCCTGATCCACTTCCTTGATGGGCCTGCCGTGTTTGTCTTCACCGATCTCCTTTTCCACTTTGATGGTCTTGTTGGTGAGCAGAGCTTCAATAATCCTGCTGGCAGGATATTCAGGAATGCCCCAGACACTTCCATTGAGGGACTGATCCCATATTTTGACAGAGACATCCCAGCGCCCCAGGGCAGGAAAGTAGTTAACGGTCTGCATACCCTTGCCCTCGTGCAGATGCTCAATAAAGTCGGAAAATATCTGCGGAGGCACCCAGGAGGAGCCAAATCTGATACCAATGTCCACTGCCTCAATGTCCGGCGGCATGGCGGCGGTCAGGGCTTCCACGTTCGCCTGATAGCGCTTATCATCCTGAGCGGCTGTTTTAGCCTCATGCAACTTGCCACGCACATTGCCAGTCAAATACTTATCCCGGATCTCCCACTCTTCACTGACAGGATTGAGAAAAATCAGCCCCTGTTCCTGCAGCTCCCCCTGCACAGCTTCTCCGGAGCGGTTCAGGAGTTGTCCCATGCGGTTGAAGTCGATCTTGCCTGACTCGCGCAGACTGACAAGCAGGGCATCCTTGGGACTGTCCGCATGTTCGGCCACCTGCACAGACTGGAGAACCCGCTGCCGGAAGATGGCGGCTTTTTTCGCTGACGCAGGTCGTGCTTCTCTCCCCTGTCGCCTGGCTGTTTCAGGGGTGATGCCCTTGTCGTATTCCACTTCCAGGGATTGCAGCAGAGCATGTTCTGGATCAACACGCATAAGAGAGCGGTTTATCTGGGAGTTGAGGTGCCCGTATTTTCTGACAAAGGTATCATACTCGCTGTTAAGCCTGGCCCGAAGCGAGGCTATGTGTGTTTCTTCGGCATCGGCCTTTTCGGCATCAAGAAGCTCCCGCAGGGTATCCCTGATGCGTATCATGGCCACAAGCCGTGATCGTGCAGTGTCACTTTTGACTGGCAGTATATCGTAATCGCTCTGACCAAAGTCAGCAGCGGTCTTGAAGACAACCTTGCCTGTATGCGGTTCCACGCACAGAGCGTTCATCTTCAGGGACTGGAAATACTCGCTGCTGATGAAGTTCTCGTTACGCACCCGTACTGTTGTACTGAGGGGATTTTCCTCTCTCGGCACAAAGATGTTTTCCGGCAGAACAGCAAGGCGTTTGCTGATTTCCTGCCCCAGATCACTTTGTGTTGGATCCGGCAGGCAGCTTAACGCACTCTCAAACATGCCCCCGGCAAGCGCCATCCTGCCGATGATCTGTTCGGGATGCTCGGCAAAGTACGCATTGACCGGGACAAGTTCCGTACCGCCGTGTTTGAGATCATCTACCAGGATATTCTCGGTTCTGAGCCATTCCCGGTTGTTCTGTCGCTCTCCGGTATTTTTCTGGAAGAAAACAATATCTGTGGTGACATCAGTGAGCGCATTCTGGCGAAAGGCTGTTTCCGGCAGACGGATGGCCCCCAGAAAATCCGCCTGTTGAGCAATATGTTCACGCGCTGTCTGATCCAGTGTGTCCATGAAGAAGCGGCTGACCACAAAGGCAGCAACACCGCCTTCCCGCAGCAGGTCAATGGACTTGGCCAGAAAATAGTTGTGGATGGAGAAACGCCGCAGTTCAGGGTAATCGGGATCATAGACAGACTGCTTGCCAAAGGGCGGATTGCCCACAACAGCGTCTATGCCACCACCTCGCAGCTGACTGTGGTGAAAGCCGTTGTTGATATGTCGGGCTTCAGGATAGAGATATTGGGCTATGGCCGACGTTGTGGGATCAAGCTCCACAGCCATGAATCGGGCATTGAATTCTTCCGGGCACAGGCCGATAAAATTACCGATGCCTGCTGATGGCTCCAGAATACGCAGTTCCTCACCTGTGACCAGACCCATTCTGGCCAGACCGTCATAGATGCCTCGGATAACAGCTTCTGAAGTATAATGCGCGTCCTGTGTGGAACGCCGGGCTGCTGCATATTCGTCAGGGGAAAGCAGGCCTTGCAGTTCCCTGAACTCGGTAGCCCATTTTTCGTTTTTGGCGTCAAATGCCTGGGGCAGACCGCCCCAGCCCACATAGCGGACAAGTACTTTCTGTTCTTCCGGTGTAGCAGCCCTGGTTCCTGATTCCTGAAGTCGTTTCAGCAGACGGATGGCCGCAACATTGTCCGCATACTTGGTCTTCGCACCACCGGAGCCGAGCTGATCCTCCGAGCTTATTCGGTAATTTTGAGGCTCATGTCTATGCCCAGGCTCTCCAATATCTCCCAGTCGCTCATCCCATTCAAACTCATCTGATGGGCTGCTTCGCTGTTCAGGGCCTGTTCCTCCTTCCTCTGCTGACCGTACAACTTCAGGTCGAAGGCCAGTTCTCCCTGGGCTTCCAGCTTCCTCAGTTCGTCCGGGCTGTTCAGTGCCCAGCGATCCAGGATTGAGTAAGCCAAACTGCTGTACCCGCCGCTTCTCACCTCGTTTATTGTCTTTGGCTTGAGGACTTTTCTTGCGATTTCCAGGGGATAGTTTGGCCTGTCGAGCATGTTGCACCTCCTCAGAAAGATTATGCGCGAACCAGGAGACTTCCTCAATGGTCAGATAGGCGTCTTTTCCGGCCTCATAGAGCTTTTCCGGGGACATCTTCTCCCCGTCCCTGACCTGCATGATATCCACGTTATGAGAGTACATACGGGAGCCGTCAGGCATACTGTACACAGACGCGCCCTTTGCATTGTGGCCCAGCAGGCTCATGGACAAGGTGTCCCCGGTAGGATACGGAGGCTCTGGTGGATGAGGAGCAGGACTTTCCTGTGTTTTCATCTCCTGTACCGATGTTTCCCTATGTTCCATGAGTATGTCAGGGGCAGTCTCTACAGTCTCCTGTTCCTCCAGGTCTGCCTGTATATTTTCTTCACGGATCTTCTGCTGCGCTGTGGTCAGGAGCTCTAACAGGGATCGCTGATTGGGGTCATATGCCTGCTTGCGTCGTCTGGCCATACCTGATCCTCACAAAAGCGTCTCGTTGAGAAGACCATTGGTGATGATGCTGACGATGGTATCCACGGCGCTTTGATCGCCGTCACGCGCCTTCTGAACGAGGCTACGAGCCTCTAGAAGCTGCTCCGCCGTGAAATCGCAGGCCGGAAAGCGTATGCCCTCCAAAATGAATGTGGGCGTTGCGCTGATCCGACCCCTGGAGGCCAGAATGTCCTTGCTCACTACATCTGCAACATCACTGCTGATCTTCTCGGTAAAGGCCTCTGGAGAGATGGCAGCTTCCTGAAAGGCCATGAGCAAGGCTGATTCATAGGGGACAGGAATGCCCAGGCGAGTTTTGGGCAGCACGGCATCCCAGAACTGATGCGCCGCATTGAGAGAAAAAGTTTTCAGGGCCTCAAAGCTCAGAGCTTTTTTGAGGGATTCGCCATATCTGTCCGAGGGCGCATGGCGCACAACGATGCACATGTCGGGATTTTCCCGCTGGGACTGAAGCGGCTCACGGATACCGCACCAGGAGCATTCCAGGTTTGCCCAGTACTCGATGATGTCACCCTTAAAATCCGACACGGCTCGACCGTCCAGACAAGTACGTCCGACAAGCTCCGCATGCGGTTTGTAAGGTAAAGCCAGATCCTTCATGACTTCTGCCCTGACTCCGGCTTCAAGTGCTAGCCGATCGGACATGGGAGGTACGGCGTAGGCAGCACTTGAAACTGCCATTAAGAAATATATACAAATAGATAATGCTTGTAAGATCCTGTGTTGTAAGTCCATTGCGATCTCCTCAAAAGGTATAAAATAGTCAAAATGGTATATATCATTGACAATATACCATTTTACATTTATTTTAAATGAATGCATGACGCTGACGACACCAAGCCGTGGGCAGTTGTTTTCAGCCGCAAGGCAGGGAAACAAAAGACCAAGTTGCCTAAGCCAATGGCTGATACATTGTACTTGCTGGAAAAAGATCTTGGCCTCAGAGGCCCGGCTGTCACAGGCTGGCCACATTACGGCAAAATTACTGGTAGTAAGTCCGGTCACCATCATTGCCATTTGAACAAAGGGCATCCGACCTATGTAGTCGTTTGGCAAGTCATTGATAAGGTTGTCCGCATATTGGAAATTCAATATGTCGGTACACATGAAAAGGTTGATTACAGCCGATACAAATAAATGGAGATCTCCCATGTTGGCAGATATGAAGCTTCTTTCCGATGCAGAAGGGCGTGGCGTGATCCAGCTTACTGTTCCCTCGGCGAGTATCATGAATGTTGCCGAGGCTATTCGCGGTGTCCTTACTCTGGCTGGACACAAGGTTCGGCGTCTTGACGATACCGGGGAAGAGTGGATAACCGCAGAAGAAGTTTTCCCTGATGGCAGTCCTGCTATGGCCTTGAGGGGATTGCGTGGCAGGGAGGATATTACACAGGCAGAGTTGGCTGCGCGCCTTGGTGTCAGCCAGAACGCAATCTCTGAAATGGAAAGTGGTAAGCGACCGATTTCCACAAAAATGGCAAAGCGCATAGGTGAAACCTTCAATATGCCGTATAAAATATTTTTGTAAAAATCAGCACGAGCCACTCTGCATCTTCCTTTCATCATGTGATTATGCATGGGTTGATCATGTTGTTAATTGTAACAGCTGTGGCACACGAAGCTGTGCATTTTTGAGTGAGGGATTTGCATAAAACATATCTCCACGTACTATTTGTCCAGAAAAGACGAAGTGGGCCTCGCCTTCGATTTGCTCCTGTAAATCTCGCAGCTCTATACGGTCTTCTTTTTCTACTGTTGTGCTCATGCTATCTCTGTAGCCAGATCCATACTTCTCATTGATATTGAATCCAGATGTCCGCACAACAGTACTTTGACCGGCAAGTCCACGTATCAAATCATATGTTTTTTCCGCGTCCTGCATTCTCATGAAGGCCTTAATCGATGTGTTCGCAACCATCTGTTGTGCACCTTTCTGGTCAGCTTCAAGAATACCTGCATAGTCTTGTGATGCAACAATAGCTGCAATTCCCAAACCGCGCCCTTGTGTAAGTACAACTTCAAAACCTGGCGTTACAATGGCGGCATATTCATCCACAATACAGAGATAAGGCCCTATTCCTGTTGCATCTGTTGGTAATGCCTCAAGAACGTCAGCAGCATCACCTTCTATACGTGCTCCAAGACCAACAGCGCAGGCATTTCTTATAGCACTTAGACTGATCTTACCCAGACTTTCCAATTCAGCAGGAGCTTTTTCCAGAGAAGGAAGTAAAACAACAAGGATACGTCGTTGTAGAATGCAGTCAGCAAAGTCTACCTCACTGTCTACAGCACCATAAATATGGGAATAGGTATCTGTAAGTGAGGAAAGTATTTTCCCGAAATAGCTCTGCGCGTAGCCAAACTGCTCTGGAAAGGATTGTGGCTGATCCTTCATCTCCCGTCCTGCTATCCAGCCGCAGTTCCCCAAAGCAGCATGAAGGGAAGCGCGTGATTCCTCGCTCAGCTCCGGACGCAGGGCCAGAGCTACACATTTTTCAAGGGAGAGGGAGTCCCGGATAACGCCAGTGCCGAGCTTGATAAGACCTTTGTCCCGTAAATCCACCAGTGCGTACATGACGCCTGTGATCAGGGATTGCGCCTTGTCTGCAAAAATAGAATTTGCGCCATCAGAAGCAGACATGAGGGATACGATTATTTGTGTCAGACCTTCAGCCGAACCAACAGTAAAAGGATTGTTGGTATTGGATAGCCTGTTCGGCGATTTGCCCTTGGTTTTGCCGGAAGTCCCGTAGTTAAGTACGCGAAAGTCATCATCCCGGCCTAAAAAGCGGGCCATCTGCCATATCTGAACACCCAGCTTGGGACTGGCCTTGGGATCTATGTAGAAAAGACCAGACGCTGTGGCCAGGGCATTGTAGGACAGGGAAACCAGGGTTTCCGTTTTGCCCGAACCCGTGGTGCCGAACAGCAGGCAGTGGGTCAGGATGTCCTTGGCCTTGAGCCAGAGTTCCTGTCCATCCTGAAGCCGATTGCCAAAAAAGAAGATACCTTCAGGTTTTGCAAAGCCTCGTCTGCCTGGTAAGGGATCGCCTTTATCCTTGCCGGATATACCAAGGGGCATACGGAATGGCAGGCGCTCATTCTGCACACAAACACAGCGTATGCCGAAAAGGGCCAGCCCCAGACAAAAAAACAGCAAGGCGTACACAGGGAAAAAGCATAGACACACCCCCGCCCCAAAGATACCGCCTATCTGTACTTCGCCGGACTTGAGCGTATCTGCAATGCGTTGCGAAAGTGGGCGCACATCCCGTAAAAGCGGCTTGCGCTCCAGTGCGTCCTTATCTTCCAGTCCGCGTATCTGTCGTGACATAAAAACCTCGATCAAAACTGCTGATTCTGTACGCCGGGATCATCATAGACATCGTATTCCGGATCCTCTTCCGGCGGTGCGAATACCCGATCCGGATCAGGTAGTGGCTCAAGGGGAGAAGGCTGGACTCTCTTTTCAGAAGGCGGGTTTGAGGGACTACCTGCCTCAGCAGCCTGCCCTGTATCCTCTAGCCAGCCCTGTTCGTCCAATGACTTGCGCAGACTGCTTACTGCCTGCTCAAGAGTTGCTTCCCGCAGCGCTGTGCCTGCTTTTTCCTCGGCCATATAGTGCGCCCAGGGGGCAAAGCCTTCGGCCCATGCCGCACGTCCTCCACACTGATTGAGGGCATACCAGAGAGGCCGATCCAGTGGTCTCATCCAGATGAATTGGGAGGTTGCCAGAACACCTTTTTTGCGGGCTCTGGTCAGCAGAGCCATGAACCAGGGAAGCTCATACGCCGCATGGCGTACCATCGCCTTTTCCCTGATTATGTCCTGATGCTTCTGCCAGGTGCTGTGCAGACGTTTGACAAAGGCGGCATCTTCCAGCACAGGACAGGAGGCTACGCCTTTCTCCTCAGTGTAGGAGCAGGAAAGCGCGTCCAGAATAGCAAGACATTCCTTCTTGTTGCCTCCTGCGTAAGCAATGAAGGCAGAAGCCGCAGCCTGACGACACACGGAAAGATTCACAAAACCGGAAAACACCGGGCCAAGCTGTTTCTGAAGGACCGCCAGCGCTTTGCCTTCATCCAGTTGACCACTGCCCCAGGCCTCCTGATCTTCTGAAGCAATGCCGTTTACGAGAGCCTGTTCCGGCAGGAAGGGTTTGCCACTGGGGGCAAGCAGCAGCTCATGTTCCAGGGCAAACTGTAATGGTGTCCTGGCCACACGCCACAGGCCGGAATCATAGGACTCAGGGGAAAGCAGATACTTGCCTCTGCCAACCACAGGCTTCAGGCAGGCAAAAGACTCAGCGTTGTTCTTGAGCAAGGTGTCCATATTGAAGCGACGTACCAGGCCACCGGTCCTGCCCAAAAATATGGCCACTACACCGCACAGAAGCAGGATCCCGGACATGGGCCAGCGAATCCACTTTCCGCTGTAGCGCAGAATGCCTTCCATCTGCTCCCAGGACAGTGCGGCAGGATCAAGCCGGTCAATATGTGCCCAGGCCTTTTCAACTTCATCTGAATACGCCAGAAAAAGGTCGAGCTGCAGAAGTGCCAGCGAGATCAGCATATCGTTGATATATCCGGCCTTTGCCGCGTACACAGCAGGAATACCCAACAGGACAATGAGCAGGAGGGCCACCCAGAGGAAGGTCTGGTTGTCCATATTGTCATTGTACTGGCTCATGGTATGGCCTCCACCTGCTGGTCAAAGGAATGCAGTGTATGAAGGCCGCTTTTTTCCAGACGGGACAGATTTTTCCTGACTTTCCGAATATAGGCGTCCCGCCTGTGAGGCGTTCTGGAATGATACGCACCGATGGCCTTCCAGATGTCACCAGTACGCCTGTATTCCTTTTGGAGGATCCATGCAGCGGCATACGCATTGACGCAGCCGTCACTCAGTATGGTTTCCGGAGCAATACCCATAGTGGCCAGCTCATTGAGATGCACCGTATTGATCTGAAAGCCTGCCAAATCCCATGTGCCGTTGGTATTGCTCAGGGCTTCGCCGGTTTTGCCTCCCTCAGTGGCCAGAATGCCTATGAGCGCGGCAAGGGGGAGCCCTCCTGCCCGTGCAGCATCCACAACACAGGCAGGTGTCAGAGGGGCTGTCACAGGCACTGCAACCCGTGCGCGTTCAAGGGCCAGAACATTACCCGGCAGCAGGATCATCAGAGTCAGAAGAAGGAGAGCTCTCATTGCAGCCTGTCCTTGATCTTGACCACATAGTCGCCGCCCGTGCCATAGACCTTGAAGACATTGTTGCCACCGATGCTGTTGACGGTGTCCAGCACCTGATTGTGGGTATCATTGATCTTCTGCTGGATCAGAGAATCTACCTGACTGCACATACCTTCAATGATCTGCGTCATGTCGGGCAGGGATACGCCCAGAGAAAAGGCGTCACCCAGATTGTTGACTGTACTCAGGCAGTCAGAGAGCATGCCCCGCTCAGATTCAGGATCAGCCATCATGACATTGTAGATGTCGGTCACACGTCCATTGCGTTCCTGGACGGCCCGGCCCACGACATCCTGCATATCCTGACAGGTACCGGCAAAGCACGTCACAGAACAGGTCAGACAAAGAATGGTAGCGATGATGTATTGCATGCGATCCTCACCTGTAGAAAAATTGGGGAAGGGAGAGAGAGTCCGTCAGGGGACTCCCCCCCATAACGTCATTGTCTTTTTTGCTTTGGCGTGAAGTTCGGCGCACCATCAGCACCCACAGGCCAGGTCTGCTTGCAGCCGGGATAGCCGGAGCAACCGAAGAACGCGCCCTTGGCTCCAGAGCGCTGTACCAGCGGCTTGCCGCAGGAGGAGCAGGAATACTGTGTCAGTTCAGCTCTTTTCCGAGGAGTTCCGGGTTTGCCGTTGCTGTCAGGCATAGTCGTTGAACAGGACGGATAGCCTGTGCAGCCCCAGAACCAGGTGCCGGCCTTCTTGCCCTTGCGACGGTTCAGGGCTTTGCCGCAGGACGGACAGGGGAAGGCCGGTGTTGGAGCAGTGCCGAGGATGGCCTGCATCAGGTCTGGCAAAACACGGGCCTGCTCTTCCATGAATGACGACAGGGATTCCTTTCCTTGAGCAACGGCCTCCAGTCGGCTTTCCCAGGCAGCGGTCGTCACTGGGTCTTTGAGCATATCCGGGGTCATGGCAACGATTTCTTTGCCAAGTTGTGAGGCCACAATGGCTTTCCTGTCGATCTGGAGATAGCCACGCTGCTTCAGTGTCTCGATGACAGCCGCACGGGTAGCCTCTGTGCCGATGCCTTCGTTTTCCCTGAGTACAGCTTTGGCATCTGCATCAGCAACAAAGCGATGCACATGGGCCATTGCCTCGATCAGTGTGCCCTCGGTGAACCTGGCCGGAGGAGTGGTACGCTTCTTGAGCGTCTGTACATCATGACAGTGGACGATATCGCCTTCTTTTAATGCAGGCAGTGACTGATCCTGTGCATCCTCGTCCTCATCCGCAAATACCGCAGTCCATCCGGCCTCAAGCAGGCGTCGGCCTCTGGCTTCCCAGGTTGTTCCATTGATGCTGAGTGTCAGCTTGTGTGCTTCATAGCGCATGGCCGGATAGAATTGCAGGCACTAGGCCGTAGCAATCAAATCATAGAGCGCACGCTCTCTGCTGGTAAGATTGCCGGGTGTCTCGCCAGTAGGAATTATGGCGTGATGTGCTGTGACTTTTTTGGTGTTCCAGGCAGTACTTTTCAGGGAAGCATCAGCAGAACCTGCCATACGCTCCATACCAGAGGCTCTGGACAGCATGGTCAGTATCTGACCTGCGGCCTCGAACTGTTCTTCAGGCAGGTAGCGGCAGTCGGTACGCGGATAGGTGGTCAACTTCTTTTCATAGAGGGACTGCGCAGTATCCAGAACCGCTTTTGCTGACAGGGAAAGCCTGGCCGAGGCTTCCTTCTGCAGAGAGGACAGACAATGGGGCAAGGGCGCGGTTTTGGTCCTGGCTTCACGCACGGCTGTAGTGATGTGTGCTTCACCATCCCTGGTTGCGCTGATTAGAGTCTCGACTACGGTGTTATCTGTAAGGCGTCCGCTGGAATCCAGTCCGTCCTGATCCACAGATGGCAGAAAGGTTGCTGAAAATTCCCCGTCAGGATGCTGGAGACAAGCCTGCAGAACAAAATAATCAGACGGTTTGAAGGCGCTGATTTCCGCATCACGAGCCACAACCAGAGCAAGAGTCGGTGTCTGTACCCGTCCCAGGGAAAGGACTTCCGAGCGTCCACGCTCTCTGCCTGCTATGGTCATAGCGCGGGTAGCATTCATGCCCACCAGCCAGTCTGCCTGCTGTCTGGCACGGGCCGCATCGCGCAAAGGCGCAAAGGGCGCATTATCCCTGATACTGTCCAGGGCTTTGCGTACAGAACGGGCATCCAGCGAAGCCAGCCATATGCGGGAAACAGGCTTCTGACAATTGAAATGCTCCAGTACTTCATCCACAAGAAGCTGGCCTTCACGATCAGGGTCTCCGGCATTGACCACTGAATCTGCCTGCTGAAGCAGGTCACCGATGATCTTGAGCTGGGCTGTGGCTTTGGCCTTGGGTCTGGAGCGCCAGGTCTGGGGGATGATAGGCAGATGCTCTCTCTGCCACGAGGAATATTCAGGCTTGTAATCTTCGGGAAAGCACGGCTCCAGCAGATGACCGAAACACCAGGTCACCACATCATTGCCGCATCGCAGGCAGCCGTTGTCTTTTTGGGGAGTGCCGAGTCCATCGGCAATTGCACGAGCCAGGGAGGGTTTTTCCGCAATAAACAATCGCATAGAGCTACATCCTCATACGCTGCGCAGAAGCAGCCTGCTGTTCGATCAGAGGGACAGGATTTTCCAATGCATTTGGTTTGGCCTGGAGCTTTGCGTCCACTTCCATGTACAGCACCTGCGCCACACGGTCGCAGAGAGTGGCCAGCTCCATGATGGCTTCGGGATCTTCCTTGAGGGCCATGTTGAGGAAGTCAGAATTTTGAAGAATGAGACGAGCCTTCAGAGCCAAATTGTCGGTGTCCCTGAAAGCCTCAACACTTTCTGTGAATGATGGAGGTGCAGGCCGCTCCACATGGGTAGAGATCTCCCCATTGCCTTCCCGGAAATTGACGCCCTGAGCGGCATCCCGCTGCTTCTGCATTTCCATGAGTTCCGGCCATTCGGTGCGTCTGGGAAACCATTGGGGTCTTGGCTCTTCGCCCACTTCAAACTGATGCAGGACAGAAAGCATTTTTGCGGCTTCAGAAGCTGCCTGGAAAACAGCCCTGGCATCACCGTCCGAAAAGGTTTGATTCCAGAATTTGATATAGGCTGCCGAATTGCTTTCCGGCATGGGCAGATCAAGCCTGGCACCGGCCAGCAGAGAGAACATTTCGGCCCGCATTTCTTCAAAGGCATAGCCTTTGATGGTTTGTGACTTTTTGTTCTGACGTTTCTCCCGTGACTCGTGGCCGGTCGCATGAAAGAATTCATGCAATTTTGAGGCGTAGTAGTCATCCGTTTCTCTGAACTGTTCAGGATACGGCATCTTGATCACGTTAGTGTCGTGCCGGAAACACGGCCCGTCTTTATAGTGATCTACAGCCACACCTGAACAGGCAATGAAGCGTTCCAGAAATTCATTGCGTTCGACTTCAGAAAGAGAGGGAGCAGCATATTCCTTTTCAGGGAAACCATCGATCTGTGACGCATTGAAGACAGTAAAAGGATAAAAAAGCGTCTTCTGCTGCACATCAGGGTCGATATGTCCTTTGGCTTTTTCTTCCTTGTATTTTCGGATCTGCTCCTGAGTGAGATATTTCCAGGTTCCGTCCTCACGTTCTGTGAAGTAGACTTCTTCAGGCCGCAGAAGCTTGACGCCTTTCTCTCCCTTTTGGATCTTCATTGATACGCCGGGGTTATCGGCCTGTATCTTCTGGAGCTGTTTGAACGTAAGCCAGCGATCGTCATCGTAGCCCTTGACCATGCTGGTCAGGAGCAGATTGACCATATTTGCCCCGCCATATTCCCGCCCTGTGGCAGGACAGAACGGCATGCCCACCTGCTTCTGGGTATTCCAGGGCCTTTTCCATTTTCCGGCGGTTTCTGCCAGGGCAAGCATGTTCCGTGCAATGGCGTTGACAAATTCCTCCTGCACCTCATGGCTGACCTGGACACTGGTCTTTTTTTCAGTCTGTAGTGTCTGGCTCATACAGCCTCCCCAATACCAGCGATGACAGTATCCTGCTCATCGTGAGGGTGCAGAAAACCCTGCTCAATGGCCTTTTCTCTGCTCATCATGAATGCGCCTGCTGCAAGCTGTCCCTTCATCTCGTCTGGAGTGAGGGTGATCAACTCTTTATCCGAAGAACGGACAGGCGTATCAAACATGCCGAATCTGTTACGTTCTACTGCGTTCATACTATATCCCTTGTTACCAGCGGCAGCGTTTTCGCCACTGAAGTTCATTGCACCGTGTTTCCCTGCGTTTTCCCAGAAGCGCCACGCGCAAGGAGCGTAAACAGGCCGCAGGCGTCATGCCCGTGCGCTGCACCAGATACAGGAGCAGGATGGATCCTGCTGCAAGGCCTGCCGTCCACCAGGCCCAATGAAAGAGCCACAGGCCCAGCGGAAAAATGGCACGGGCATCAAAGATAAAAATCTTCGGAGGTATGCCGGTATCTCTCCACAGCACATCTGTCATTGGCTGATGTCTCCTTTTTGAAAATGACGATCACAGAAGGAAAAGGTGCAGCGTGTCTGGCCCCTGCAAACGTGATCCGTCCCCGAATGAATCTGACACTGAACGCGTAGCGCTCCACATAGTCATGCCACCATGCAGTGTCAGTTCTGGCTGGGAGCAGGCAAACAACCTGCTCTGTGTTTTTCCTGACTTCCTCAGTTGCTTTTTTGACCCAGGCATTGATTCCGCGACCATAGGGGGGATTCATCCAGGCTCTCCCATACCAGGGCTGTAGCAGTCCATTTTCCTCCTTCGTGAAAAACTGTTCACACTTTGTATTGGCAGGTGTGGCACATACATCCAGCACAAATGGCCCGTACTGATCATTCATTTTCATGAAAAAGGGCCAGGGTGTCTCCCAGTCCTGTCTTGTGCTGGAAAAATGAACAGCAAGACTGCTCATACCGCTGTTCCTATGCAAGCATCATTGAACCGTTCTTCCAGAGCCGACACCGTTGAATGGCCAAAGCGCCGACTTTTTCCTTCAGGCAGCCAGGATTCCATTTCCAGCATCCACTGCCACAGATCAGGATAGTGTGAACGTAGTATGGACAATTCATGCAACGACTGCAGTGGGCAGCAAAAGCAACTCACTCGACTGAAATGGTCGTACAGACCATGCCAGTGGAAACCACGTTTCTTGCAGTAGGCAAGCGCCTCGCTTCCTGTAATGTCCCATTCGATCAATGGGTAACGCTGTACATGATAGGATCCGTCTTTTTTGGTTACGCCGTTTACTCTTGAGCCTTCATCTGCCGCAAAGCCGATGCAGTGACGCAGGGGAAGTGTCATCTCTCTCCTGTGGGTAAGAGCCAGCAGATGCGCGTGCAATGCCTGCTGCTTGAGGCGTGTACACCATCGCCGGAGCATGGTAGGCCATCCGTAACCAAGAGAATGTATCTGGTCAGTACCGCGTTTCGTAACAGGCTGCTCAGACAGCATCCAGTCAAAAGGTGTTTTGTCTGTCTGCACTCCAAGAGGCAATCGTGCCCCCAAGCGCGTGATTTTCCTGCCCATGAACTGTTCCAGTGTCTCCAGATGCTCGTACATCTGAGGAAATTCCCAGCCAGTATCAAAAAACATGATGTCAGCTATGGGTTCTCCCCGTTCCAGCATCATAAGCAGCATAGCTGTGCTGTCCTTTCCCCCGGAGAGGGAAATCACGTTTGCACCAGGCTGCATTACAAGTCCTCCAGGGGGATGCCATTCAACGGGTCAATCTCCGTATAAAAACCTGCTTCCTCATCTTCCGGAATGTCCTTTGGCTTGGGCAGACGCATATGCAGATTGACCATACCGTTTTTTGGATCAGGCAACGGCAAGGCGCGCAGCCGGAGATTGAAGGAGCCGTCCTTATTCTGAAAGCCCGCACCGATGCGCAGCCAGTGGCTTCGAGTTTGTCCGTCCTTGGTGTACCTGCGGACAGTGAATACATTGTATGTCCGCTTGTTTTCAGTCTCTCGTGCCATGTGATTCTCCTTTATGTTTACGTTCGGCCTGTATGGCCAGAAAGCTGTCCTTGCCGATACTGCCTTTGGTAAACGCACGTTGGGCAGCATCCTGTATGCGCTGTCCGTATCTGGGCAACAGTTCCTCTGTTTTCTGAATCAAACGCTCAGAAGAGGTATCAAGAAGGATTTCACGCACCTCCGGCGTAAAGGCCAGATATTCCCGCAAAGCTGTACGGCCCGATCCGTCAGGCTTAGGAATAAGTCGTTGCGAGATGATCAGCCGCAGGCTGGACAAGAGCGTGGCCGTCACCTGCAGGCGCTCTTCCGAGGGAAAGACATTGATGATGCGGGACAGGGTTTCCGGCACGGAACGTGTATGCACCGTGGAATAGGCAGCAACGCCAATTTCCGCGCTTTCAATCATACCCCGCAGAGTTTCGGGATCACGGCTCTCGCCGATGAGCACAACATCTGGGGCCGTGCGTGTAGAATTACGCGTGGCTGTCAGAAAGGAAGCCAGGTGTTCCGGAATAGTGCTCTGGGACACAGGCCCGCCCGGATTGGGAATAGCGTCAAAGTCAAATTCAATGGGCGCTTCATAGGTGCAGACGTGCCGCCCGCCTGTCTCGATGATGTGACGAAGGATGGCCGCCAGAAGCGTGGATTTGCCCGATCCCATGACCCCTGTAACCAGAACCAGCCCATTGCCCGGAGTGGCATGGTCAAGGATACCCTGTTCGACATGGAGGGATGCCAGGGGTGGAGGCTCAGAAGGGATAGCCCGAAAGACGATCTTGACCCCTGTAGCGTAGCCGTCAGCAACAGGTGTGGCATTGCCGCGATACCGGCGGCGTACTCCCCGCGATTCCTCGATCTGATGGGCAAAGTCATAGTCAGACTGGCCGGAACGAATCAACGCAGCCACAGAATTGTTTTTGGTCAGCCGTTCCAGGGCCCCCAGCAGCTCATCAGCTGAGATGGGGCGTTGCGTAACCTGTCGCCACATACCGTTTAACCGTATCCACGCAGGTATACCGGATCGCAGGCAGAGATCAGACATGCCGCTGTTGGTAGCCCAGAGCAGCAGACTGTTGATGTCCGTGTGATCCCAGCGGATACGCGGCTCTTGAGGATACAGAAGGCCCTCAACCATTCCGCTTCCTTGCCTTGTGTGGTCTGAATGCCGATGGTGCCGTGATCCTGTAGACCTTCTGTCCGATATGGAGCTTGTTGCCCTTGTCAGACATGTGCATACCCAGGTCAGCAGAGGCTGTGTTCACCCGGCTCAAGAGATGTTGGGCAGTGAGCAGGTGATAGAGCATGATACCGCGATAGTCCCGCACCATGCGGCTCACATTGTCCGCAAAGAGCTGATCGGCTTCGGCCACACCTTGTCCCCATGCCTCCCGTACAGCAGATCGCCAGATGGCGCGTTCTTCCGCGTTTTTTGGCAATACGGCAGGATTGGGCTTTTCCGGCATGGGGAAATCATCAGCCATGAGAAATTCCCGCCATGTGGGAGCAGCAGCAATATACTGTGCGGGTTTCAGAAGCTCATAGGTCGTTTCCGCAGCCGTAGCACTGGACGCATCTTCGATACGCATGGATGCGCCTGCCTGTGTGAGCACAGGAGGCATGATCAGCGCCTGTCCCTGTGTCATGACCAGGGGTGAGAAGTTGAAGGCCGCATCCATGATACTGCTGTAGTGTTCGGTGGACGCCAGAAGCTGCTTGTACCGCCAGGCAATGGCGGTCTGGAGCGTGACCAGTTGCGCAGCATCCCGAATGGCCGCAGGCCGCATGAGCTGCACAGCGGTCTTGCCTTCCTCACTGCCTCCCTTCATTTCCAGAAGATCTGCCAGTTCCTCCGGATCTCCGTGACGAGGCCCTGATGATGCAGGGAGAGGTACTTCTACAACCAGGTACTGCCCAGAAGTATCATCAGCATAAGAGGCATCATAAGGCGTAAATTTACCCTTGCCATCATTGCCTTCCGCAGGTGCAGGCGCATTGACAGTCTCTGAAGGGACTGGCGCAGGATGCTGATCCTTTCCGGCACATGCTGTCAGAGTAAGGCAGACAAGGATCGGCAGTATCAGGGAAAAGTGTCTGGCAGGGCTGTGATCCTTAAGGCTGTCCAGGAGCCCAGTATGCAGCTGTGACAACATCCTGTTCAGTTGATTGAGATGTCTGTACAGCACCAGAAAACAACAAAGAATCGCCAGGATAGCGCAAACACCGAATGCCCAGCCAGTACTGGAAGCATCTCCTGCCTCAAAGCCTTTGCTGAATCCCTGCGTATAGCTGTAGTTATCAATCAACTGCACAGGCTTGGTGGGGGCAGGAGGACGGGGTTTTAGTGATGCTTCTGTCATGACCTCGCCTCCGTTGTTCTGGCCAGAGTGATGACCCGATTGATGGGATCAACGCGCACAAGGGCCTGTGGCTGTATCTGCCAGGCAATGTCTTCCAGCAGTTCATGCGCAGGGCGATTCAAACCGCGTATCACCACAGACAACGCTTGTGCGGATGGAGAACCCATTTCCTGATAGCGGTAGCCAACCTGAAGGCATATTTCCTTGAGTGCTCCGTCCGCAGGCCCTGTCCAGCTGACAGACACAGGCTTGCTCAATGCGGGATCCTGTGGTGGAAGCAGGGGCTGCAAACCCTGTCCCCGCAATCTGGCGAGCATGGCCAGCTCACTGTGGGCCTGTTGCGCAGCATCACCCCGGGTAATGGCCACAAAGTCATCAGGAGCTGTGTGCGGAGAAGTGGATTTTTTTCCGCATGCGCCAAGCATCAGGCAGCAGCACAGCAGCAGAACAATTTTTCGGGACATGAAGACCTCCTTAGAATGAAGAAATTCAGACAGACACACCCCCGCCCGCTTGCGGGCGTTTTCTCGAACGTCGTGCAAATGACAGCAGCCAGCGGGACAACGGCAGGAATCGCCTGTTATTCAGCACAGAAAGACGCCAGGCTGTAGTGATTATGCCAAGCAAGCAGGGGGTGCCCACAAAAAGCAGAGCCAGAAGAGAGGCAATATCCTGAATCAGGCAGGCTGCCAGGCCGAAGTACAGGATTGGTACAAGAAAAATCCAACATCGCATCCGCAATGTCCAAATCGTTTCCAGCATTTCTCCATCATCAATGCCCCAGGCTTCCAGCACACGGCTGAAATCATCTGTCAGTGCCGCCTGATCCTCCTGCGAGCGGTTACGCCTGAACAGGGCAAGACGGTGACGAAATCCGGCCTGAAGTTCGGCAAGATGGGCCTTGGACCTTCCAGCGGCGTTCACTACATTCCTGATGGAGTCGGCTTTCATATCTCTTCTCTCATGGGATTGTTGGCTTCAAAAACAGCACGGGCAAAGCCCCTGGGCGTTACGCGGCGACGGTTGGCCCTGTCAGGCGATGGCGGTATAAGGTGCATCCTGCTGTCCATTCTGGGTTCTCGCCATCTGGGAGCTGGGATTTTGAAGCCACCGCCTACCCAGAGGCAGGTTCTCTTGGTGTACAGATCTTTTTCTCCGCCAGGATAGCCAGCGTAGTCACAGGGATCGAAGGTAAGATCCGGCTTGCGCCAGTAGGTAGAGATCACTGAAACAGGGTTTTCGATGAGGTACGGTGCATTGCACCATTCTGCGATACGGATAGAGGCATAAAAAAGTCCGATAGCGCGATGCAGCGCCCCGATGCCCTTGTCCTTGAACCAGCGAGCCCCGGAAACCGCAACCTCGGTACAGGGAGGAAAGAAGGCGGCAAAGGCAATGGGCTTGAAGGGCGGCAGCCAGTCGAGCATATCTGCACCGACACGAATGATATTACCGTCCTGCGTTTCGCCTTCCGGGTGCTGTATGTCCACGCAGTAGCAGCGAAAGCCTGCTTCTGCCCACGGCTTCACCATGTTGCAGCTACGGTCAAAGCAGCTGATGACAATGGGATCGTCATAGTCGTACATGTATTCCATACATCAACTCCTGAAGTTTCTCTGGGAAAGGTGACTGCCATACCTGCTGTCTGATGCCGCAGCCTGTGTGGGCGTAGTTCCCCCTGAACCTGAATGAACACTGCTGCTGCGTTGCCGTGACACTTCATTGCGCAGATCCCTTGCCCCATGAGCCCCGGAATTGACGGCATTGGTGGAACCTATGAAGACATTCTTGGCCCCTGCCTGATCTTCCTTTTCACCCAGGGAATGGAACTGCTGGCCTATCCAGTTGGTGACGTGTTCCGGCAGGTAGTGGATAAGAGAAAAGAACTTGTTGGCCAGCATGATGACCATGATGCCGAGGATCACGAGCATGGAGAACGTACCGGTAATGCCGAGCATCTTGCTCTGACCTGTTCCGGCAATGAACATTTCAAAACCGGTTCCGATAAGTCTGCCCAGAACATTCATGAGAATGATGGCTGCAAAGAAGCCAGCCACCATGAGCGGAGGACGGATGATGATGCCGAGCAGCAAAAGGTAACCGCGCCTGCCGTGCTGTCCGGCAGCCCCATCGCCTTCCGGCAGAGCATGGGCACACAGCCACAGGGGAGCGGCAACAAGAGCCTCCACGATAAGGATGACCCATCCTGCCAGTGCAGAGATCCATCGAATGAAGGGAATGGCCGGGAGGTAGTAGGCCAGTGCCAGGCCATAGAGCAAGAGGGGCAGGAAGACAGAGAACAGGGCAAAGGAGATGTACTTGTCCAGGTTCGGGATAACCTTGTCCACAAAAGGTACGGACTTGCCCAGTGAGTGCGTTACGTCCAGAGCTCCCAGGGCAGTGGCAAGCCCCCAGGCAGTGCCGATGAAGTAGTCGCCCACACTGGAAATGGCCATGACCGGATCCTGGCTGGACAGCTTTTCTACAGCTATGGGCAGGATATTTCCAGCCACAAGCTTGTTCATATTGGCTCGAATCCAGTTGAGGACAGCATCAAAGGCCCCGTCCTCATCTGTCACTGCCGGATCAGCTGTTGTGTCGGAAATGCCGCGTCTGGTGGCATAGGCTGTCTTGATATAGTTGGCCACACGTTCCTGCACAGCCTCATAATCGTGCAGGCCATAGGTCATGCCCCAGGTTTCAGAGAGCGTGTATTCCCTGGGGCTGTAGGAAATACCTGAATACATCGCCTCACGGACTTCCTGATTGATCCACGAGATCGACCAGTAGGAAGAACCGGCAATGAACCAGCCGTATTGATTGGAAATGTCCTCAAAGTCCTGAAGTTTACTGCGCAGTTGCCCTTGCTGGGCATAGCTTTGCAGACCGGTAAGGATGGTTGCGTTGACCTGATTGGCCGCATTGTACAGCGCCAGAGGATCAATGGCTTCGGCAGGCGTATCGGGATCGGCAAGCTGCCTTGCCACTGGCGACAGTGCTGAAACCGCAGTGCCGACAGCATTGGCCTTGGCACGACACATGGCATCAGCTTCATCCACACAGCCCACAGTGATGGTTCCGGCATTGCCGTTGAACAGAAACTTGTATTCACCTCCAGAGCCGAACCAGTTGCCCGAGTATTTCCACTGGCCCCCTGGTGAAATATTCAGGCCGCGCCGCTCATTCATGTAGTACTGGAAAGCCAGGGATTCGAGCGTTCCGTTGGCTATGGCCGAATAATGGGTCACATTCTGATCAGGAGCCTGTACCGTGAGCTGTCCGCCATGCTCCACAAAATAGTCGGTTCCCAGATCCCAGACATAATTGCCCAGGTTGATGGAAAAGCCGATGCAGGCCAGTATGGCTACCTGAAAAAGACTCAGACCCTTGAAGATGGGAGCCAGGGCCCCCATTGCGCCCACGAAACGCAAGGGCATCCACAGCGAGCTGTAGCGTTTTCCAAAAGGTGTCCCTTCATGGGCTGTTCCGGCCACAGCCACGGCCAGCACCCAGATGAACAGCGCGGAAATGACGGCCAGAGCCACCAGATTGAAGGCACTGAACATTTCCAGCATGAGTTCTGCCGCCTGTGAACCGCCAAGCCCCTGACCCCATGTGTCCCAGCCCTGCCCGATCAGCGCGTCCAGAAACTGCTTGCTGGCATCACTCCTGAGCAGAACTTCCGAAGTAGCGGGGATTTCAGACGAAGGCATGATATTTCCTCCTGACAAGGATTGACTTGACTTTTCCCTCTGCTATCAATATCAATATTGATAGCAAGATAGGAGGTATACCATGCAAATGCTTCTTCATCTCCCTGATTCCCTTGCGGAACGCTTCAAACAGGCTGTTCCATCCAGACAGCGGAGTGCGTTTGTGGCAGGATTGCTGGAAAAGGCTCTGCCGGAAGAGGATGATCCGTTGTACCGGATCGCCCTTGAAGTTGAGCAGGATGCCGCATTGAGCGCGGAAATGCGCGAATGGCGTGAAGGACTTGTGGCGGATGGTATCCGGGGCACAGAATACAGCGAGGCAACCACGAATGCGACGCGGTGAAGTCTGGTGGGTCAATTTTGACCCCTCCGAAGGTATGGAAATCCAGAAATGTCGCCCGGCAGTCATCCTGACCGTCAACGCTCTGAACAAAGCCAGAGGAACTGTGGTTGTTGTGCCTCTGTCCACTTCGGCCAAACCGCGTCCTCCCATTGTTGTTTCGCTTCCGTCTGCCGGGCCGTCATCGGTGGCAGTCTGCGACCAGCTTTGTGCGGCAGATAAAAGACGCTTCGGCAGGAAACTCGGAGAGCTTTCCAACGCAGATTTGGCAACACTCACGGAATCGGTGAAAATCGTGTTGGGGCTGACATAGGCAAACATCAGACTTCCCCCTACTGCTGTGCGCCGACCATGCGCGTGTAGAGTTCCTTCATTTCCCTGCCTGTCGTTCCTTCCATTCTTGTCAGATAGTCCAGCGAGGTGATGAAGGTGAGCCGATCCAGCAGCTCGGTATTCTTGCGGGCAAGCTCAAACTGAAATGCCTGCATAAGCACCAGCTCACGGAGCAGACCAGCTTCGGTAGCTGTGGCCACATGGCTGAACCAGTTGGCGTTACCGGAACGCATCTGTGACAAAAGTTTGTACAGACCGGCTTCCGAGAGTTTGCCGTCCACGATGCCGGGCGGTGTGCCGCTCCCACCGGCTTCAGTCCACTGATTCATGGCCCATGTGGTCACATCTTCTGGCAAGGTGGGCGCGTGATAGACCACATGACTGTTCAGGGCTTCCATGACCGTACCAAGACGGCCTTCATGGATCTTGCGTGCTGCTGTATAGGTCTGCCCCGCCGGAGTCGTCTTTTGAGCCTCAGTGACCACCGGTAATGGTCGTGGATTGGCAAGGGTCTTGATGGATTCATGGGCCTGAGCCACCTGCTCCTCTGTGAGTGTGCTGCCTACAGGAAAGAGCGAATCCACGACTTCCTTTTCCGTTGGATGCTCATCGGCCAGGACGCGCTCAAGAAATTCGACCGGCTTTGCGCCTTCCCTATTGGCATATTCAAACTGCTTCTCACGCATGGTCACATGGATTTCCTGCCCAGCCTGCGCACCGAGCTGAATGCCAGCACCCAGAGAACTTGAGCCGCACAATCCCGCAGGCTGTGCAGACTTGCCGTACATGTCTTCTGTCTTGAGGGCTGCATCAGCTATGGCCTGTCCTTTCATGGCTGCCACATTGCTTTCCTTGAGAGCGAGGATGGCCCGTACAATGGTCGCTGACTCGGTCTTGATAGTGCCGATGATGTTCTGGGCAGCCAGCAGAATTTCAGAGCGTATGGCCTGCGCTTCAGCTGCTGTATAGGCGTTGACCGTCTGTATGGTCTCCGTCTTTGCTGCTGTCACAATGGCCTGCACAGATCCACAGCCACACCCTCCGGCCCAGGCATGGGAGGGAATCGCCACCATCAGAAACGCCAAAAGCATCTTTTTCATATGTCCTCCGCCAGTTCGTCAGCTATCTGGTACAGGACGTTGACCACATCATCGTCAACGCCGCTTTGATCCGTTACTTCTCGGCGTCTTCTCTCCACTTCGGCCTTGGCTGATCCACCGGGGAATCGCACAGCAAGACGGCGCAGGGCTTCGGAAGGCCCCAGACGCCGGTATAGATTGTTGCGGATAGCCACATCTTCCGTTGTTGTGGAAAAGGCCCAGAGAGCCTGACTGCCCACAGTCAGACTGAGGACAAGCTGCGACCTGCCTGCACCTGTACGAAAAAGGCCCACAAGATTGGAACCGGCCTTACCAGGCTTGCCCAGGTTTGATAGTGCATGGCGACAGGCTTCATTGAGAGAAAAGCGCATACTCAGACTGGAGACGCTCTGTTCCGTACCGGAACCGAGGATCACAATCATTGTGGCCAGCTCGTTGATGATGTCGGGAATATCGTCGATGGATTGCGTGTACAGCCCGATAGATAAATTCCACTTGCGCGATTCACGCGCCATTGTGGTCATGTCGGCCATAAGCTGACCTGAAACTGATGTATTTTGTGTCACGCGATGCGCTTCATCATAACAGATTCTTTTGGGTGATTCTCGTATATTATCAATATTTTCAGCATGATACGACTGATATCGCTTCGGCATGAGCTTCACGTCATCAGGCATGAGAAAAAAGCGGGAGCCAAGGATATGTCGGGCCAGCATGTACATGACTGCCGACTGTCGGTCGGCCACCTCAGTACCGCGTGGAGCCACTTCATCCAGGTCAAGGCTGACGATCTGGGCATCACCCAGGTCAAACTGTGTGGGTTCCTTCAGGATAACATAGGCGTCTATGGCATCAATGAGAGAGCGCCAGACATCAAGGATGGTCTTCTGCTCATAGGTGCTTTCTATACCCTTGTTCTGCCGGAGCTGTGCCACCACATCGGCCAGCAGGGGAACGGCAAAACGTTGTGCCTGCAGAGCTTCATGGGTATGGCCGCGATCATAGAGCGCATCAACGATTTCCCACCAGCAGGTGGAGTCATCCAGAGGAATGCCCTGTTCAAGAATAAAGGCATGCAGCTCTGGCAAGGCATTGGGCTGATAGGAACGAGGTTTTCCACCTGCACTGTCTGAAAGTTCCAGGTAGGCAAGCTCAATGGCACGCCCGATCAGACCGGGCACGCTTTCCCCCGGACTTGTGGCGTCAATGGGTGTTGCCAGCAGACTGCAAAAATTGACCAGAAACGCTTTGTGGGCAGGTAATGGCCTGCGGTTGCCCAAGGGAAGATCAAAGGGATTGATGGAGTACTCCTCGGTCATACGCAGACGATGGTAGGCTGCCAGATGCTTTTTGCCTTCAGGCAGGTTTTCCCTGAGCAACGTGATAAGGCCGGAGGAGGACGGCCCTACGTCCACGATGGACAGCCAAGGCAGGCGGGACAGACCGGCCTGTGTGACAAAGGCAAAATTCAGGCTGTTGAGAAAGACTGACTTGCCGCCGCCCATCGGAGCCACGCCGATGTCGATCCAGGCTGCCTGTTGAGAGGAATTGGGCGCATAGGGGATGAGCTTGCCGTCCTGGGAGCGCAATAGAAGACTTCCCTCATGCCAGGGTGAAGCCGGACGTAAGGGCAGCATACCAATAGCCGCCTGTAATGGTGCAGCAGTCACGGGAGCCGGACTGGTCGGCATGATGCCGGGCAGTGTGGCAGCCAGGCCCAGCAGAGGATCACCTACAGACTCAGAAACATCACAGGTGCCCCAGCCCTGTATAATCTTGGACAGCTCGGCCATGCGTCTGCGAAGCAGTAAATGAGCTTCCGTTTCTGGCATGTCCCTGACGCAGACCCACGTACAGAGACAGATACGGAATCTGACGCAACACACGCCTTCCAGATCCAGGGCTTTCAGTGCGTCCACAGCATTATTGAAACGCTTGTTGTCCGAACTGGTGAAGGACAGTATGGAAGAAAGCAGGGGCTTGAGACCCATCTTCAGACCACCGTCCTCAATGAGAAAGGATATGCGGTACGGTATCCGTTCCCGTGTGGTGAATATGCGAAAGAAGTCCTGAAAAGGCTTGGGCGTTTGCGGCATGAGCGTCATCACCAGAGGCCCATAAATGCGGTCACCGATACGAATGGTATTTCGGGAAAGCAGTACACCTTCACGAGGCCAGAGCTGGGTTTTGAAATCCGGATACAGCACATTGTGGAGCTGCTCCCGCTTGCCGGTATCAGGATCAGGAAGTCTGAGCGGCAAGGGATCACCAGGGATAAGTGCCTGCCACTTGCGGCTTGTAAATTCGGGATCAATACTCGTGCGTATGTCCCGTAATGCCTCGTGTGCCGAGAGCAGCGTGACCAGAAGATCTGTTTGCCGGAACGCATCCATGACGCCAGTGACAAATCCGCTGTGCGCATCATGCAGGGCAGTGACCGCACGGGAAACCTGCTGGCAGCCTACAATGGTCGGAGTATTGGCTGTGGCCTTGTCTCGTTCCTTGAGAGCTGCCTTGCGTAAGGACTCAGGGAGTGCCGTGGGCCTTGTCCACAACACCAGCCAGCATGTTTCGATGGCGCAGTAGTTTTTCAGAGACGAGCCCCAGTTATCCAGCAGAGGACCAATGTTCAGACCGAGATTCTGTGAGGTCAATCGAGATGGAAGCAGCATCTCATTGACCCGTGCTGCACTGCTTTCAGGATCGTATTCGAAGACGATCTGGACAACATGGCCGGGTTTGGAAAGGGAAGATTGCAGTTTTTCGGTGAGCCCGGAAACGATCTGTATGTATTCGTCCTTGCCTATATGGACGAGGGAGCCTTCAAGATGCAGCAGACTGATGAGACTGCCGTCATCAGCCACCAGTACACCGTTATCCACTGTTTCCAGACGACAGTAGCTGTGTACCGGCCCGGCAAAGGCTTCGGACAGGGCGCGGACGCCGCGATCAATACCGTTGACTATGGAATCAAGCATTATGAATCCCTCTTCAGTACAATCTGCTGGATGACCACGCCGCGAGGCGTTTTGACTGTAGGAGCCCGACAGACAAGCACGGTAGCGATGAGACGTTGTGTGCTTTCCACGCCCTGACTGGACTCATAGGAGACGATAAGGGGAAATTCGATGCGCCATGTGGCAATGCCGCCCATGACACCGGAAGCAATGATAACCGGAGCGCGTGTAGTAATCGCGGATGCAGAAAGCCGCTTGTCCCGGATCATGTCCAGAACACCGGAGCTTTGCAGGGAATCCAGAAAAGATTTGTAGGCCGCATCTTCAAAGTGCGGGCGGATGGCTTCCAGCTCTTCACGCCATTCCAGGAAGTCCAGCGACATGGCATTGGTGACAGTATCCGAAGCCCAGGTCAGAAGGCCCTGTTGTGTCAAGACCGGTTGATCCAGAGGCACCAGGGGAGCAAGACGCAGGTCCGGCGTTGCTGCAAAATATTGTGGTTTTGGCTGATTTAGGATCAGCACGACAATGACACCCAAGGCACCAAGCAGAAGCAGGACAAGGCCGAGAGCCAGTTTCATGGCCCGGCGATATTGCGCCTGATACCAGCCCAGACCACCGATAACAGCTTCGGCGGACGGTGAAGAGGCATGGCCTTCAGTCGCGTCGAGAGCCGTCGCCGTCATCGGCGGTACGGGCTGTGTTTGATGGTTTGATTTGTGGAAGAATAAAGGTTTCATGCCTCTTCACCTTTGTTTGAAGTTTACAGGCCCAGATCGCCCATACCGGACGTCTGGTCTGAGCCGAAGAGTGTGGCAGAACCGGAGCCGAACAGCTCTCCAAGCCCCAGGAGCAACGCTCCGATGAGCACCTTGGTGATGCCACCGCCATGGGAGGAATTTCCGCCCTGCTGCTTGCTTGCCTTGTAACACTCGACCCCACCGAAAACGCCCATTGTCATACCGGCTGCGTACCCGGCCATAGTGACGCCCTTGGCAACACCCTTGGCGTTTTCGGCCACATTTTGCCCCATTTCCCCGAAGGTGACAGCGGCCTGGGCAAGTTCGGGAGCAAAAAGCCAGATGGCTGCGACTCCCAGTACTGCTGCCGTCACCCTTTGAGGGGAAACAGGTGTGAAATCAAAATATTCTTTCATCAAACCTCCTTGTCAGCCAATGATTCTGGCTATGTATGTTTGCACGTCACCGCCCATGGTGGAACCAATCCCACGCAGGAAGGTGACGAGATTGACCGCGATGATGCCTCCGAAGAGATGCACCAGGCCACGGCTGAAATTCATGCTTTGATTGGGCGTATCCCGCAGCAGGCAGATGCCCCGTGCAATGCCGATGACCCCCACAGTGGCAATGGCGTAGACAGCAAACTGTATGTAGACAGAGCCGGGAGAGGCAGGTGGGCTGTAGCTCAAAGCCTGTTCCGAGCTTTGATTGAAGACTGTCATGGACAGGGAATCCATGAGAGTGGGCAGGTTCAGCAGCAGTACTGCGCACCAGAGTGACCACACGGCTGTGGAACGATTGAAACGCTGCTTCTGGTTCACTGCCTGAGAGAAGGACACCATGGCGAATACCAGGCCTACCAGGTAGGCCAGACGGATCAGCACTGGCCACCATTGCTGTAAATGCGGGATGACATTGGCAACATAGTTATCCATAAGCTCACCTGTCCTTAACGTTCAGAACCAGCACACCGATGGCTGTGCCGCTTTTCAGGTAGACCGTAGGTGGACGGTCAAAGCCCTTTTCAAAGATCTTTCCGGCCTTTTCCCCCACCTTACCGGCAGCTATCCATGCCTGATCTTCCAGACTGTAGGAGTTCCACACCATCTGATCCGTGGATTCGCCGTATGTTCCGTAGGTGGTGCTTTGTGCACCGCTGTAGCGCTTGGCTGTGCCCAAGCCCTCAAGAAAGGCAGACGCTATAAGGCCGCCCCAGCGGCTGAAAAAATGCGTATCAACACGCGAAGCAACAGAAGCTTCGGAAGTACCGGGATCAACGGCATAGGCTTCAAGTTGGACAGTCTCGCCAGAAGGCAGGACAGCTCTGTTGAAGGCCAGCACAAGGCGCTCGTCATGGCGTTGGAAGCTGCCCAGCAGTCGGGCATTTTTGTACTGTCCTGATGCCACGGTAGCCATGACAGCAGACGGCACGTCTGAGTTCACACCGGTATCCACCACGGCATAGAGAAGATCGCCGGGCTTGATGCCCAAGGGGGAAGATGTCTCTGCTTCAGTAGGAGTCACCTCAGCTCTTTGCGATGTGCTTACACCAGGCTTCTTTTCTTCAGAGAAATCTTTCAGATAGACGAGCTGGCCTGTTCCTGCTGAAACCGCAGACAGCTTGGTATCTAGTGCCGACAAGTCCTCCATCATGCGCTTGAGCATGGCATCATTGGTTCGTGGAGGCTGCACCGGCATGGTGCGCACTGGAGCCACTGGAGGGGGAGCTGGAGGCGTCTCTTCCTTTTTCCCTACCAAAGGAGCTTTTTTACCCACAGGCGTAGGCACAAAACTTTCTCCGGCCTTGAGCGCAGCGTCTGCCTGTTGCGCATCATGGGAGTGCAGTTTGCGATTATATTCTTCCGACCCCTCCCCTCCGGCTTCAGCCTTTATGACATCTGATCTTGCACCTGCGATCTCTGCCGAGGATGATGGTTTTTCCGGTGAAAAGACGATGGTGAAGAACAAAAGACCAACTGTCACAGCCAGGGCCCCAATAAGGGTGAACATGAGTGCGCGCTTTCTGTTTCCTGAACTGATTGCAGAACTCATTGACGGCCTTCCTTGCCTGGGGATTCCTTCAGGGCAATGGTTTGTACCTGTCCATTGACAGATAGCATGATCCGCCCTGTAACAGGCACTTCATGGCATTTCACATTGCCAGCACCGTTGACCACAGCAGCCCAGGCAGGCCACATCAGACTGTGGATCGTGCGGATGTAATGCTTCCCGTTGTATTTCCAGACAGTCAGTCCTTCTCGTTTTGGTTCCATGCGGACACGCACAGCACCTTCAGGAGGAACACGATCCAGAAAACTCAGTAATGTGGAATCAACGGTTTCCTTGATGTCCGCGATGACAGGCACACTGGCCCTGGGCCCACGATGAGCGAGCTGGAAGAGCACCAGAGCATCGGCCTTGCGCTCAGGGGATCGCACGGAATCCGACTCCAGGCGGATGACCAGAGGGATATCCTGTTTATCCAGTGTGACGACTACGGTTGAGGTTCCGTAGCCCTGAGTGGGCAGGATATTGAGCAGGTTCCCGTCAGGCAGTTCCGGGCGCAGAACCTGAAAGAAGGAAGGGCCACCATTGGTGACTGAAGTAATGGGCCAGGGTTGCCCAGTGGAATCATGGAACACCAGGGAAGTGGCGATATTGGCCGTGGTGAATACCTTGACCGGCGTACGTCCGGGTTCCAGTGAAACGCGGACAGTACGGGACTTCAACGCCGGAGACACAGGGAGCAAGGCCCGTTCACGCTGGTCCGAGCGTTCCCGGTACTCCTGAATCTGCCCTTCATTGAGCGGCATCATCTGGCGCAGGCTCTGCTCAAACAGAGCTTGCACTTCCTGAGCCTTTTTTACTTCGGCCTTATGGGGTGTCTGTTCTGTGCCTACGCTTGCCTTCTGCCTATGAGAGTCAGGAATAGACTGGTTCGCCTCAGATACTCGACCAGCGAAGAGCAAAAGGACAATCAATACCATTATGTATAAATATTTTGCATTAAGTGTGATCATGAGGGTTTTCTCTTTATACTTTTATATATAAAAAATGACTCCAACCATCTAAATTATTTTTCCTGATACCATATCTTATTTTTCTAATAGCCCTTGAGAATATCTGTCCAACATTAGAGGGTGTAGTTTTTAAATTTTTTCCAATAGCACGTAATGTATTATTGCATCTGATAATTTCATATAAAATTAAAAATTCTTTTTTTGTTAGATTTGCAGATGATATAATTTTACTTATATATTCTTTTTGAATAAGTATTTCACATGGATCACGTGCAACAGTTTCTGAAAATGTAATATATGTATCAATGTCAAATTTTTCGGCTCTGTTTATTTTACAAATATATCTTGGAAACAATTCTGCAGGGCCAACTTTGAAAAAATCACATAATTTTTTTGCAGCTGATTTTAGTGATCCATCTTTTTCATAAACTGGTTGCTCAGATCCATTTGCTAATGAATAAATTTGACGTATATTGACACCTGTTTTTTCTGATAATTCCTTAGACGTTAAATAGTTTGCAATACGATATATATGTATTGGAGATTCGTATTCTCTGTATTTATCGTAGTAAGGTACATACTTTCTTTTCGTTTCCATCGCCGTATCCTTGCATTTCATGCTGATTTTACGCAGCTACAGTTTGTAAAAACTTCATAACTCCCAAAGCATTGTCCTGTGGTACATGTTCTGCCAGAGGCGCTTTACCCTTGGAGTGAAGCAGGCTCCAGAGTCCCCAGGCAGGACCTCTCATAGGCTTGGCATCTGTAAATCGAGAAAGAAATCGCTCGAAGACAGGACGAAGTTTTTCTGCGTCAGACCTGGCCTTTTCGCGCCGCTTCTCATCTTGGGCTGTAAGGCATTCTGAAAGGTAACGTGTCCGTTCTGAGTCGATGTCTGGTGCCTTACTGGATTCATCAAGCCACCGATGACCTCGAAGCCAGTTGCTCAGTTGTGGCACGTAACGACCATGCTCTCGTTGCCAGTCCTCGGAGGTGATGCTTTGTTCAATGCAGGAACGTATGGTCTGCAAGGGAGGAAGTTGACCGCATCTCTGCAGTTTGACCCAGGCGACCCTGGCAAATCCCTTGGCTTCCTTTTTGGGGTACAGTTCCCAGATACTTTCAAAATCAGGCAAGGAAAAAGACACACGCCCCGCCGCAGGCGTATTGACAGTCGGAGCAGGCTTTACAGGCATCTGCTCAATGGGGGGTAAGGGGGGTGTCTTTTCTTTTTCTTGTTTCCTGAAATTATTTAAGTAGCCAGAATTTGGCCCTTTCCTGACAACTTTTGCCTGCTGGGGGGCAGAATGTGTCTTGCGACCTGCTGTCAGGTTTTCAGGACGGATCATATAATATACAGATGAGCGGTACTGCTCCTTGCGCACTGTGATCAGCTTTTCCCTGACAAGCTCAGCCAGGTAATTTTTGATGCTGCTTACGCTGCACGAAAGCCTTTCAGCCAGTCTGGCCTGTGAAGGCCAACAATGGTCTTTTTCCGCAGCATAGTTGCACAAAATCGTATACAAGAGCTTTGCACCTGCTGTGATAGACTTTTTCAAAACAAACTCCGGCAAAATCGGGCCATGAATATTTCCCTTGGGTGCGAAAGTTGGCATTTTTCTTCTCCCGGCCCCGGAAAAAGGCAAAATATGCAGACCCGCTGTTGACAACGAGAACCCTTTCGGGTAACGTTATCCTCACGTTTGCTTGTTAGGATTCCGTTTGCAGATAGGCCGTTGAGTTCCCGCTCAACGGCTTTTTGCCGTTCTAGGGCTTCCTTGCTTTCCTCAATAAAAATTCCTTTCAACTGAGGTGGTTGAGAGCAGCTGGCTCGTCAGGCTGTGATCACCACACCACAGCGACACCCAGGCAATTGTGCTGGACAAGTCTCCGTCATCCAGCTTTGACCAAATCCCCACATGAGATTTGGATCCCTCCTTTAGTCCTGATCTTTGCTCCAAACTGCTTGAACGAAGACAGGGCGCAGAAAGGGAATGCCGGATGTTTCACCGATGTTTACAAACGAAGGAGTGAGTGGAAGCCCTTGCCTGTCCCAGAACAGGGGGGCGAGGCAGGAATGGTTTTAGATGGAGAAGGAAGGCAGACAGATTTTTCTCCAGCAGAGGGGCAAAGCGAAATTCTCGGTCGATGGGTTGAGCAAACAGACGGCCGCTGTATAGGGTCTTGATGCTCCGATTTTTAGCAGACCCTAAAAGTGTCGGGTTACAATATCGGGTTACAATTTGATGTGTACATAGGCACATTTTACTGCTCTCCTATGCACTTTAACCCATTGAAATCATTAGCTGGCAGGCGCTTACAAACGGCGTCTCAGGCGGCGCGCGATGCAGTCTTTTTCCGCATGCGGGATGAAGGCCTGCTGACCTGCGCCATGTACGCGCTGGCAACGCCCACCCTGGCAGACTGGCAGCGCATCACTGCGCCGGAGCGCGGCCTGTTGCTGCGCTGTGAAGATGCGCAGGGCCGCCTCATGGGCTGCGGCCTGTTCAGCCCCTGGCGCGGCCGTTTGCTGGAATTTGACTTCACGACATTCAGAGACACGGCGCATCTGGCTGTGCCCATGGCGCGGCAGGGCTTTGCCTGGGTATTTGCCCACCTGGACTGCAGCGGCATTGTGGGCCTCTGCCCCCTGCCCAATCGCCATGCCTGGCGGTTGGCCACGGCCTGCGGCTTCCGGCAGGTGGCACGTCTGCCCGCAGCCTGCTTCTACGCCCGCAAGGGCTGTCATGTGGACGGCCTGTTCTTTGTGCTCACCCGGGCGCAGCACAGCGCCCCCCTGCAGTAAACACCATCATTGGGAGGTCATATGGGATTCGGAGGCAGCCCCGGCACGCCAGACGTGCCACAGGTCACGCCAGCACCCAAGCAGGAAGTACAGAAACCCGTTACCGAGGCAGCCACAGCTGCACGGCAGAGCCAGAAGGAAAAGGCAGCCAGGGCCACGGGCATCAGTGGTTCCATACACACCAGCCCCTTCAACCGTGCGCAGACAGAAAGGCGCAAGACCCTGCTGGGGCAGTGACCATGCAGGAAGCCTGTCACAGCTCAGAAACAGCCCGTCAGGCAGTGCGCCTGCTGGCCCGGCGTCACAGTGCGCTTCTGCGGCGCCGGGCCCCGTGGGATACTGCATGGCAAAGCCTGGCAGAGTACTTTCTGCCCACACGCTGCCGCCTTGCGCCTGCTGACAGGGAGCAGGAGCACGGCCCCATGCTCAACAGCCGTCTGGTGGACGCCACAGGCATTCTGGCCATGCGCGTACTGGCCGCAGGCCTGCAGGGCGGGCTGACCAGCCCGGCGCGGCCGTGGTTCCGACTGTCTCTGGACGATGCGGACCTGGCCCGCAGCCGCCCGGGCCAGACCTGGCTGGACGAGGTCACCAGCCGCATGCGCACTGTGCTGCAGCGCTCCAATTTCTATAATGCCATGCACACCCTCTACGCAGAACTGGGCACCTTTGGCACGGCCTTTGCCTTTGAGCTGGCCGACCCACGCTGGGGTTTTCGCTTTGTGCCCCTCTGCGCCGGCGAATACGTGCTGGACTGCGATGCCCGCCAGAAGGTGGATACGGTCTTCCGCCGTACGGCCATGAGTCTGCGTCAGATGGTACAGGCCTTTGGCCCGGCAGCTCTGCCCGGGCATCTGCGTGAGGCGGCCCGGCGGGAGCCTGACCAGCGCCATACTGTCATACAGGCCGTGCTGCCACGCCAGCCACAGGAATGGGGGCAGGGTGGGGCAGTGGCTTCGCCCTTGCTGCCCTGGGTGTCAGTGCACTGGCTGGAAGGCCGCGAAGGCGAGGCCCATGCCCTGCGCATGGCAGGCTTTACGGGCTTTCCCGGTTTCGGCCCGCGCTGGGACGTGACCGGCAATGAGGTCTATGGACGTTCCCCGGCCATGGACGCCCTGCCTGACTGCCGCATGCTGCAGCAGATGGGCCTGACCACCCTCAAGGCCCTGCACAAGGCCGTGGACCCGCCCATGAGCGTGGCCGCCAGCCTGCGTTCTGTGGGCCTGGACCTCACGCCCGGCGGCATCAACTACGTAGACAGTCTGCCCGGCCAGAGCCCGCAGGCCGCCATACCGCTCATACAGGTCAAACCGGATCTGGCAACGGCCCGCAAGGCCATGGAGGCTGTGCAGCAGCAGATACGCGCCGGCCTCTATAATGATCTCTTCAAGCTCATTCTTGAAGGCCGCAGCCGGGTGACCGCCAGCGAGATAGCTGCCCGCGAGGAGGAAAAACTGCTGCTCATGGGGCCAGTGCTGGAGCGCCTGCACGATGAGCTCTTCAACCCGCTCATTGATCGCACCTTTGAGCTCATGCGCAGTCTGGACATGCTGCCGCCCTGCCCGCCTGAACTGGCAGGCCGTCATCTGCGGGTAGAATTTGTCTCCCTGCTGGCCCAGGCCCAGAAACTTGTGGGCGTCAGCGCGGCAGAGCAGTACATGCGCCTGACCCTGCAGGCAGCCACGGCCTGGCCCGAAGCCCTGGACAGTCTCAATGTGGATAATCTGCTGGACAGCTATGCCGAAAGCCTGGGCCTGCCCGTGAGCCTGACCCGGCCCCGGCAGGAACGCGAGGCCCTGCGTCAGGCCCGTGCCGCTGCCCAGGGGAAGATGACAGCCCTGAACCATGGAGGAAATGCCCATGCAGCACAGCAATGATACTGACATGCCACTGCCCGGTTTTATGCCTGACACAGAAGCACAGGCAGGACCAGAGGCCGTGATACAGCCACAGCAGGGCAACGGGGAAGAGCAAGGCGCGAACACGGCAGGGGAGAAGCCTGAACCCCTGCAGGCAGATCCTGCACAGGATGAAGCCCGGTGGCAGGCCCGTCTGCGCGAGCATGAGGCCGGGCAGCGCCGCCAGTGGGAGGCACAGGTGGCGGCCTGGCGTGAGGAGGCAGCGCGTGATCCACAGCTGGGCGGCCAGAATCTGGAGGCCAGTGTGGCCCGGGCCCAGCTGGCCCTGAGCCGTTTCGATACCGACAGGAGCATCGGTCGCCTGCTGGAGCAGAGCGGCTATGGCAATCACCCGGCAGTGCTGCGCTTTTTCAACCGTCTGGCTGACGCCCTGATGGAAGACAGCCCGGCCATGGGCCAGGGAGTGGAAGCCCTGGCCCCCCTGGAAGACCGTATGTACGCGGGCTGGTCATCCCTGAACGTATAATCGCAAGGAGAAGTCATCATGTCCAATACACTCGGTTTTGTGGTTTCCCTGGCAGAGATGGAGCAGTTCTACCGCGGCGGTAAGGCCGGTCAGATCATAGAACTCATGAACAGAACCAATGACATCATGGACGATGTGCCGTGGATGGAGTCCAATCAGTCTGACGGCCATCTTACCCACATCCGCACAGGCCTGCCCGAAGTGTACTGGCGCAGGCTCTATCAGGGCACGCCGCCTTCCAAGTCACAGTGGAGCCAGGTCAAGGAGGGCTGCGGCCTTCTGGAGGCCATCATGGAGCTGGATGTGGAAGAACTGCGTCTCTATGGCGAGCGTGACCGCGCCTTCCGCATGAGCGAGGGCGTGGCCTTTGCCGAGGCCATGCGTCAGAAGGTAGCTGCCACGCTCTTTTATGGGGACAGCAATATCAATCCTGACGAATTCAACGGCTTGGCCATGCGCTATCCGGCAGCAGATGCCGGCAATGTGCTGGATGCCGGCGGCAGGGAGCAGGGTGCCTGCACCTCGCTGTGGCTGGTGGCCTGGGGGGCGCAGGCCGTGCACGGCATCTATCCCAAGGGCAGTACCGGCGGCCTCTCCCATGAAGATCTGCACACCTATATGACGCAGGATGCAGGCGGCCGCAAATATCAGGTGGTGGGCGACAAGTACAACTGGCGCTGCGGTCTGGCTGTGCGCGACTGGCGGGCCGTGGCGCGCATAGCCAACCTGCCTGTGGCAGCCCTGGGCAGGCGCAAGGGCGAAGAGGGCTTCATTGATTTGCAGAAGCTGACCATTGAGGCCAAGAACAAGATGCCCCCGCAGCTGCGGCAGAAGGCTGTCTGGTACGGCAATGCCGATGTGCTCACAGCTCTGGAGCTGCAGAATTCCGACGCTGGCAATGTGCATCTGCAGTACGGCGACTTTTTCGCCTCCAGGGCTGTGCCTGTCTTGCACGGCAGGCCCGTGCGCCAGTGCGAGGCCATCGTCAGCAGTGAAAACCCGATCTAATCTGTAAAGAGGAGTTTGTATGGCCATCATTGACAGTACTTCCGTCTTTTTCGAAGGCCCGCTCACAGCCGAGAGCACAGGGCAGGCCGTGCCCCTGACCGCCCTGCGCCTGCCCGGCCGCATGGAGCCCATGCCCCTGCGCATCTCTGTGACACAGGCCTTTGTGGCTGACGAAGTGCAGAGCCTGACCATCACCATGCAGGAGGCTGACAGCCCTGACGGCCCGTGGACTGATGTGCCTGCCGCCACCTGGGCTGCCAGCGGCACAGAGCTGAGCCAGGGTGCACGCCTGGGCCCCCGTTTTCTGCCGCGCGGGGTACGCAAATGCTGGCTGCGCCTCAGGCTGATGCCCACGGCTGCCGGTGACATCAGCCGGGGCAGCATCTTTGCGGCCCTGCTGCGTGAAGAAGACTGGCCCTATGAAGAGGCCCTCAAGGTTCGTTAGCAGAGCAGCCTCCCTGCCTGCGGCGCCTGCGCCGCAGGCCCCTTTGACCCCATAAGGAACAGCCATGAGCTCAATTGCCATCTGGAACCGCGCCCTCGGTTTTCTGGGCACACGCGCCGTTGCCTCGGAGCACGAAAACACGCCCGAGGCCATACAGTGCCGCCTCTACTGGGACAGTGCCCGGCGGCAGGCCCTGCGGGATTATCCCTGGGGCTTTGCCCAGCGCCGGGCATGGCTGGCCCGTCTGCCCCTGCCTGACGGCTATGGGCCGGAATTCCGTTTTGCCTATGCCCTGCCGCAGAACTGCCTCAAGGCCCATGAGCTGCGGCATGAGGGCCTCATCCCCCGGCCCTTCATGCTGGTGCGCGAGGCCCGGCAGGATGTGCCCTGTCTGGTGAGCGATGCGGCCCGTGCCCTGCTGCTCTATACTGAAGATGTGGCCAGCTGCCGCCTTTTTGACGACCTCTTTGCCCATGCCCTGGCCCGCAGGCTGGCAGCCCTCATTGCTGTACCCCTGCTGCGTAACAACAGCCAGAAGGTCAGTGAGCTGGAAAAGCTCTATGCCCAGAGCCTGCCTCCGGCGCGCCAGGCTGATGCCGGGGAAGCCCGCCTGCGGTCTTGTACTGCTGACAGCTGGCTGGCCGCACGGGAGGGCGCATGACCATGCCCTACAGCGCCAGCCGGGCGCTTTATCAGGGTAATGGCAGGGCAGTGGACTTCCCCTTTGCCTTCCGGGTCTGGCATGCCGGGCAGCTGCACGTCAGCCTGACTTCGCCGGATGACGTGAACAGCACGGCCACGGGCTGGAGCGTGACCCTGCACGCCAGCGGCGGCACTGTGCATTATCTGCATCAGGGCGCGCCCCTGCCCGAGGGCTGGCGCCTGGCCATTGTGCGCGACATGCCCTTCAGTCAGGAGATCGATCTGGTGCCCGGCACCCTCTTTGACCCGCAGGTCATTGAAGACGGTCTGGATCAGGCCGCTGCCGAACGCCAGCAGCTGCTGGAGCGTCTGTCGCGTGCTGTGGTCATGCCGCCCACCAGTCAGGATACGCCTGACCAGCTCATCAGCCAGGTGATCACGGCCCGCAATACGGCCAGTGCTGCTGCACAGGCAGCAGGGCAGAGCGTCAGTGACGCTGCCCGTGAGGCAGAAAGCGCCCACAGTGCTGCCGGGCAGGCAGCGGCCCATGCCAGTGAGGCCCGGCAGGCAGCAGATGCCACAGAAGAGGCCCGGCAGCTGGGCGCACGAGTAGACGCCCTGGAGGAACGCACAGATGAGCTGGCCGGCTGTTTTGACGCAAAGGGACAGCTTGTGCCTGACTGCCTGCCCACAGTGCTGGCGCCGGGCCTTGTCATGCCCTTTGCAGGCCAGAGCACACCCGCAGGCTGGCTGCTCTGTGACGGGGCTGCGGTGTCGCGCACTGCCTATGCCGCGCTTTTTGCCGCCATCGGCACCACCTACGGCCAGGGTGACGGCAGAACCACCTTCAACCTGCCTGACCTCACAGGCCGTTTTGTGCAGGGCAGCAGCACCGCAGGCACTGTCAAGGCCCCGGGCCTGCCCAATGTGACGGCCCGGCACGGCGTCATGCGCCACACCTGGGCCACTGCCGAAGGCGCTGTACGCCTGGAGACAGCCAGTATCAACGATTATGCCGGCGGCAGTCTGGGCGGGGCCATTGTGACCATTGACCTCTCGCGCGGCAACAGCATCTACGGCGCTTCAGACACAGTGCAGCCGCCTGCCCTGACCATGCGCTATGTCATCAAATACTGAGTGGGGGGGAGCATGCGTATCGCCCTGCAGAATTTCACTGGCGGCGAAGTGTCGCCCACGCTTTCAGCCCGGTATGATCTGGCCCGTTACCGCAACTGCGTGGCCTGTATGGAAAACATGCTGCCCGGCCTGCACGGCGATGTGGCCCGGCGGCCCGGCACGCATTTTCTGGCAGATCTGGGCAGCCCTGCCGTGCTCCTGCCCTTCAGCTTCAGCGCTGATGCCGGCCAGAATTTCGTGCTGGTCTTCAGCCACAAAAGCCTGCGCATTGCTGATGCTGGCGGCCTGCTGGCGCAGGTGCCGGCCATGGCAACGCCCTATGACGCGGCTGACCTGCTGGACATTTCGCACGCGCAGGTGGGGGATGTGGTCTATCTGGCGCACCGCGCCTACCCGCTGCACAAGCTCATCCGCAGCGATGCCGCAGGCAGCGGCTATGCCTGGCGGCTGGAGACCGTGACCCTCAATACCTCCCTGCCTGCTCCGGCAGCGCCGCAGGTGAGTTTCAGCGGTGAGAGCGGCCATTACAGCCTGCGTTACAAGGTGGCTGCCGTGGACGCTGCTGGCCGGGTATCCCTGCCGTCACCGGCCGGTGCTGCCGGCAATGGCAAGCACCCCTCTGACTGGGTGCAGGGCAACAGCGCCACTGTGAGCTGGCAGGCCGTGGACGGTGCTGCAGAGTACAATATCTACCGCGAGGAGGCAGGCTATTTCGGTTTTGTGGGCATTTCGCAGTCCACGTCTTTCAGTGATCAGAACTATGAGGCCGACATAGCCGACACCCCGCGTGAAGACTGGAACCCATTTGCCGAGGGCAATAATCCCGGTGTGGTGGCCTTGCATCAGCAGCGCATGGTGCTGGCAGCCACGCCTGCCGCACCGCAGGCCTTTTACATGTCGCGCACCGGGGATTTTGAGAATTTCCGCAAGTCCCGCCCCCTGCAGGACGATGACCCTGTGGAATATCAGATAGCCTCAGGCGCCATTGATGCCATTGCCTGGGCTGCCGGTTTCGGGGATCTGCTGCTGGGCACCTCAGGCAGTGAATACAAGGCCACGGGCAGTGACGGCGGGGCCATCACGCCCAACAGCATCAGCATCACGGCCCAGTCGCACTGGGGCAGTGCTGGCCTTGCGCCCATTATCATCGGCAATTCCATCCTGCACGTGCAGCGGCACGGCGCACGCGTGCGCGACCTTTTCTATTCGCTGGAAAAGGACGGCTATGCAGGCAATGACCTTTCCATCCTGGCCCCGCATCTCTTCGAGGGCCACAGCCTCAGGCAGTGGGCCTATCAGCAAACACCCGGCTCCACCATCTGGGCTGTGCGTGACGACGGCCTGCTCCTGGCCTTCACCTATATGAAGGAGCACGACATATGGGGCTGGTCCCGCCAGATCACGGACGGCCGTGTGCTCTCGGTGGCCGCCATTTCCGGTCAGGAACAGGACGAGCTTTTTCTGGTGGTGGAGCGGCAGGTGAACGGCCAGGCCCGCTGTTTTCTGGAGCGTCTGGCCGCAGCCTGGCAGGACCGCAGCAGCGTGGAGGCAGCCTTTTTTGTGGACTGTGGTCTGAGCCTGCAGCAGGCCACACCGTCCGCCCGTGTGGCAGGCCTGCACCATCTGGAGGGTCGCCTGCTGGCTGTGCTGGCTGACGGCAGCCCGGTGGAGGGCTGTGTGGTGCGTGACGGGGCCATCAGCCTGCCCTGTGCGGCGTCTGTGGTGCATGCGGGCCTGCCCTATGTGTCGGCCCTGTCGCCCTTGCCGGTGGAGAGCGAGGGCCAGAACGGTCCTACCCTGGGCTGCTGCCGCAGTTACGGCCGCTGCACCCTGCGCCTTTACCGCACTGTGGGCGGCAAGTACGGCCCCAGCCGTGACGAGCTCTATGATCTGCCCTTTCTGCCAGAGACATGGGGCGAGGCTGTGCGCCCGTATACTGGCGATGTGACCTGTCTGCCCGGCGGCGCACAAAGCAGCGCTGCCACTGTCTGGCTGGTGCAGGACAGGCCCCTGCCCTTTCGTCTCACAGCCCTGGTGCTGGATGTGGACTTTGGCGAACTGCCGTAAACCATACGGGGGATGACATGATTTTTCAGGAAGAACATCTTGCTCAGGTCACAGGCCACATAGAAGCCCTGACCCATGCCCACTGGCAGGAGGCAGAAGCCCGGCTGCACGGCACAGGCTATCAGTATAATGCAGGCCATTACGCCACACTGGAGGGCCTGGGCATGCTGGCCCTGTATACGGCGCGGCATGGCGGCCGTCTGGCCGGCTATGCGGCCTTCTGTCTCACGCCTTGCCCCCACAGGCCCGGCCTGACCGTGGCTGTGCTGGACGGCCTCTACCTCTGCCCGCAGGCCCGGCAGGGCCTCACGGCCCTGGCCCTGTTGCGCCATGCCGAGGCTGGTCTGCAGGCCCGTGGCGTGGGCCTTGTGCAGTACAGCAGCCCAGCGGCCCGGCCCTGTGATGCCCTGTACCGCCGTTTGGGCGCTGTGCCCACAGAACAGGTGTGGCACAAGCGGCTGGATATGGCAGAAGAGCAGGGGGCCTGCTGATGGCTGTGGCCAGCGGCACAGCCGCTGCCATCAGTGCTGCCGTTGCTCTGGCTGGTGCGGCCATGGGCACAGTGAATGCTGTGCGCCAGGCAGAGGCCCGCAAAAGCCAGGCCCGCTATCAGTCCCAACTGGCAGCCCGTCAGGCGCAGATAGCCGAGCAGAACGCGCAGGCATCTGAAGAGGCCGCCCGACAGGAACGCAAACAGGGCTATGAGGAGGCTGTGCGCAAGCGGCAGGAAGCCAGCCTGCTGGTCGGCGCACAGCGGGCACAGGCCGGGGCCTCGGGCGCACAGGCCGACACGGGCGCCACCCTGGACCGCCTTCTGGACACGGTGGAAAAAGGCGAGCTGGACGCCCTTTCGCGTCAACAGCAGGCTTATGACGCTGCCCATACTCAGGAACTGCAGGCCTGGGCCCAGCGCAATCAGGCTCAGGCCGCCACCCTGGACGCCCTGTACAGGAAGGGTCAGGCCAAAACCGATCATCTGGGCCTGGGCAGTACCCTGCTCAACAGTGCGGCGCGCACGGGCCGCAATTTCTACAAACTGGGTTCGCAGGGCCCGCGCCTCTCGTAACATCTGCCATCACATGGGGGATGCGTTGACACTTTGCCCTGCTGCTGGGATACTGAACATTACAAGGAGTGTGTGCCATGCCAGCAGCAAGGATTCTTATCGGTGGCGAATCTTTTCGTCGCATCCGTGAGGAGAACTGCTACTATATCGACAAGACAGGCCTGATTGAGAAGCTGCTGTCGCACAATCCCCCCATGGTCTCGCTCTTCACCCGGCCCCGCCGCTTCGGCAAGACCCTGAACATGACTATGCTTCGGGATTTTCTGGATATACGGCAGGACAGCCGGGAGATTTTTGCAGGTCTGTCTGTTTCTGAGAACAGGTCGCTCTGCGATGCGTGGATGAATCAACACCCTGTCCTCTTCATTTCCCTGAAATATCTGGAAGGGACACGGTTTGAACATGCTCTGGGGCAGTTTCAGGAAGTCATCAGCCGCCAGTGCATTGATACCGCATATTTGCTGCAGAGCGAACATATTGATCCCAGCGAAAAAGAAAAGCTCTCACTCCTTAAGAATGGAACCGGTGACCTGCGCTTACTGGAAAACTCCCTGCTCACCCTCTGTCGTGCACTGCACGCGCACTGGGGCAAACCTGCCATTCTGCTCATTGACGAATATGATGTACCCCTCGCCCGGGCCGAACAGAAGGGTTATTATGAGCAAATGGTCAGCTTTTTGCGCAATCTGCTGGGCGCTGCACTCAAAACCAATATGTCTCTGCAGTTTGCTGTTCTCACAGGCTGTCTGCGTATTGCGCGCGAAAGCATCTTCACGGGCCTCAACAACTTCAGATGTTATGGTATTTCTGAACCTGATTTTGCTGACAGCTTTGGCTTCACTGCGCAGGAAGTGGACGCCCTGCTGGCTCATACCGGCTTTTCTGACAGAAAAGAGCTCATGCGTGAATGGTATGATGGCTATTCTTTCGGCTCAGTGCAGGGAATCTACTGCCCCTGGGATATTCTGCTCTATGTGGACGATCTGCAGAGCCATCCTGATGCCAGGCCCAGAACCTACTGGAGCAATACCAGCAGCAACAGCATTGTGCGGACATTTATCGGCCGTACTGACCTGAATATCAGCGACAAGTTTGAGGCCCTGATCAACGGTATGTGTGTGCAGGCCAGAATTGTGGAGACACTGACTTACGATTCTCTGCATTCGTCTGAAGACAATCTGTGGAGCATTCTCTATCTCACCGGCTATCTGACCAGTGCCTCGGAAGCCCAGATTGCTGCCTGCGGCATCACGCCCCTGCCGGGAAAGACCTGTCTGCGTATACCCAACAGGGAAGTCAGGGAAATCTTTATGGAATCCATTGCCGCCTGGTTCACTGACAGCATGCTGGAAATGGACAGGACACCCCTCTTTACCGCCTTCTGGAACGGCGATGCTGCAGACTTCATGCGCCGGCTTTCCCGCATTCTGCTCACCACCATCAGCTATCACGACTACCGTGAGGATTTTTATCACGCTGTGCTCACCGGGATTTTCGTGGGCTCAGGCTATGCGGTTGCCTCCAACAGGGAAAGCGGCCTTGGCAGAGCAGACATCATCATCAAGGATCAGAAAAATGCCCGTGCTGCGGTTATCGAAGTCAAGCACAGCAGAACAGCTGCCCAGCTGCCGCAACTGTCAGAAGACGCCCTCAGCCAGATAAAGGCGCAGGACTATGCCGCACCCCTGCAGGGGCTGTACGAAGAAATCACCCTCTGGGGCATGGCCTTTTTTCAAAAACGCTGCATGGTGCGCGCTGAGAAAGCTGTGGCTATGCAGCCTTTTTAGAGAATGACATCCTCCCCGGCCGCCAGTATGGAGACTGCCCTCTGCCAACGCTCATACTCAGGTGTTTACGTCTGAGGTTTCGTTGGGCTACTCAAAAAGGAGATGTAAATGTGAGTACTGGCGGTAGTACCATTGAGTGATCCTGCAAGAAGACACTTTTTACAGCCTACGATAGAGGGGAATGCCAGCAGCTGGATTGCGGCACACTGTTTCAGCTGGAGCTGACAGGCGGCAAACTCAGGCCGGTACGACAGACGGGCAGATAACAAGAAAGGGAGTCCGGTATTACCGGCTCCCTTTTGCTGTTTGTTGTCAGGACAGGCTTTTTGGGCTATGCCTTTCAGGCCTCCCCAAAACCGGCGTAAATCCTGCCCCGAAGGGAGGGCATGGACATGTTGCAGTTCAACATATCCATTGTGGTCACTGCCGAGGCAGTCGCCCTCATCCTCTTTTTCCTGCTGCGCTTTTGCGGGTAGGATAGCGGTAGCGGCACGGCCCCGGTAGTCTGACACACTACCGGGGCCGCTTACTCAAAACTTCCAACCGAGGTTTTGGGGAGGCGCGGGGCTGCGCCAGGGCGGTGAGTGTATCCAGCACTCGCCGCCTTCTTCGTTTTTACATGGAATTTCAGCACTAAGTCAACAGCAAACAAAACCCCCGCCTCTCAGAAGAAAGGCGGGGGTTACCAAGTACATGTGACCTAAATTAGTGGTCTATTACGCACAGACCTTGCAGCCGTGCAAATCAGGTGCATCTCATTATGGGCAAAAATAACTTGACGACACTATCTAAGAAGTTGACTTAATTTCTTATGAAAACAGGCTGCCCAGACAGAAGCTGGTCAGTCTGACCAGAACGTTCAACATTTCTTGTCATGGGACCACACGCCAACCAGGATAACCTAACGCAAGATCAGCAAATGGCCATGCCCTGTGCGAATGCCGCGAAATGATGTTCAGGACTTCAGAAAAGAACTGACGGTCACGTCTCGTCAGGATTTTGTGATGTCCATTGATGCCAATGCTTGTACGCCCAGACATGATCAGGCCCGTCAGGTCAGTCAGGATTTTATCATACGGGAAAACGCTACGCTTCTGCCAGTCGATAAAGTCATAGTCTGTATGATATGGTGAAGGCGACAGATTTTTCAAAGTACACTGGGTAGTCTGCCTTACAGTTCAATACTCTCTGCCCTGGGCGCCATAGTGGTAATGCTCTTGACCACCAGGCCCAGGATAAAGCCCTCTGGCCGTTCGCTCAAGGTCACATGCTTGACTATGGGCGTATAGCCCCCTGCCGGATTATCCGGGCTCAGCACCATGAGGCTGAATCGGTGCCCTCTGGGCAGTGAGAGCCGCCGGAACATGCAGGCCCCCTTGACCTTATCCGGCTCCCGCACAAGGTAGATCTGCCCTTCATGCAGCGGGGCAGTGCGTCTGGTATCCACCAGTACCATGTCGCCGGGGCAGAGCGTCGGCTGCATGGAGCGGTCATCAGCCTGTACCTCCAGCGCCAGTATGTCGGGCAGGGGGTCGGCCCTGTCCAGTATGCGCCAGTGGTCTGGCCGGATATCAATATCGTGCGGCCGTCTGCGCCCTGGCAGGGCAGGCGCGACCTCCCCGGGCATGGCAAAGCGTACCCCAAGGGCCATGAGCACAGGCTCCAGTCTGCGCAGGGTGGGCGTTGAGGCGCCGCTCAACCATCGCGAAATATTGGCCTCGCTCTCACCAGACGCCCGCGCCAGCTGTGCCTGATTGGCAAAGGGACGGCCTGATACGGCCTGTCGCAGTATCTCTATGGCGGATTCCAGCAGGCTGGGCTGATTATTTGTGTGTCTCATGGCTTATCCCTTCCCGTTGTCTGTCAGAAAGGCTTCATACAGCGGCAGCACTCTGGCCGGGCTGTCGATCATTTTCACTTTACCGTTGTCTATCCAGACAAGTGTATCGCAGCGTTCCACAGTGCTCAGGCGGTGGGCGATGATGATGAGTGTGATGCCCTGTGGCAGGGAGAAGATGGTATTCATGATGGCGCGTTCCACGCCGCCGTCCAGTGCGCTGGTGGCTTCATCCAGAATGAGTATGGACGGCTCTGCATACAGGGCGCGGGCTATGGCCAGGCGCTGGGCCTGCCCGCCGGAAAGCCCTGTGCCCCCGGCGCCGAGCACGGTATCGATGCCGCGTTCTTCTGCCATATCCAGTTCTGCCATCTGGCAGGCGCGCAGCACCTTTTCCGCATCCCACGGTTTGCCCCACTGGCTGAAGGCTACATTCTCTGCCAACGTGCCTGCCAGTATGTAGGGGTTTTGCGGCACATAGCCTACCAGCGCACAGTAGGCAGCAAGGTCAGCCGGGCTGAGTGTGCGGCCGTCTACCAGCATGCGCCCTTGTGTGGGTTCCACAAGGCCGCTCAGAATGGCCGCTATGGTGCTCTTGCCTGCGCCCGACTGCCCGATGATGCCTATCTTGGCGCCTCTGGGGATGGTAAAATCAAGGCCGTGCAGGCTGTCTGCCGCAGCATCCGGATAGCGAAAGCAGACATCAGCAAAGCTGATGCTCTCGCGCAGGCTGTACTGCGGCGTGGGTTCGGCCAGTGCAGCCGTATTCCCGCTCTTGAGGGCGTTTTCTACGGCACTCAGGCACTGCAGGGCCGCATGGCGTGAGCCGCGCACCTGCACCATGGCGCTGAGAGAGCGGTTGATCAGCGGCAGCACCCGCCACGCTACCAGCATGAACATGGCCAGCACTGCCGTGATGCGTGCTGGTGAGCTTTCCAGCCAGAGCCACATGACGGCGTAGGCTGCCAGCACAGAGGCAAATCCGGCGGATTCCAGTATCCAGGTGGGCATGGTCGGCCCGATGGTCAGAAAGGCCCGGCTCGGTGCGCCCTGTCGTGTGGCTTCGTTGAACTTGCTGAAAAAGGTCTCCTGCTGGCGGTAGATGAGCATCTCCCTTGCGCCGTTCATGGCATTGAGGCTTGCCTTGCTCTCCTGCCGTGCCCATTCCGCAGCGTTCTTGCCTGCCCTGTCCATGGCGCCCCGCAAGCGCCTGTAGGTCAGTACAGCCAGGCCAGTCATGGCTGCCATGACCAGCAGCACCGGCCCGGGCGTTGCCGCCACCAGCATGAGCGTCATGATCAGGGCAATGGCCGCATAGATGTAGACCATCATGAGGTTGATGATCATGCGCCCCAGTTCGCCACGCCAGGCTATGGCCTGATACATGGCATGGCTGTCGCCTGACAAATGCAGGATGTACGGGCTGTAGAGATAGTGCCGGAAGATGGTATTCCCCGCAAAGATGGCAATGCGTTCGCCCAGTTGATTGGTGCGGTGTGCCACCAGGGCAGAAATGATGTTTTTGGCTGTGATGAGCACAACCACACAGGCCGAAGCCATAAGGCCGAAACGCATGGGATCCTGCGTCAGTGTAGCCAGAGGCGGCACAAACTCAAAGACGCGCACAAAGACAGGGTGCTGCACAAGGCGGTCTGGCGAGACCAGACTGGCAGCCATGAGCGAGATGAAGAGTATGGAGCAGACCTCCAGCACAGCCTGCACAAAGACCAGCGCAAAGACCCAGACTGTGCCCCACCGCAGGGAGCGGGGCAGGATGGTGTAGATGCGGTGGAAGTCATGAAAAAAGGATTGCAGTACTGTCATTGTGCTCGAAAGGCTATTACTTGCGTAAAAGCCTGCTTCGTAAAGCCGTAGCGTAATCCTTACGCTCTTCTGTTGGACGTGTTCTGCCGGTATTATTGTTATGTATTCTTCGGTTGAGTGCTATGAATGGAGCCTTAATTATATTTGCTCCAGAATTTTGAACGCGAAGCATGAATTCCATTGATTCTCCATACATATTTTCATTAAAATAACCTATCTTATCAATGAAAGAACGTCTAAACATGGTTGAGCATACAGATCCATAGATTGGATTGTTATTAATTGAAAATATGTTGTTACTGTTAATTATTTCTGGTGAAATAAAATTCATTAATTTTGCCATAACAACATCAATATTTTTATGTTCATTAAATATGTTTAAAAAATTTTTTAAAGAGTTTGAAGTAAGGATATCGTCATGATCGTGAAAGATAATAAATTCTCCGCATGAATGTTTAATTCCATAATTTCTAGCAGTTGCTGTTCCGGAATGGGGTATGGTTAGTGTTTTGCATCCTAAATTTTTTGATATTTCAACAGTTGAATCTGTTGATCCGTCATCAACAAGAATTATTTCTTTTTTTACATCTTGATTTTTTATATTTAAAATGGCTTCAGATAAATAATTTTCGCCATTATGACAGGCAATGATAATAGAAATCATATGTTAGTCCTCTTTGGATTGTATTGTAAAATTAAATTATTATAATGCTGATTTTTTTATATTATTTCTTATGTATGAAAAAATAATTTTTTTAACTTCGCTGGTATGGTGTTTATTTGTTGATTGAATTCCATATGGATGGCATCTTCTCATATAGTAAACGTTATCTATAAAATGATTAAGATTTATATTGTATTTATATTTCATTCTATATAACCATTCAAGATCATTTCCAACAACTAAATCTGTATTTCTTGGACCAACTTTTTCTATAAGTTGCCTTCTTGCAAGTAAAGTACATTGATGTTTGTCCTCTTGTTTTGGATAATATCCATATAAATTGTGGTATTTTTCTGATGAGATTTCTTTTCTGGAATAATCAGTGAAATAAAAATTTATAAATTTTGTAAATACAAGTTCAGCATCACTATAACAAGATAGATATCTTATTTGTGCTGAAAGCTTGCCTGGTAAAAAATAGTCATCACTATCTAGAAAAGCAATAAAATCTCCTGTTGATTTTTCAAAACATAGATTACGTGCAGAGGCATTTCCTTGATTTTGTTGATAGTAGTATTTAATTAAATTGGTTTTATATGATTTTACTATTTTATAAGAATTGTCTGTAGAACCATCATCTACTATAACTATTTCTATTGGTCTATAGTCTTGGTTTAATACAGAATCTATACATTCTTTTATATATTTTTCACTATTAAATATAGGAATTAATACTGATATTAATCGATTGCTTTTCATAGTATTGTTATTTAAAGATTATTTTTAGTAGTGGCAGTTTGTTAAAAAGATATATTTTTTTTATATTTTTAGATGTCTGTACTATTTTTAAAAATGGTATTTTATTAAATAGCCTGTATTGTATATCTTTATAACCATGATTTTTAATAGTATCCCAATATATATCAGAATTGCATAGCCCAATAGGGATACTGCCGGAATGGCCTTGATATGACCATGGTCTCTTACCTTCTAGATTGTCGATTGAGTTTATATCATAATCATCAATGGTAAAATCAAAAATATTAATATTTTCTATTAATCTATTTATATTTGAAGAGCGTACTAATGCAATGTTTCCTTTTTGAATGCTCCATCTTATTGCAATTTGAAATATTGTTTTTTTATATTTATTTTCTAATTCATTTAGTATCGGATGATTTAGACCTCGATTTTGATTAAGTGTTCCCCATCCAACTATTTGTATGTTATTTTTATTTGTAATATTTGATGTCTGTATATTTTGGTGAAATGGACTTATTTCAAATTGATGGACTTGTGGATTTATTTTTTTTATTCTGTTAAAGAATCCAAGTCTTGTTTCATGAAAGTTTGATATGCCTATAGATCTAACTTTTTTGTCTTTGTATAATTTCTCAAGAGCTCGATAAGATTTAATAATATTGTCTTTCCAATTGATATCGTCCCAATAAGGTTGATGTAAAATGTATTGATCTATATATTCTAAGTCTAGTTTTTTTCTACTTTCGTCAAATGCAGCAAGAGTTTCTGTGTATCCAGGTAAATGAAAAGGAGATTTTGTTGTTACAAAGATATCTTCTCTTGAGCATATTTTATTCTTAATAGAGTTATTTATTGCAATTCCTATTTCTTCTTCATTGCCATATAACTGTGCGGTATCAATTAATCGATAGCCATATTTAATTGCATTTGTGACTCCTTGAATACATTCGTATCCTTTCATTTTATCAGTCCCGTATCCAATAAGAGGCATTTTTATACCGTTGTTTAATATTGTGTATTTCATATTATCATATCCTTTTTGATATATTATCACGTAAAACTTTATATATCAATAAATTATCAAAATTTTCAAATATAGAATCTGGTCTCATGTTTATTGTGTTGCATTCAATATATTTGATTTTGCTACTTTTTAGTTTGTATAAAAAATATCCCGTTATTCTTTCAATTATATATGCAATATCTCTTGTTTCGTTTGATTTTTTAAGTATGTTTAAATAAATTTTACTTTTATCGGAATTTATTGGTGTAAAATTTGATTTGTCTAGTGAGATTAGATAATTCAATATAGGATACATCCAATTGCAAAATTCAAAAAAAATATTTTTTTTCATGATGTATATTTCATGACAATATCCGCTGTCTCTTTTTAAATAATTCTGAAGTTTGTATGATTCTTCTGGGTATATATTTATTATAGCGTCTTTTAATATATCTACAAGATGGTTTCCGTGGAGTTTTGCTAGATGTTCTTCGACTGATGGATGTAATTTTTCTTGTATTGGAATAATAAGTTCTAAATTTTTTATTGTTTTAAGAAAGTAAGGAGATAATAGTTTTCTATATCCAAATGACCCAAAGTATTTAGGATTTCCCAGGATAGAATAGTTTTTCCAAGCAAAATATGTTCCAGTAAATAATCCTATTCTCCTGTTTAAATTTGATATATTGTCAGGATATTCATTGTCTCCAATACAATAATTTTTAAGCCAGCTGAGGTCGTCAATGGTAATAGATCCAAATTTTGATGCTTGATTCCATATTTCACGTCCTAAATGTATGGGTGTTAATATATTTGTTTTGAATAGAAATGATGGTTTAACATAACCAACAAAAATTTTAATCAAGGTTTCATTAGGGGAGTTAATATAGTCAAACTGCTTATATTCATATAGTAAAGAAGAGCAAATTTTTTTATTCATAATTGTGTCATAAATTTTTTTCTTAAATCCCTAAAAATTTTTTCTTTAACACTTATTTCTATATGAGGTATCATGCCAATCATTGATACGGTTCCAGCAAAAAGATGATTTTTATATTTACTATTTATATATTCCAAAGATTTAAAATATGATTTAGGTGTTATATGATATCCTGACCAATGACAACAATTTATATTAACCGTATATGATTTGATATTATGATTTAGTAAAGACGATATACAAAAATCTTCTACATATAAATCCCATGGAAGATTTTCATCAAATTTTAAATTGTATTTTTGTATTAATGATGAATGTACAAGAAGTGCTTGGCAATCAAAAGTATCAGTAAGATTTAAATAGCTGTTAGTATCTCCTAGTCTTCGCAATCCACTGCCGTCCCTTCTTCTTTCGAGACAACTACCTATTGTATTTCTTGTAACATATAATATATCATTACTTTTATTTATAATTTCATATTTTGAACCAATTGGTCCATAAATAGATTCTTTATCTAAATTGTCGAGATGTGGAATAATATCTTCAAGTATCTCCCAATCACAGTGGCAAAATAAAATCCAATTATTTTCTTTATGTTGTGATATGAAGTTATTATATCTTTTTGTAATAAAGATATTATCTTTTGTATTATCTATAATATTAATTTTTATATTTTTCCTATGTTTTATAAATTTATTGTTTCCGACACACCTGTTATAGATTTTATAGTTATTTACTACAGTTACAATATCAATTGTATTTTGCATGTCGTTTGACAGTATTTTGCTGTGATATCTATCTATAATATTAGTATAGTTATTTTCTAAGATATTAATAGTAGTTAAATATTCATTATTTTTATTTTGTAAATTTTTAATTTCTTTTATATTATTGTAATTCACAAGCTTATCTATACTTGGGTTCTGTAATATTACACTCAGGATGTTGCACTGTATATTTTTAATTATAAAATGCTTAATATTTATTTTTTTCCATAATTTATAAAATTTTGTTGAAAAATATATGTTTATTTTTAAATCAAAATATTTTGAATTTGCAAACAAAAGTTCTAAATATCTTGAAATAATAAATCCTTTTTGTTTATCGTTTATGTTATTGGGTAGTTGAGATAAATCATATAATCCTTCTAGCTTATTATTTATTTTTGTTTTGTATGAATTATCTTTTAATGAAAATTTAAATGATGATGTTGAATCATTTCTCTTTATAATGTTAATAATTGCATTATTGTTTATGTAAATACTATTTGCATGTATTGCACACGTAAGTGAAAAAATCGGATCCTCCATATCGTATTTGTCAGGAAATAATATATTATTATCAAAGATAAGTTTGCTTTTTATAATTGCACTACAAAATTCTCCATAAAAATAATGTTTATCTATTTTGATATGATTGTTTATATCGTAGCTTATTTTGTTGTTGTGAATATATTTATACACTCCTTTAGCTATATCTGCGCACTGTTCAATTGCTGTAAAATATAGTAATTCAAGATAATTTAAACTTGGATAATCGTCACTATCTATAAAACTGATAAACTCACCTGTGGCTTCTTTTATTCCTTTATTTCGAGATGATCCTGGACCTCGATTGATTTTATTATTTATTAGTTTTATTCGATGGTCATTTTTTTTATATATATTTAGTATGTCTATGCTTGAATCTGTAGAGGCATCATTTACACAAATAATCTCAATATCCTTCAGTGTCTGTCCACATACGCTGTCCAGACAACGGCGTAAGTAAGATTCTGTATTATAGACTGGAATGATGACAGAAACTTTAGGCATATATTCTACTTTTTTATCCCTTTAATTTATATGATAGTGTGTGAAACTCTATTTTGAGCATTGTGAACAGTAGAACAAAGATTATGACCACCAATTTTTCAATACGCTGCCAGGCAAGGATGTTACCTACCCTGCTTATTATTTTTGTATTTTAGCTTCCTTGGCAGCCACGACGTCCTGATCGGTTTCAAGGCTATCCATGTCAGGCTGCCAGCCTGTATCATCCTTCACTTCATGAATGGGGTCAGCGAGCAGCAGTTCCTGCGCGTCATTGAATTCCTGCAGAGTGAGGGTAAATTCGTCTGTCTTGGCTGTGTCGGCGTCAATGTTCACTGCGCCTGTGCCATCCCCGCCTTCGAGTATGATTTCAAAATCCTTGAGCGCATCTACAAAGCTATTGAAGCGGGCTTCCATGTCTTCTGGTGCATCTGGCAGGGCCTTGAGGGCTGTCAGCACGGCTTCTGCAGAGGCATCGTCCATGAGACTGCCGAACACCTGTGTGCCAAGGCCGTTCATGCCATAATAAATGCCGGTCTCGCTGTTGATAACAATGGCAATGCCGTCAGCAATATCGCTGAACATCTTGGCTTCATTCAAAACATAGCTGCTCATGATGGCTCCTGTGCTCTATTTTGCGTGTAAGTTTTCCAGAAAACGGCGCAAACAGGCCGTATTCTTTGCCAGATCTGGTGAAAGATTGATGCGGTAAAACGGCAGGTCATTGACGAAGGAAGCCAGCTTGTAAATGGTGGCAATATCCTGCGTTTCGCCTGTCTGCATCACAGAGGAATACACAAATTCGTCAAGGCCCTGACCCTTGTAACCGGGCTCGATGCTGGGTTCCTTGCAATGGCAGATGTTCAGGAACATGCACAGCTTTACAGGGTACTGACTGCGGAAATTCGTGTGATATCCTGCTATGTTGAACACGTATTTGTCTTTGCGCGCATTGTTGGAGACAAAGCGGGCAGTCACGCCGGGCGAGAGCTTTTGCCACATGCTGGGGTGCAGGGTGATGATGGAATAGATGGGCGAGGCCAGCAGTTGACCGCCTTCCTGCTCCAGAATCAGATAGTCGTCAGACACATACTCAAAGCCGTCCAGCAAAGCCTGCACTGAAAAGGTGGATTTGCCCCTGTAGCCCATGCCGCAGAGCAGGACGCCAGTGTCATTCAGGCCCACCACAGCGCCGTGTGCCAGATTGCTCGCTGGCCCCTTGAGTATGCGGGCAATGACCTGCACAAAAATGTGGCCGCGCTTGATGAACTCTTCTGGCGAAAGGTCAAAATCCGCATAGTAAAAGGTATTGCTCTGCGGGTTCCAGCCAGTGAGCATATGGCCCTTTGCATGTACCTCCAGCAATGGCTTGCTGTGCAACAGGCGCTCATCGAAAATGCCCAGATAGTCCAGGGGTCGGTTTGCGCCATACATGCGGTCGATACGGTACTGACGATACAGGCCTGATGTGCGGTCAGCAGTAATCAGATAGTGCGGCAATCTGGCAAAATCCTTCTCCTGCCAGATGATCAGGGTACAGTCATAGCCGGGCGCGTCATCCTGCAGCACATATTCCAGCTGATTGTGCACATGCCACCAGTATTCCTGTGCGTAACTCACAAGGCGTACTGTCTTGCGGCCCAGACGCAGATATTTGACAAAGGCCGGCTCACGTCCCTGAGATGCACGGGCCTCCAGTGCTGTGAATGTAGCGGTAATATCCCGTGCTGTGGGCCTGTCAAAACGCATGTTTTCCCCCTTTTGTCTTCTGCCGTTGCAGATACCAGCGTACAAAGCCGGGGAAACGGCGCATCTTGTCCATGAACAGGAATTTCACGATCTTCCTGCCGTGCAGGCAGGGATAATTACGCAGTTCTGCCACGCGCATGGCTTGGCACTCATGGCGCAGGGGCATGTAGAAGTTTTCGTCAAAGACCAGCAGATTGCAGAAGTCGTCCACCTTGTCCGCATAGGGCAGGTTCCTTTCAGGCTCGGGTATGATGCCCGGGATGACCCTGTTCATGAAATCTGCGGCAAAGCGCACTTCCATTTCCTTGTCGCCCAGATGGGCATTTTCCCGTACCAGAGCAAACTCCAGCGAGGGGCAGGCATCCAGCAGATAGCGACAGTCGCACAGGGCATAGTACAGACCGCCCAGTGTGGTATGGTCGTGCAGATTCTTGGTAAAATTGGTCAGCACCAGAAAGAACAGGTCTTCATGGCAGGGCAACAGAAAGTCCACGCCAAAGGCCTTGTGCGCCTTGGCGCGTTCAAAAATGCCTGCCTGCAGGGCAGCCATGTCACGGCCTTCGTCAAAGAGCAGATAGTGCAGATCGACAGCGTCTTCCTTGTCTGTGTGCATGCCCACAGCATGGGTGGGCTTGCCGTGTATGTGCTGATAGCCCAGGCCTTCGCACAGGCGTACTGCCTCACGTATGGTTCCCGGCGGCAGCAGGATGTCCGTATCACCCATGGGCCGCGAAAGCTCTGGCCGCAGGGCCTTGATGGCCCCGCCCTTGAAGAGCACGAAGGGTATGCCGGCCCTGTTCAGGGCCTTGCCTATGCGCGCAAAGTGCGAAAGCGTTCTGGTATTCTGAAAGTGATAGTAGCGCATCAGCCCGCGTACACGCGGCTCGGCATAGCTGCCCAGCCTGAGCTCAGGGTGCTCGTGCAGCAGGTAGGAGAGCAACAGGCTCTTGTTGCCGCCCAGCACCTCGATATCTGCCTTTTGCAGACAGGCATCCACATCGGCCTGTACAGGGGCGCGTTTGAAGACCAGGTCAAGCAGGGCCTGATCCTGTTCTGACACATACTGATGGTACAGCCGCTCAATGATGGCAGCCAGAGAAGAAATAGCCATATCCCGAGTATCAACCTTTGGGCATTTGCAGCAGGGCACACCTGCTCCGGCGTCTCCTGAAATGACGTTTCTGTATTGCATACATGTTGTGACAGCTTTTACAGAAAATCACTTGCTGACAGACGCACTGTCGATGAAAGCTGAATTTTAATTACAAAAATTTATGGTATCTTATCAAAATAACTGAACATTTTTACAAGAATCCTTACAAATGAGAGAATAGACTACGGAGGACTATTGCCAAATATCTGTCTCTAAGCTATTGAGTATCAACGTTTCATCGACAGTGCGTCTGTCAATGAAATCAAAATACGCAAGCTCGTACAGCCTGGTAAGACGGCGGGCATCAATGCAGCCTGCGCTTGTCCCGGGCCTTTATCCTGGCTTTTTTCAAGCCTTTTTTCTGTTTCCTGCGGCGTGTGCCCCTGTCACCGCGACCTTTCTGTTTTCCTGTCTGGCGCTTTTTCTCCTTTCTGGGCTGTGGGCAGTGTTCCGTTGGTTCACTGGCAGTCTGCTCTGTGCTCTGTTGTTCTGTGGTCTCTTCCGGTCTGAGGCAGCGGCTCACGGTTTCGGCAGCAGCCAGCAGCGAGCTTTGATCCAGATGGGCATAGCGCATGGTGGTGCGCGGGTCAGCATGGCCGAGCAGCTGCTGTACCTCATAGAGCGAATGCCGTTCATTGACCAGAAAACTGGCAAAGGTATGGCGCAGGTCATGGATGCGCACACCTTGCAGGCCCAGGCTCTGGCGTACCCTGTTCCAGTAATAGTAAAGGTCAGAAAGAGGCCTGGCCGGTGAACGCCCCGGGAAGAGCCAGGGGCTGTCGGATCGGCCCTGCAGATTGCGGATAATGGCTACGGCCTCGTCAGAAAGTGCAATATAGCGCACCTTGCCTGATTTGGAGAGGGGCACCATGAGCAGGTGCAGGTCAAGGCGCACATACTCCCAGCGGGCTTTCAGGATCTCGTTTTTTCTGGCGCCGGTGAGCAGAAGCAGGCGCAGGGCATCTGCTGCGGGCTGGTCAGCTGCCTCCAGCACCTGCAAAAGGCGCAGGGCCTGGGCCTTGCTCAGGTGGCGCTCAGGCTCGGGTGGCGTTCTGAGCGGGCTTACCCCCCTGCAGGGCGAGCTGCCCTGCCGCAGCACGCCCTGCGCCTCTGCCATGGTGCAGATGCTCTTGAAAACCGCAAGGATGCGGTTGCAGGTGGAAGGGGCCAGCTTTTTGTCTGCCAGACTGCGCTGCCAGGCTGCGACCTCCATACTGCTGATATCAGTCATGTGCCGCCCACCAAAAAAAGGCGAAAGGTGCTGCCGGGCAATGCGTTCATCCACCTGCCAGCTGCGCTTGTGCAGCTGATGATAGGGCAGATAGACAGTGGCTACAAAATCGTCCAGGCGTGTGCAGCGGCCGGGGCGCGGCACACTGCGGTTTCTGGCAGGTATCGGTTCAGCATGGGCCGGGTGTATAAAGAGCATGGTTCCCCCTCTGGTTGGATGGTGTAACGGCATGCGACCGCATGCCGAGCATGCCAGAAAGGGGCTGTGACGTAAGGGTGAAAGAGTTCAGTAACACACTGTCATCTTGCAGACAGACGATATATCGTGATTCCGGGCCCTATGCGCTGGCTGTTCCTTCCGGCTAGCCCCAGACCACCACCAGGCGTTGCGGCCTGCTGTCTGCTCCGGCGTTCTGCCGGCTCTGCAAAATGCTGTGCAGTTCCTTGATTTCCTTGACGATATCCATGCCTTTTCCCGAAATCTCAGCTTCATTGAGCGTGCGGATGAGCAGGTCCAGACGGTTTTCCAGGCTGTGCAGCAGGGCGTCGGGCAGGGCCGGGCCTGCTGCGGCTTTGGCAGTGCGGCGGGTACGGGGCATGCGGCCTCCTTGTGGTTACGGGTGCGGGCTGTGCCCTCAAAACGCCAGACCCAGCAGGGGTAACACAGGATTTCATAATTCACGCAACCTTTGAACACAGCGAACGAGGCTTGGGGCATGAAGCATGGCGGCTTCAATTAAAACACGGACTTTTGGCATCCATAAAATCCGTCAGTACAAGAACGGCGACACCCTCTTCAAGGAGGCAGGCATAAGAAGCAGCATTTTTTTCTACATTCCCAAAACCGCGCAATACATATCTGTTTCCCGGTCGATGTCCGCAAAACATAATCAGCTTACGCGCCACCGGTATTTCAAGGTCTCCCTCGGCAACAATATGTATTTTCATAATTCAAGCTGGAAAAGTTGTTCAATGTCGTCAGACCAGAGTTCCGGCAATACGGCATCGGCAGCACTAAGGCCCTGTTCCATCAGCTTTGTTGCCTCGCGGGATGGAGGGGTGACAATTGTACCGTTTTGGGTGGGGGCCAAATGCAGCACTTCTTCCGGTTGAATACCAACATCTTTGAGCAGGGCATGGGAATGTGTGGAAACCAGCAACTGTCGCATGGTTTTTCCTCGTGTTACCTGTGCAAACATACTGGGCAAACGGGACACAATTTCTTCATTCAAGGAAAGTTCCGGCTCTTCCAGCAAAAGAGGGCCACCCTTATCCATCAGCATCCAGAGAAGGCCTATCAGACGCAGGGTCCCATCGGAAAAACTGGCCTCATCCTGAATGGCTCCATTAGGCCGCCAGTGTTGAAATTTTGCCTTGAGGTGAGGTTGCCCACTGCTTTTGTCCATGTCCACATTCAACTCGGACAACGAGGGAACCGCAAGCCTGAGCGCTTCATTGATACGCTTGAGGCGGACGATCCGGGTCCTTTGAGACGTATTCCATATTTGTCGGACAATATCCCGTCCATAGGGATCGTTTTCCACCGGAGCTGCGGAAAACCCCAAGGGGTCCCTCACTACTTGCGGCAAAATATGTCGGTATTCTATACTCCTGAAAAAATCCGCTATCTCACGAAACTTTTGATTGGCACTTACCTGCTCCAGAGCCGTCTGGGTTTTTCTTTGCGGGTCGCTCAAATCCAGCTCATCAGGGCGATTCAGTAAAGTTTCTTCATTCTTTTTCACTACTTCTCGTTTTATGGTGACAGTAGCCTTGTCAGTCGTCAGCTCCAGTTCATATTTCCAGATATCATCTATAGTAAACATGAGGCGTATATCAGGTTCCTGTCGGGCATACAGGCAGCGCAATCTGCTCATGCCACCACGAGAAGCAACAGCCTTTGCTGCACCATATTCCACAACATCCCGCATAAAACGAAATACATCAAGGAAGTTGGATTTACCTGCCGCATTAACGCCAAGCAAAAACATCCTTGAGTTCAAGGAAACATCTACATCCTGAAAGTTTTTCCAGTTTTTCAACTGAACCCGTGTTACCTGCATATACTGTCCTTATTGCTCACACCTGTCGCAATAACTCTTCAGATCACATTTTTTGCAGAATTTGCCGGACCGCTCTGTCACCGCAAACTCTCTGCGTTCCATGCAGCCCGCAAATCTGTCCTCCTCACTAAAGGCCATGCTGCTGCCTCCGTAGAGACAAGTTAAACGAAAAATAACTGAAAATGAATGAAAATATCTTGTTGAAATATGCAAGAGATACCGGATCGCCTCGTAATTCGGATTGACATGGACATATCGAGGAGGCAGCCTTTTCTCCTGCAGAAGTACCGGAAGGCTTCCGTTTGAGAGAAGCGTTCAGATGAACAGGCTGTCTCAAAACGCCAGACCCAGCAGGGCCAGAAGCAGGGCTGTGACCTGCTCCAGGGCAGAGGGCGGCAGGTGCTGCCCCCAGGTGGGGAAGAGCAGGGGGATGATAATAAGCCGCCCTGCCACTTCCCAGACAAAGAGCAGGCTCAGGGTCCAGCCCAGAAAGGAACGCCAGAGCCGCAGACGACTGGGCGGCGCACCGCTGATCTCCTGCTCATTGAGACGCTGCTGGGCTGTACTGTCGCGGCCTGTGTTTTTCAAAAGACTGTGCAGAACCCTGGCAGGAAGCTTCCACATCACGCTTCCTCCCGTTGCAGCTCAGCCAGATAGCGGCCCAGAGCCCGTGTGCGGTTGCGCCAGCCCTGCAGAAAAGCCTGCATGGAAGGGCGGCGGGCAGCCAGATCACGGTAAAAGGTCTCGCGCAGGCGCAGGCTCTGCCGGGCGGCAAAATAGTCCAGACCACTGTCGGCCAGTGCCTTGGCCAGTGTCTGCGTTCCGGGGCCCATGCGGCCATCCTCGCTGATGGGGCTGTACTCCTCCAGCTCTGCCTCGCCGGTCATGTTCATGGCCCGCTGCAGCTGGCGCACGGCCCGCGGCGCCCCCATGTTCACTGCGCCGTCATAGAGGGTCACGGCCAGCGGCAGGGGCAGACGGGCGCAGGCCAGTTTATCCCAGAAATGCTGCCTGAACAGGCGGGCAGCCTGGGCTCTGGTGCAGGCCCGTATATCATCGGCATCCACATCGCCGTCCATATCAATGTCCAGTCCGGGCCAGCCGCAGTCTCTGCGGTGCTCTGGCGGGCAGGCCGCACAGTCACGAAGGCTGAGGCAGCATTCCTGCCGGGCCTGTGCTGCCAGCTCTCGCGCCCAGCGCAGGGATATACCGTAGTTGGTCAGACCGCCCGGATCAGCCGGGTGGTCAGAGAGACCCCCCTCCCATCGGGCAGTAAAGGCATGAGCCAGTTGAAAGGCCTGTGACATGTTGCGCTCCCTTGTTGTTTGTGTGGCCGTACAGACAGCCATGAGCGCAACATGCCAGAACAGGAGGGTAAGGTAAGACTGAAGGTTTTCAGTCCCTGTCCGTTACAGCAGCCTGAGCCAGGGCATCGTTCTGTGCCAGACGGCGCAGGGCACGGGCCTGTGGCGGTACAGAGGCCTCCTTTTTCAATATCTGCCAGATGCGGCGGTCACTCAGGGCAAAACGCCGGGCCAGAGCAGCCACCGCCGCAGTGCTGCTGACCCCCTGCGCGCAGGAGGCGCTGAAAGCCTCAATGATCTCACGCTGGCGCAGTCTGCCCTGCAGGGCCTCACAGCGCGGTACATAGACGCTGGTACCGCCAGAAAAGGCCATGAGCTTCTGCAGGCAGGGGCGGCCCAGGCATCGCCGCAGGGGGTGGTCTGCCGCTGGCATACGCTGGGGCACGCGCAGGCTCTGCCCGCCAAAGCTCTGTAACAGCCGCCAGAGATGGCGCATATTGCCAAGAGCCTGATACAGCACCTGTACACTCTCGGGCAGGTGCGGCATAAGCTCCAGCCACTGACGCTCCTCATGGGCCAGGCGCATGGCCTGCGCCCGGGATGAACGCGCACCTGAAGGCTGTTCACGCCTGGCAGGCCCTGTCTTGCCAGTGGTGTCGGGCAGTGTGGCAGGCTGTGTGGCAATGGTGGGATCTTCTGATCTGCTGTGTACTTCGCGCATGGCACCTCACAAAATGTTTACTTTCTTGCCTTTCTGGTGGAAAACTGTTATTTTATTGAAAGAAAACCTGTTATTTTGAACAGTTTACATGTTTTCTTTTGATTTTCAAAAAGAAAAATTGTCAATTTTTCTGGGGTATTCGCTGTAAGGTATTGTTTTTACAGCATAAAAAAAGGAGGCCTGTCATGCCTTCCACAGAAAGCCGCGACCTGCAGGAGGGCTTTGCCAGGCGGCTGCAGGAGCGTCGTGCAGCACTGCGTCTGCGCAAGGCAGAGCTGGCTGCGGCAGTGGGTGTAAGCCTGACTACCATACAGCAGTATGAAAACGGGCAGATGCCCAGGGGGGAATACGCCGTACGTCTGGCCCGTGTGCTGCACTGCTCGCTGGACTGGCTGCTGGCAGGGCAGGGGCGCCCTGCCGCATCGGGCGATACAGCAGAGCAGGGCGGGCTGCTCATGGTACCCATGGTGGAGGCTCGGCTCTCAGCAGGCAGCGGCAGCTTTGAGACCAGCAGCGAAGTGCAGCGGCATTATGCCTTCCGGCAGGATTTTCTGCGCCGCAAGGGCAGGCCGTCGGCCATGGTGCTTTTGCGTGTTTCGGGCGATAGCATGCAGCCGCGCATACTGCATAATGATGTGGTGCTTATTGATCAGAGCCAGAACGAGCCAGTGCCCGGCCGCATCTATGCCGTGGGTGTGGAAGACATGGTGTATCTGAAAATAGTCAATGCCATGCCCGGCAGGCTCATTCTGAGCAGCTTCAACCCCGAATACCCGCCCATAGAGGCAGATACAGGTGAGCAGATGGCTGACCTGGTGCATATCATCGGCCGGGCTGTCTGGGTAGGGCGCGAGCTGGACTAGAGCCTGTGAGCGTCTTGCAAGTTTTGCAAAAGCGGCATATCTCTGTATTCGTTAAGCTCATATGCCCATAAGGTCTTGTGATGCAAAAGCCTGACGATACATCTGCCGGGGGCTGCCAGGCCCTGCAGGCCGAGCTGGCTGCTCTGCGCCGTAAGCTGGCTTTTTATGAAGCCCTGGTGGAAGATTTGCCCATGCCTGTCTTTGCCAAGGACGAGCATTCCCGTTTTTGCCTTTTCAACAGGGCGTATGAGAAGTTTTTCGGGGCACGGCGTGAAGACATGCTGGGGCGTACCGTGCTGGAGCTGGATTTTCTGAGCCCCGAAGAGCGTGAACGCTATCAGGCCGAAGATACGGCCCATGTGGGCGAAGTGGATGAAAAGCACTATCACGTCTCTTATGCAACACCGCAGGGTCTGCGGCATACCCTGTACTGGACCAGGGGTATTGTTTCCTCCCTGGGTGAGATAGGCAGGGTGGGCGTCATCGTTGACATCAGCAAGGAGCGGCAGCTCAGGATCAAGCTGGCGCAGAAGATACGTGAGCTGCGTGACGCCAGGGCCGAGCTGCAGCAGCTTTGCCGTACGGATGCCCTGACCGGCCTGGCCAACCGCCGCCCGCTGGACGATATGCTGGAAAAATGCGTGGCTATGGCCCGGCGGCACGGGCACCCCTTCAGCCTGCTCATGTTTGACCTGGATTTCTTCAAGCGTATCAATGACAGCTACGGGCACGAACAGGGCGATAAAACACTGCAGGCCTGTGCTGCCGTACTGCGCGAAAACACCCGCCGTGAAGACCTGCCGGCCCGTGTCGGTGGCGAAGAATTCTGCATACTTCTGCCCGGTACTGTGCTGGGGAATGCCCTCGGCATGGCCGAGCGCATTCGCCTGGCTGTCAGCCGCAACATCATCCTGCCCGGTGGCAGGGCTGTTACTGCCAGCCTGGGTGTGGCCCAGTATCAGGCAGACGAAAGCGCCGAAGACCTCCTGCGCCGTGCCGATGAGGCCCTGTACCGGGCCAAGGAGGGGGGGCGTAACCGTGTCTGCAGCTGACCCCTGGCTGTGCTTTCCCTGTCATGCCTGAACCTCATTTCCCCTGTTTTGCTGCAATCCGTGCGCCGTACGCACCCTGACCTCAGACGGAGCCCCTCATGGAAACTTCCCTGCTGGCTGATATCGTAGCGCTTTTTCTGCTCTCCATTGTCGTTACGCTGGCCTGCAAGCGCTTCAGGCTGCCCACTACCGTGGGCTTTCTGCTCACCGGTGTGCTGTGCGGCCCGTCGCTGCTGGGCGTGGTGAACGACCATGAGACCATTGATCAGGTGGCAGAGCTGGGCGTGGCCATGCTGCTCTTCACCATTGGCATGGAGCTTTCAGGTGATGCCCTCAGCAGGCTCAAGCGGCCTGTCTTTCTGGGTGGCAGCCTGCAGATAGGGCTTACGGTACTGGCTGTGACAGGCATTTTTCTGCTGCAGGGCGTCAGCTGGCAGAAGGGCGTCTTCTGGGGTTGCCTGGCCGCGCTTTCCTCATCGGCCATTGTTCTGCGCATCATGCAGGAGCGCGGCAGCACCTGCACGCCCACGGGCCGCCTTTCACTGGCTATCCTGGTGTTCCAGGATATCATGATAGCCCCCATGCTGCTGGCAGTGCCCCTGCTGGCAGGCACATTGCAGCTTTCTCTGCAGGATGCCCTGCTCAACTGCCTCTGGGTGGCTCTGTCGCTGGGTGCTGTGCTTCTGGCCGCGCATTTTGGTCTGGACCGCCTCATGGAGGCTGTCATGGGCTCGCGCAGCCGTGAGATACTGCTGCTGACCACGCTTGGCCTGTGTATGGGCATGGCCCTGCTCACCAGTGCCCTGGGTCTTTCTCTCTCGCTGGTGGCCTTTCTGGCCGGTCTGCTGCTGGCCCGCTCGCAGTACAGCATGAGCGTCATTTCAGGCATACTGCCCTATCGTGACGTGTTCATGAGCCTTTTCTTCATTTCTGTGGGCATGATGCTCAATGTGGGCTATCTGGGTGGGCATTTCTTCTACATTCTGCTCATGACAGGCCTTTTTGTCGTCATCAAGAGCCTGCTTTGCCTGCCGTCAGTGCTCATACAGGGCTACCCGCTGCGGGCGGCTGTGGTCACCTCGCTCTCACTGGCCCAGGTAGGGGAGTTTTCTTTTGTGCTGGCTGCCTCGGGCCTGAGCGCAGGCCTGCTGGGCATGGACGATTATCAGACCTTTCTGGCTGTCAGCGTGCTGACCATGATGCTCACACCCGGCCTCATGTCTGTGGCCCCCAGGCTGGCCGACCGTCTGGCCCTGCGCTGGGGCCGTGCCCCGCTGCCGGCTGCCGGCGAGGCCTGCGGCGGTGAATGTGCCCTGCAGGATCATCTCATCATCATCGGTTTCGGTATCAGCGGTCAGCATCTGGCCCATGTGGCCAGGGAATCGGGCATAACCTATACCATACTGGAGATGAACCCCGAGACTGTGCGCCGCTACCGCCACAGCGAGCCCATCACCCAGGGCGATGCCACGCAGCCTGTGGTATTGGAGCACCTGGGGGTGGACAGGGCGCGCGTCATGGCCATCATCATTTCTGACCCCTCGGCTGTGCGTGCCATCTGCCAGGAGGCACGCGCCATGAATCCTGACCTGCATATTGTGGCCCGCACCCGCTTTGTCAGCGAGGTGGCCCCGCTCATCCGTCTGGGGGCCAGCGAGGTGGTGGCTGAAGAGTTTGAGACCTCCATCGAGGTTTTCAGCCGTGTGCTAACCCACTATCTCGCGCCCCGGCAGGATATTGAGGCCTATGCCGCGCGTATCCGCCAGAAGAACTACCGCATGATACGCCATATGCGCAGAGAGGCCGGCTCGCTGGACGCCATGGCCAGCCGTCTGGCCGACATGGGCGTACAGGCCATGCGTCTTGAGGAGGCTTCGCCCCTCTGCGGCAGAACACTGGCGCAAAGCGGCCTGCGGCCCCGTTTTGACGTGACTGTAGTGGCCATTCAGCGCGGGGAGGCCATGACAGCCGCACCCGGCCCGCATGATGCCCTGCAGGCTGGGGATATTGTCTATCTTTTTGGCAGAACATCGCGACTCTATGCCGTGCAGCCGTTCTTTTCCGGCCCGTTGAAGGAGGATGTCGGGGAGGTGCAGGCCTGACGGGCTCAGGCACTGTCTCTGTTCTTGACATTTATCTGCTTTCAGATAAAACTTTGTCATCCAACGCGTACAGTCAGCGCTTTGTAGAATCCTGTCGGTCATAGGGGTTCGTCTGGAATGGCGTTTTTTTGCCGTTCTTTTCGTTTGCCCTGTGTTCCGGCAGTTTTTTTATGCCCTTTCGCCAGCCCTGTGGCATGTTTTGATACAAAGCAGGAGAATGTACCGTGGCCGATATTACCCTTGCCCGTCCGGCAGCCCAGACCCGTCAGTCCGTCAGCAGCAGCGCCAATGACCGCTTTGTCTTTGGCTTCCCCACTGAAGAGGCTACCCTTGCCCGTCAGGGCGACCATCTTGTGCTGCAGTTTGAAGACGGCGCCACCCTTGAGCTGACCAATTTTTACAATGCCCACAGCAAGGACAATATGCCTGACTTTGTTGTGGATGGTGTGCAGATTTCGGGTGAGGACTTTTTCACGGCCATGAACGAGCCTGACCTCATGCCCGCTGCCGGCCCCGGGGCTGGCGCGGCAGCGCGTTCGGCCCGGTATAACGAATACGGCACCAGCGACCTGGCTGACGGCATCAATCATCTGGAAGAGCTGGACTGGGGCATGGCCCTGGCGCTGGACCGCACCTTTGACGACAATGCCTGGGGCAGGGATCAGGGCGTCATCGACTATGGCGTGAACATCATCAGCGGTGAAAGCGAACGCCTGGAGCCTGATACCCCGGTTATCCCCGTGCCCGGCGGCCCCACCCCGCCTGCTGGCATGAACGTGCCGCAGGACATCCTCAGGGTGCAGGAGGCTGACCTTGCCGAAAACAGCGGCACTGATGCGGCAGCAGACTCTGTCTTCATCACCGCGCCGGATGGCCTTGCCTCCATCACTGTTGCGGGCACAAGCGTCTATGCTCATGGCAGTTTCACGGGCGGCAGCTTTGAGCTGACAGATGAGGCCACTGGCGACCCTCTGGGCACCCTGACCATCACCGGCTTCAATGCCGCCACCGGCGAACTGCGCTACAGCTTTGAACTGACCGGCAATACCCTGGAACACAGCAAGGGCAACGGTGAAGACGCTGCCTGGCGCTTCCCCCTTGTGGCTACGGACAACGATGGCGACACCGCCCATGCGTATATCACCGTTGTGGTGGAAGATGATGTGCCCACTGTGGAGGTGCGGCCTTCTGAAACTACCGAAGAGTCCCACAAGGCCGTGGTGGATATGGGCGCGGATGATGACGCCCCGGCGCAGGTGCTGGTTTACAGGGAAGACGGTTCGCAGCTCTTTGAATGGACAAATAAAAATCAAGAGTCTGTGACTGATCTCACGGAAATGGTGACAGGTGAGACCTGGACGCGCTCAGACAATGCTATGTCTGTAACAGCCAATGCTGACGGCACATACGCCTTTGTGCTGGCTGACAGCGATGCGGGAGGCAAAACTGAGATAATTCGCGTCACTGCCATTGATGCAGACGATGACGAAGCTCATGCCACACTTACCTTGAAGTCTGCTGCTGTCACCATCACCCCTGGTACTCCAGACAAGCCGGAAGACGATACGCCAAGCGGTACTGACCCTGAAAATCCGGGCAGCGACCCTGATCCTGCGGATCCCGCAGAGCCGACCAGGCCTGAACCCAACCCTCATGCGCATGTGCAGGCTGGTAATGCCCATATCGTTGTGGATGAAGGGGCACTGTCTGACGGCTCTTGGCAGCATACGGAACACGGCAGCACTGGTTCCGGCAGTTTTACGGTGAACGTGCATGGTGAAATCGGCGGTATCATTGAATTGCAGGATAGCGTCAATACGGTAAGCCTGACCATTCCCACTGACAGGAATGTGACTGAGATTACCCCACAGGGGAATACTGCAGTAAGCAGCAACGGTGTGGCCATTACCGTAACCGGTGCAACCCTGACCAGCAATGGCTGGCAGGTGAACTATACATATGAGCTTGAAGGCAATCAGACCCACGACAAAACTGCAGCCGATCAGATTGTCCAGGGCGCTATCGATATCAGGGTGACTGACGGTACAGGTGATGTGAGCACTGCCGAGCTGACTGTGGAAGTGCATGACGATGTACCCCTTGTCGCCTTGCAGGGCGATGAAGACCAGCAGACTGTGTCAGTGATTTTTGGGGCGGACAATGAAGCGTCCCCCTACCTGAAGATTGAAGTGTCGGAATCTGAGAACGGACCGGCCTGGTCGTGGACTGGTGGCGCTGACCTCAATCTGATGAAGGCCGGCGAAACTTGGAGCAGTGCAGGAAACAATGTCACTGTAACCATGCAGGAAGACGGCAGCTTCAAGTTCTCCATTGCTGCGGATGAAACAGGTGCTGCATTGACTGACAAGGTTATGCTGACCGTGCGCGGCACGGATGCAGATAACGATGTGCACTCGCAGTCCCTGACCCTCAAGGCGCCAACATTTATACCCGAAAAACCCGGTCCTGACGGAGACGATAGCGATACCAGTCCTGAGAGCCCGGTAAAGACGATTACGCTGGACGAGAGTAACCTGCCGAACGGTACAACGCCTGATGCCAAATTGACAGGTGAGGATTCCTTTACTGTCGATCTCAACGGCGAAGCCGGTACTATCGATGTGGGTGGTGTTGCGATTACGATAGCTGAGGGTGATACCAAGTGGACACCTGCGCAAAACCAGAATACGCAGATTTCTGTTTATGACGGCGCCGTGACTGTAACAGTGACAGATGCTGAAAAGTCTGATGACGGTCTGTGGACAGTACATTACCAGTACAAACTTGATCATACTCTTGAGCATCAGAATACAGATGATTCGAATGATGTCATATCAGGCACGAGTATCCCCATCACAGTAACCGATGCTTCTGGAGATACTGCTGTCGGCAAACTGACTGTGGAAGTGCATGATGATGGGCCACAGATTCACGCTCTCAATCCCACTTGGGGCAGTGTTTCTGAAACCAGTACTGAGGTGATAAGCAAGCCTCTGAGTGATTTCTTTGGTATTGCATACGGCGCTGACAGAGACAATACGGATGCTGAATATTCGTTAAAAATTCTTGGTGATGAAAATACCAACTTAAATGCATTGTTACCTGACGGAAGTCGTGTACGGATTTCGTTGAAAGCAGATCCAGATGGTACGATACGAGGAGTAGCCGGAGAGAAAGATATCTTTACAGTCTCTCTTAATGATGGCAACGTGGATTTTGTTATGAGCGGTAAGGGGACCATCGACCATACGAATGGTGAATTTTCTCTGAAAGAATACCTTGGTATTGAGTTGACAGTCACTGATGGCGATGGTGATACAATAACAAAAACGACAGATATTGATTTGAGCATAGCTGATAGTGGAACGTCATTGATTGCAAGCATTACTGATGTTGTCTTAGGTATAGAAAATAGTGAAAAGAATATTAGCAAGAAAGAAGGTCTTGATTTTACAGGTCACGCAAGAAAAGTTACTCAGGGTGATAGTACTGTAACAAAAGTTGATGACTTTGATGCAAATGGAATGTATGATGGTCAGGTCTCAGTGAAAGCTGGAATCATGACCGGTGTTCAGTATATAGATGGTGAACAGGTAGTAACTCAAAAAGGAACAATACAGACGAAAATTGCGGTTGGAGTAGGGGTTCTGCATGAGAAGGTATATAAAAATACAGAAGTTAAGCCTGTTTATTCCGACTATACAGATGTAGAAGATCAAGGGTTGATAATAAAATATACAAATAATAGTCTGGAAAATGATGCAGGTAATCATAGTAATGAACTGTCAGCAGGTAGTGCTGACAAAGGACTTTGTGAGTCTCTTATTTTTGATTTAACAGGCTTAGCGTATGGTGTGAGCATCAAGTTCGGTGCATTCTATAATAGTGCTGCAGGGGATTCTGTAGGTGAGACTGCTCTAGTTTCATTTTATAGGCGCACTGATACAGATGGATATGAACATATTCATAGTGAACTGTATACTAGTGATACGAAGAGTGGAATGATGAGTGGTGGTACTACAGGTATAGGGGACTATATCAGTAGTGGTTTTGACAGGGTTGTCATTACTGCTGTCGATAATGGGGATAACAGCGACTTCACCATTCAGGGCATTGATTTCGTCACTCTGCCTCCAGCGCTGGTGAAAACCACGGGTACAGTGAGTGCCGCATCTGCTGACGGTTTTGCTGAAGGGTATGAACATCCGATTTTTGATTACGCCAACGGTGAGACCCTGACGGTGCTGGTTGACAATGCTGAGTGTGATGCAACCCTGGAGATGGGAACGGGCAGTAATGGTTCAAGCATGCTTATAGGCAAGCTGGACGGCGGGACTGAACTCTTTTCAGCTGTCCTGGAAGCTGACGGCGAATGGACATTCAGCCTGCATAAAGATTTTCAGGTCAAAGACGCAACTGGAGTAAAGGACTTTGAGCTCAAGTTTGCAACTCAGGGCGCAGACGACAGTCAAAAAGTTGTTACTTCCGTTACTATAGATACCAATCTTGACGATACTGTTCTCGGCGATGCAGGTGTTGATGTTCTTGTTGGCGGAAGTTCAGACAACATACTTGTCGGCCTGGAAGGCGATGATACTTTGTATGGCCTGGAAGGTAATGATTTTCTTTTCGGTGATGGAGATAAGGGTGAAATTGTAAAATACGATTACGATGGTATAAGAGAAGGCATTGCAGACGGTACATTGACTCCTGAGAATTTTGAAAAAGAAGGCGGCGGTGATGACATCCTCTATGGCATGGACGGCGATGACATGCTCTTTGGTGGCGGAGGGGATGATTATCTGCTTGGTCGCGAAGGAAATGATTATCTTTTTGGCGGCAGTGGAAGCGATATAGCTGTCTATGACAAAAATGACTTTATGATACAGGGTGGCGAAGGTATTGACTTTATGGTATCTGGAGATACCGCGTTGACGCTGGAGTCTTTCCTGGGCATAGGCAAATCTGAAGATAAGCCGCAGGTTTCAGGCATAGAAGTGCTTATTAAAGGACAAAATGCATTGAGCCTGACCAATATGGATCAACTGGCCAGCGAGTATGGCATTACGGTTGGCACGACTGACCAGGGGGCACATACGCTTACGCTGGATATGACCAAGTGGGAAGCACAAGAGGATGGCACATTTACCTTCTCGGCTGGTTCAGAGCTTGCTCTCACGCTGGAAACGAATCTGACCCCGGTCGAAAATTCGGAAAGCAGCGATACCCAGCAACAACAATTTATCCTGGAAAACAGCCAGGGCTAACAACAACACACAGGGGCGGCCAGGGCCGCCCCTTTTCTTCCCCCTCCACGTCAGTCTTGGGAGCGCCATGCGTATTCTTTTCTGTCACGAGAACTTTCCGGGTCGTTTCGGTTATCTGGCAACGCAGCTGGCTGCGGACCCTGCGCATGAGGTGCTTTTCGCCTCCTGTTTTCAGCGTCACGGTGTGAGCCTGCCCGGTGTGCGGCGAGTCATTCTCAGGGCAGACCGCACCCGGCGCGCAGTGCAGGCCCAGACCTATGCCGCGCAATGGCAGCAGGCCGTGGCAGCGGGTGAGGGCTTTTTCAACATGCTGCAAAAGCTGGCAGCCCAGTTTCAGCCGCACATGGTGCTGACCATTGCCTCTGGCGGCAGAACGTTCTTTGTGCGGCAGGCCTTTGCCGAGGCTTTTCACGTCTTCTACTGCGGCGATACCCTGGCCCTGAGCGCACAGACAGCGCCCCGTTACGCGGCCAGCAATGCCATGCAGGCCCTGCAGGCGTTGCAAAGCCATGCCTGCTTCTGCTTTGACGCGGCACAGCGCGCACTCTTTCCCCCGCAGGTGCGGGCGCATGTGCGCGTTATCCCGCCCTGGGTAGATACAGACATGATGGCCCCGGAGCAGGCAGGAAGATTTCAGGCAGACGGCTTTGACCATACGCCGGGGCAGGAAATCATCTCCTTTGATCTCAAATACCTGACTGCCCAAAAGGAGCAGGCTGTGAGCGTCCTTGTGCGCTGCCTCCTGCGGGAGCGACCTCAGACACGCCTGGTACTGAACCTGAGCCGGGGCACTGGACGGGCAGGCCTGCGCGCCTGGTGCGACCGTCTGCCCGAAGCCATGCGCCGCAGACTCTGCATTGCCGATGCCCTGCGGCTGGAAGACCTGCGCGACATGCTCTGCGCTGCACGACTGCACATCTGCCCGGAACCGGCAACCCCTCTGCTGTATCGGCTGGAGGCCATGAGCTGCGGTACGGCCCTGCTGGCTTCGGCAGTTCAGCCCTTTTTCAGGCCGGGCAAGAACATGCTGGCCCTGCCGGAAAATACAGAGGATCAGTGCCGTGCCATGCTGGCTGCGCTGGAAAATCCACAGCACTGCGCCCAACTGGGCCGCACTGCCCGCCAGGACGTGCTGGCAATATACAGTCAGCAAAAACTTGTTCCCTCCCATGCTGATTGCCTGCTGGCAGCGTATGCCCGGCACAGCGCATAGCTCAGTGCCAGACAGAAAAATGCCCGCCTGCCGTACGGCGTGGCTAATCTTGCGGAGAGGGGCTGCATGGGCTATTTTGGTCCACCTATGTGGTATAGCTATGCCTGATATCTGTAAACTCATAGAGGTCCGCCATGCAGAAGCGTTTTCTTGAGCTCGTCACAGCCTTCCTTGCCGAAGCCCATATCGACTGCCCAGTTGTTCCGGGAGAAAGTCTTGTTTCCGTACCCATGGGGGACTTTCACTTTCAGATAGGACTTTTCGAATCCCGCAATGCCATAGTCATGCAGGCTGCGGCAGGCGTGGTTCCCGCTGATGGGCGTGAAGCCTTCTATGCCGAACTTCTGCGTATGAACAGCCTTTTCTGCGGCACGAACGGCGCAACCCTTGGCCTTGAGGGCGATGCCGTAACCCTGCAGAGCATCATACACATGGAAGATCTGTCGCAGGTGGCCTTTACCGCCCAGGCCGTGACCTTCCTCGAAGCCCTTGCCGCTTTACTGGAAGGCTTCGACGCCATTGCCGGGAATGCTGCTTCCCGTGCCTCAGAGGCCGCAGCCTCTGACCTTGACATAGTTGCCATGCAGAACATGATCCGCGTCTAGTGCGAGAGTTGGTACGCTTCTTGTATCAATCCCGTCAGGAAGCGGTGCCGGAGCCCCGGCTGCCAACAACGTTCTCATTCAGGGGCAGCGTGAGAATCCCAAGCCCCTATATTGGAGTCTCTCATGGCAGACTATGTGCAGAATATCAACAGCCTTGCCAGTGTCACAAGCCTTAGCCAGCTCAAGCTGGACAGCGAAGGGCGCCTCGCCAGGCGCAGCTTTTTAGAAACCCTTGGTCACAAAATAAAGGATGCCTTCCGTGCCCTCTCCTCTGAAGGCAAGGCCGCCATCACAGCCCGTAATGGCGCATTGCTCACTGCCATGCAGAGAGCTGTGGATGAGAGCACACACCATGATATGTGCATCGTGCGCGAGGTCAGTGCGAAACTGGAGAAAGCGCTGGAGAGACTGCAGAGCCATGTGAACCAGAAAGCCTATTTTGGCCAGATCGAGAGCAGTATCACGGGCGACCCGCGTTTCACCAGTCTGCCCGCTACATCCAGGGCCGCTCTGGCGCAGGCTCTGGAGAACATGAAAGCCCCTAAGGTCGGTGCCAGACCCTCGGAATGGAAAACCTGTGCCACTGCCCTGAAATGGGCCTTCTTTGGTGAACAGCCCCCTGAACTGAGGCTTGCCAGAGGCATGGAACGTTTTGCCGAAAGCCTCAGGGAGGGTTTTCTGAACCCCCGCCAGCAGGCTCAGATCAGGGATGGCTTTCACCAGCTGACCTTTATGGACTTCAGGCGCGGCGCCATCACGCGGGTGGGCGATATCGCTACTCCCCGCAGTATGGAAGATGATCACTACAGAGATGCGCTCGATACGCTTCTTGGCTACGAGCACAGAGATTTGATGCCCTTCGTGAGTACGGTCATTGCGCAGAACGGCCTGGGCACTCTGGCGATGCAGCTGCCCCGCGACAGTGGCCACAACATCTACCGCAACCTCTCTCTGGTCCTTACTAGCAAAAATCAGCAGATCACCGACGTGACGCTGCGTCGTGAAGGCCATGAGCTGGTGGTGGACGCCAGATACGAGTATGGCTTCATAACCAGCGGCGTGGAGGGCAAGGCCTTCTCACAGCTGTCCACAGTGACCATGCACATAGACCTTGCCGCTGCTCCAGAACGCCATGTGGTGAACGGCCGTGAAGTGCTCATCCCGCAGTTCCGTCTGGAAAACGTGGGCACTGCCTTCAGCACTGCAGGCCTGTAAGCTGATGGTATGATTTTTGCTGTTGCATGCATAAACACACTGCACAAGTCCAAAATACCAACATTGTTCTCACAGGGAACAGCGCAACATCAATAAGGAGCATACCATGCCCGTGAATATGCAGAACCTTCAGAATATCAGCAAGGTCACTGACCTTGATCAGCTCAAGATCGGAGCCGACAATCAGCTTCAGCAGAGAAGCGCTCTCGGAACACTGTTCCGTAAAGTGGGGGATGCCTTCCTCGGGCTTAGGCAGTCAGGCCGTGCCGCCATTGCCCTGCGTAACGAGCGCATTATGGCCGTTATTCGGGAAACAGTGAACAGTGCCCGCAGTGGAGACGCCCAGCCTGAAGCCAGAGACCTGAGCGAACGCCTCAGTGACGTGGTGGCACGACTCGGCACCATGGCTACGCGTACCAGCGAAACGGCATTCAATGATGCTATGAGTGGGCTGGAAGCTGACAGCCGCTTCCGGGCCATGCCCGAAGACATGCAGCAGAAGCTGACCGCTGCCTTCACAGCAACAAAACAGGAAACGCCTGTAGCAAAATGGAATGAGCGTTTCGAAACACTGAAGAGTTATTTCTTCGGCACTCAGCCCGCTTCCTTCGATCTGCAGAAAGGCCTGCAGGACTTCAAGTATGCCCTTGTTTCTCCCGACGATAACGGCTTTCTCAGCCTCACGCAACAGCGTCTTGTGTCGGCAGACGGCATACATCAATCCTTCATCAAGGATACTGCCCGCCGCAATGTTAAAAGCTTCAATGGTGAAGACACACCGGCGCAGCCTCAGGTGACGCCTGATCAGCTTTCACAGTACTGCGTGGAAAAACTGCGCGACCTGCTGGATGAAGAGCACAGCAACCTGCTGCCCTTTGTGTCCATGATGGCCTCGCAGGCCGGCCTTGAAAGTGCTGCAATCCTGTTCCCTGGTTTTTGCGGACTGCATGAAAAAGAGCTCGACACGATCAGGGATGCCGGCTTTGTTTCTCGGCCGCGCATCCATGGCATCGAAATCAGCTCCGAAGGCTCTTTACTGCGCATCACGAGCAACTTTGAGACAGGATATGCTACCATTGAGGATATCTCTCAGGGTGGTAATGACACGTTTACATGCAGTGGTGCAGTGACCATGCTCATTTCCCTTGATGAGCCTCCGACTGCCCATGAGGTGGACGGAAAGACCGTCTATGTGCCTGAATTCACTTTGACCGGTGACGTGAGGATGGAACGTGCCTGAGGCGTTTGCTGATGCTGCCTGACAGAGAGAAAAGAGCTCTCCTGAACGATTCCCCAATCTTGCAGGTGGCGCCTGTATGGGCTATGCTGCAAGAGGGAGAGACTAGGCATATCCTGATCAGGAGGCAGACGTGCGGCGTTTTTATCAGGAAAGCTGGCAGGGCATACCCTTTACGGCATTTTCACACATATCCTTCTTCCGTCTGGCTGAACCCAAATTCTACGCCACTTTTTATGAAGAGTTGTTCCGACGCTACAAAAGTTGGGACGACCTGCCTGAACAGTGGCGTGCCAATAAAGTAGCCGATGCCCGCTGGCTAGCCGACAGGCTGCGCGTACGGCAGACTCTGGCCGATGAGAGCGCACCCGCCCTGCGTGTGCTCTCCATCGGCAGCGGCGTGGGCTATATGGAAAAGCTGCTGCTGGACCAGGTTCCCGGTATGGAACTCTACGTCAATGAGCCCAGCACAGTGGGCATGAAATGGCTGCGTCAGATCATCCCCACAGAACGCATCTTCATCGGCCTGCCCCCGCTCTGCCTGCCGCCTGACGTGCACTACGACATGATTTATCTGTCTGCGGTGGACTACGGTATTCCTCAGGCAGAGCTCATACGTCTCCTGCAGGCCCTGCGCGTACAGCTGGCACCCGGGGGCGAGCTGGTCTGCCTGTCAGCCTCCCTGCTGGAGGAGGATTCTCTTATCGGCAGTTTCGTCAACAGTTTGAAGATCGTCATCCGTGGTGTGCTGCACTATCTGGGCATCAGGCGCCAACAGTTCTGGGGCTGGCGGCGTACACGTAACGAATATCGCCAGCTTTTCAAGCAGGCCGGCTTTACTGATATCAGTGACGGCTGGCTGGATAGCAGCGTTGATACCTACTGGATACGCGGCTGCTGAGACCTGCAGCAAAAGTACCCTACAAAAAGCGGAGGCTCCGGGCCTCCGCTTTTTGTATCTGTATTGCTGTGCCGCTTACAGGGCTGGACTGCCCAGGGCAGGCAGCGCACATTCCAGAGCATGCGCCACAGCCAGCAGACGGGCTTCGCCAAAAGCAGGACCCATGAGCTGCAGACCAACAGGCATGCGGCTGTCGGCTCCCAGGCCCACAGGCAGCGAAAGGCCAGGCAGGCCAGCCAGATTGAGGGAAAGGGTATAGGCATCCATGAGATAGGCTTCCAGCGGATCAGTGCTGTGGCTGCCCAGCGGCCAGGCAGTTACGGGCGAGACCGGCGCACAGAGCAGGTCACACTGCTGCAGCGCACTGAGATATTCGTCACGGATGATGCGGCGCACCTGAGCAGCCTTGCGGTAGTAGGCGTCATAATAGCCTGAAGAAAGCACATAGGCCCCCAGCATGATACGACGCTTGACCTCCTGTCCGAAACCCTGGGAGCGGGAGAGCACATAGAGCTCTTCCAGATTCTTCACGTCAGGGGCACGGCGGCCGTAGCGCACACCGTCAAAACGGGCCAGGTTGGAACTGGCCTCAGCCATGGCAATGATATAGTAGGTGGCAATGGCCGCGTCAGTATGGGGCAGGCTCACCTCAACGATTTCCGCCCCCAGGCTTGCGGCCTGCTGTATGGCGGCCTCGCACACGTCACGCACTTCCTGAGCCAGGCCCTGGCCGAAGAACTCGCGCGGCAGACCCAGCTTCAGCCCCTGCAGGGGTCTGTCGCCCGACAGGGCAGCCAGTGCCGCCGGATAATCCTCTACAGGGCACGGGGCAGAGGTATTGTCGCGGGCATCGTGCCCGGCAATGACGGCAAGCATGCGGGCGCAGTCTTCCACCGTGCGGGTCAGAGGGCCGATCTGATCCAGGGAGGAGCCGTAAGCAATGAGGCCGTAGCGCGAAACACGGCCATAAGTGGGTTTGAGGCCCACACAGCCGCAGAACGAGGCAGGCTGTCGGATGGAGCCGCCCGTATCTGTTCCCAGTGAGGCAAAGCACTGCCCGGCGGCCACAGAAGCCGCAGAGCCGCCCGAAGAGCCTCCGGGAGTTTTTGTGCTGTCCCAGGGGTTACGGGTTTTTTTATAGGCCGAGTTTTCTGTGCCTGACCCCATGGCGAATTCATCCATATTAGCCTTGCCCAAAATGATGGCCCCAGCCTCACGCAGCCTCCTGACAGCAAAGGCATCGTAGAAGGGGGTAAAGCCTTCCAGTATGCGTGAGGCCGCTGTGGTGACCATGCCCCTGGTGCAGAGAGCGTCCTTGACGGTCACGGGCACACCCCAGAGGGGCTGTGCCGGGTCAGGGCCGGCAGCGTCCAGCTCACGTGCATGGGCCAGGGCAGCCTGTGCGTCCACCAGCAGAAGGGCGTCCACGGCGGGTTCGGTAGCTTCGATGCGCGTCAAGCAGGCCTGTGCAGCCTCCTCGGCGCTGACCTGCTTTGTTTGCAGAGCATGACAGAGGGCCGTGAGAGAAAGTGAACAGATATCGGTCATGGTGATCCTTGTTGATTTGCCCTATACTATCCTGGGTACGATAAAGTACTGTCCGTCAGCGTCAGGGGCATTGCCCAGCACCTGCTCATGACTGCGGCGGTTATGGGCCGTGTCTTCTCGCGTTATGCCTTCATGCAATACCGGGCTGAAGAGCGGCTCTGTATGACTGGTGTCCACCTTGGAGAGTACGTCCATATAGCCCAGGATGTCGGCGAACTGGCGGGCAAAAAGAGCTTCTTCTTCTCTGTTGACCACAAGTCGGGAGAGGGCGGCCATATGGGCCACGGCTTCCGGTCCAAGGCTGGTATTATCTGCCATGTCGCTACCTTTGTTTCACAGTTTTCAGCGCTGCGTGGGCAGGCGCAGTTTGTAGGAAGGCTGTGGGCTGCTGCCCGCAGATATGCCCCCGGGCAGGCTGGCAGGCCGTACCAGGGCCTTGCCCTGCTCATCGACAGGCGGCAGACCCTGCATGCGCAGGGCAGTACGCTCTATGGCAGACTGGCGCACCTGGCGAAAACGCTCCATGTCCAGCTCGCCCTTTCCTCTGGGGGTTACCTGAAAGATGAAGAGCTTCTGCCTGGCCTGCCCGGCACTGTCCCATCGCATGGGGGCAAGAGCCTGCATGGCCTGGGCAGCCCGGCCAGCCCGTGCCGTGATCTCTCCGCTGGTGGGGCGTTCGTTCAGGGCAAGGGCTGCACCAAAGCGCACAAAATCATATCCCAATGCTGTCCAGAAGTCATGTCCGGAGCCCTGCAGGGCCTTGGGCGCACGGGCAGGGCTCCATGCACCGGGAAAGACTGCCAGCGCGTACTTGTCGGCATGGCTCACCAGCCTGCCAGAGAGGCTCTGCTCCCAGAGTGTGGTACCCAGGAGTACCAGCCTGTCCTCACCGTTATAGTGCAGGCTGGTGACCAGCATGTTCATGTTTTTCCAGGAATCGGGCAGAAAAAGGGCCTGGAAGGGCGTCTGCGGTATGGGGGTTCTGCTGCCTTCCTGCTGGGTAGGGTTGATGAGACGGGCCGCGCTGTCTGTCCAGGCGTCCATGGCCGCCGGATCATAGGCGGCCTTGTAGAGGGGCATGCGGCGTTCTGACAGTGTGCGTTCCAGCAGGCTTGTCATGTGCACACCGTAAGAATCCGTAGGGTAGAGCGCCCCGTACGCACGTATGCCAAGACCGTCATCAGCAAAGTCAAGGAGGGCATCGATCTGATCCTGGCGGCTGGGGAAGAAGCGCCAGGCCCTGGCCCCTTCATCGCCCTGTTCCAGAGCAGGCAGGAAGGTGAAGAAGGCTCGTTGCGCCAGTACACCGCTGCTGCGGGCAAGGCTGTAATTGCGGGTTTGCAGCGGACCACCGACCACTGCACATTGAGCAGGCAGGGCATTGAGTCTGTTCAGCCAGTCCGCTGCCTGGGTATCAATATTTTCCAGGCGGATCTTACTGTTTTGTGCAGTCAGCTCCTGCTGCGCCTGTCGTGCTCCGCGGCTGATCTTGGCCGTAATGGGTGCATAGGGGCCGGAGGCGGGCAGAGCCAGCACCAGACATTGCTCCTGCGATGGTGGAGGAACAGGTTTGACGGCGCTGCCGCCCTTGCCAAAGGGCAGCTGACAGCCAGCTATCAAGAGCATGGCAGCACATAAAAGACTCAGGGGTACAAGGCTGCTGACGCGGCAGGGCGCAGTGCGTACAGGCATGAGTGTTTACCTCCCGGGGCCGGGCCTGTCGGGACGGCCGTCAGGCCTGCGGTCGTGCCGTTGCTCGTAGGAGAGCTCATGCCTGGCATGATCGTGCGGCCTGGGCGGCGGAGGCTTGTGGGCTTCAGGCCGATGATGGTGCGGCTTGGGCGGCCTGTGCCTGTAGTCCGGATGATGGTCACCACGATGCGGCGGCGGGGGCTCGTGACAAGCAGGCAGGCAGCAGAAGGCAGCCAGCAGAAGAGCGGGCAGGCATACACGCAGCATTCTGGTCAGTCTGTTCATTATGGCCTCCAAAATGTTGTCGGTTGGATGCCCCTGGGGGCATAAAAGCAAAAAAGGCCTGACCACTGTGGTCAGACCTTTTTTAGTACAGGCAGGGCCGGCATGCAAGGGCAGGCCCCAAGTCACATTACTTTTTCACTTCAGTGTAGTCAGCGTCCACCACATCGTCATTGGGGTTGCCGCCTGCTGCACCGCCAGGGCCTGCGCTGGCACCCATGTCAGGGCCGGGCTGAGCACCGGCCTGGGCCTGCTGCTGATAGAGCTGTTCGGCCAGCTTGTGTGAAGCCTTGGAAAGATCCTCGGTAGCGGCCTTGATGGCTGCCGCATCCTCGCCTTCCATGGTCTTGCGCAGTGCCGCAATCTTGCCTTCAATGTCGGTCTTGACAGCGGCATCAGCTTTGTCGCCCAAATCATTGAGGGATTTTTCCGTGCCGTAGATGAGGCTGTCAGCATGGTTGCGGGCCTCGATAAGCTCCTGCTTCTTCTTGTCATCGCTGGCATTGGCCTCGGCCTCACGCACCAGGCGCTGGATGTCTTCTTCAGAAAGACCAGAAGAGGCCGTAATCTTGATGGACTGTTCCTTGCCGGTGCCCATATCCTTGGCAGAAACGTTCACAATGCCGTTGGCATCGATATCGAAGGAGACCTCGATCTGCGGTACACCGCGCGGCGCCGGCGGGATGCCAGTCAGGTCAAAGCGGGCCAGGGTCATATTGTCACCGGCCATGGGGCGCTCACCCTGCAGAACATGGATGGACACTGAGGGCTGATTGTCAGCAGCAGTGGTGAATACCTGGCTCTTGCGCGTGGGGATGGTGGTATTGCGCTCAATGAGGCGGGTAAAGACGCCGCCCATGGTCTCAATACCCAGGGAAAGCGGGGTCACGTCCAGCAGGAGCACATCCTTGACATCACCGGTGAGGATGCCGCCCTGAATGGCCGCACCCATGGACACTACTTCGTCAGGGTTCACCGAGCGGTTGGGCTCCTTGCCAAAGAATTTGCCCACCACCTGCTGTACCAGGGGCATACGGGTCATGCCGCCCACCAGGATGACTTCATCAATCTGCCCGGCTTCCAGACCGGCGTCAGCCAGGGCTTTCTTGCAGGGTTCGATGGTGCGGTCCACCAGGTCGCTGACAAGGGCTTCCAGCTTGGCGCGGGAGATTTTGATCAGCATGTGCTTGGGGCCGTTCTGGTCGGCAGTGATGAAGGGCAGGTTGACCTCGGCTTCCATGGAGGTTGAAAGATCTTTTTTGGCCTTTTCAGCAGCTTCCTTCAGGCGCTGCAGGGCCATGCTGTCCTTGCTGAGATCAATGCCGTTCTCTTTCTTGAACTCTTCCACCAGAAAGTTGATGACACGTTGGTCAAAGTCTTCACCACCCAGGAAGGTGTCGCCGTTGGTGGCACGCACTTCCACCACATTATCGCCCACTTCGAGGATGGAGATATCAAAGGTGCCGCCGCCCAGGTCGAAGACAGCGATCTTCTCATTAGACTTCTTGTCAGCACCATAAGCCAGTGAGGCTGCCGTGGGCTCGTTGATGATGCGCTTGACTTCAAGGCCGGCAATGCGACCGGCATCCTTGGAGGCCTGTCGCTGGGCATCGTTGAAGTAAGCAGGCACAGTAATGACAGCTTCGCTGACGGTCTCACCCAGATAGGCCTCGGCATCAGCCTTGAGCTTGGCCAGGATCATGGCCGAGATTTCAGGGGCGCTGTATATGCGGCCGTCCACTTCAACCCCGGCGTCGTCGTTGGCGCTCTTGGTGATCACATAGGGGGAATGAGTCTTCCAGCGATCCACCTCGGGGGTGTCAAACTTGCGTCCCATAAGACGCTTGATGGCAAAAATTGTGCGCTTGGGGTTGGTCACGGCCTGGCGTTTGGCGATATCGCCCACCAGACGTTCCTTATCAGTGAAGGCTACCACAGAAGGTGTGGTACGCCCCCCCTCGGGATTGGTAATGCACTTGGGCTCCTTGCCTTCCATGACATAGACGCATGAATTGGTGGTGCCCAGGTCGATGCCGATGATCTTGGACATATGGGTTCCTCCTCAGGGAATCTGCTGTATTTGAAACCGGCAGTCTGCGCCGGGCGAGCATAAAGTAAGTCCTTCTGTGCCCGCGTCCAGTAGGGTCTGACAATTTTTATAAAAAAACTTTTGGAAAAAATTTTTTATCCGCTGTTGACCAGTACTTGAAGGTAGGATAATGATTATTAAAACTTTTGTTCAATCTGGCACAAGGAGGAAGTGATGGATACGAGCAGACGTAATTTGCTGTGTGGTCTTGGCGGTCTGGCCCTGGGTGGTGCGGTGGCCGGTCTGACGGCTCCGGCCATGGCAGCTGTGGATCCCAATGCTCCGGCTGGCCGTTTTTCGCAGGTCAATGGTGAATTTGGCTGGAAACCGCACAAACTGGACCCGGCAGAAGTGGCCATGGTGGCCTATGACGGTTACTGGTACAAGGGTTATGCCTGTGGTTACGGTGTGTTTTACAGCATCATCGGCCTCATGGGTGAAAAATACGGCGCACCCTACAATCAGTTCCCCTATGCCATGCTTGAGGCCAACAAAGGCGGTATTTCCGACTGGGGCACCATCTGTGGCGCGCTTTACGGCGCCGCGGCGGCCTATGCCCTTTTCTGGGGCCGTAAGGAACGCACCCCCATGGTTAATGAGCTGTACCGTTGGTACGAAGTGACCAAACTGCCCATCTACAATCCCGGTGACAAGGCCACCGGCGTCAAGGGCGCCCTGCCGCAGAACTCTTCAGGCTCTGTGCTCTGCCATATTTCTGTCTCTAAATGGTGTTATGCCCACAAGATCGAAGCCACCAGCAAGGAGCGCAGTGAGCGCTGCGGCCGTATCACCGCTGACGTGGCCACCAAGGCTGTGGAAATCCTCAATGCCAAGATCGACAAGGGTAAGGACTGGAAGGGCACCTTTGCCGTACAGGCCGCTGTGGCCGGCTGTGGTGAATGCCATCAGACCAAGGGCAATGATGCCAACTGGGCCAAGGGCGTTATGGACTGCACCCCTTGCCATAACGGCAGCAAGGCTCTGGCCGACAAGTTTAACAACCATCCGTAGCAGCCCCTGGTTTCAGGACGGGATATGTGCAGGGCCGGAGCATACGCTCCGGCCCTGTTTGTGTATTATTTTTGTACAGGCTGCCAGTCTTTGACGGTCAGATTGACAGATGCAATGCCATTGTATGTATCCAGGCGAGGTGTGTAGGCCAGGCGGATGTACTGGCCGGTAATCGAGGCTGGTAGAGATGCTGCCATTCTCCAGCACTTGGCAGCAAGCGTCAGACCGCTGGTCTGATCCTGGACTCGCAGGAGTGCATGTTCGCGGCTGTGCCCGATGAAAGAGCGCTCTCTGACCAGCAGGGGGGGCGAGGCGAAGACAGGTTCGGCATTGCCCGGGCCATATGGCTGTAACAGATCCAGTTCTTTCAGGAAGGTCTGCTCTGTGGCCTGAGCGAAATCTAGTTCGCATTCAAGCAGCAGGCTGGCAGTAAGAGGCTCTGTGCCCAGTGCTTCCTGCACTACGTCATTAAAGCGTTTACGAAAAGCATCCAGTTGCGACATTTCCAGCCGGACGCCTGCCGCCAGCCGATGCCCGCCAAAGCCCAGCAGGCAGGAAGCGCATTCCTGCAGGCCTGCATGCAGGTTAAACTCCCGTACTGAGCGTCCAGAGCCTTTGAGGCAGTCCTGATCATCGCAGAGGATGATGGTAGGGCGATAGAATTCATCCACAATGCGTGAGGCTACGATACCAACAATGCCGGGGTGCCAGCCACTGTCATACAGTACCAGCGCTGCCTGCGGCCCCTGATCCAGCAGGGTGATGGCCTGGTTGCGGGCCTGGCGATGGATGCGCTCCTCTTCATTGCGTCGTTCGCTGTTCAGTGCGTCCAGCTGTTCGGCAAGGCGTACGGCCTGTGTGTGATCTGTTTCTCGCAGAAGGCGCAGGGCCAGACCGGCTTCTCCCATACGGCCGGCCGCATTAATGCGCGGGGCAAGGCGAAAGACCACCTGCCCGCTGCTCAGGGCTGCAGCTGGGTCAAAGCCACTGACTGCCTTGAGTGCAGCCATACCGGGACGAATGGCCTGAGCCAAGACGTTGAGGCCGCCGCGTACCAGGATACGGTTTTCACCTACCAGGCGCATCACATCTGCCAGCGTGCCCAATGCCACCAGATCCAGGGCATGATCCATCTTGTAGCGTTTGCCCGTATGCGGCGCCAAGGCTGTGTTAAGCGCACCCATCAGGTAAAAAGAGACGCCCACACCCGCCAGATAGGGGCAGGGGGAGGCTTCGGCATCCATGCGTGGATTACAGAAAGCATGGGCAGGCGGCAGTTCGGCAGGCGGCAGATGGTGATCAGAAACAACTACGGTCATGCCCAGCTCCCGGGCACGGGCAATGGCAGCCATGTCGGAGATGCCGCAGTCCACGGTGAGCAGCACTTCATAGCCTTCGGCGGCCAGAGCCTCAATGCGCGGGATGTTCAGACCGTAACCTTCACGGCGTCGGTCAGGCAGATGCCAGGCCGCCGTGATACCATGGGCCTCCAGAACGTCTAATGCCAGTGTAGTGCCGGTGATGCCATCAACATCATAGTCGCCCCAGACCACGATTTTCTTGCCGGCAAGCAGCTCGCTGGCCAGCAGATCTGCGGCTTCGGGCAGTTGTGGCCATGCCTTGGGAGGGGTCAGGGCGCTGAGACGGGCAGTGAGAAAACTGTCAAGCTGCGCCGCATCAGTCATTCCCCGCTGCCATAGTATGCGCAGTAGAAGAGGGGAAATACACAGCTGTTCTGCCAGTGTAGCAGGAGGCTCGCCCTGAGGGCCTTCTCGAAAGTGCCAGTGTTTCACGCGCCTGCCTGTTCCCCGGGCCGGTTCGCCTGAGTCAGATCGCGCAAGACGCCCTGCACTTCAGAGAGCCGGGCTTCAGGAACGAGATTTTTTTGCACGAGCCAGGCTATGAACTTGAGAGAAGCCTCATGTCTGGGGGCGATGGAAAGAGCCTTGAGCAGATTGTCGATGCAGCCGTCCATGTCATGGGTTTCAAGCAGGGCACGCGCCATATTCATATAAAGATTTTCGTCATTGGGCGAAAGCTCCAGGGCTCGCTGATAGTATTCCACAGCCTGGCCCAGCATCTTGTTTTTACGCAGGCTGATGCCAAATTCATTGAAGAGATGTTTCTGCTCGGGTTCAAATGCCCCTTCCAGTTTGACCAGACGTTCAAAGATATTCTGAGCCTTGCCTACGTCACCGCGCTCCAGATAGGTAAGACCGATGCCAAAATTGGCTCGCACATTTTCTTCATCAACCTTGAGCGCACGGGAATATTCGTATTCAGCAGCGAAGTTTTCTCCTTTTTCGCGATGGCTGTCACCGTTGTCTACCGACTGCTGCAATTCCTGCATCTTGGGATAGACCGCGCTGAGATAGAACTCAGGTTCCGGAGAAAACTTGGTAATCAGCTCTTCCATGCTTATCTTGCGCTTGGCGCCGGTAGGCACATAGTTGGCGTTGAGAGGCTGGCATTCGATACTGTCACCGCGCTGTTCCACAAACCAGAAGGTTTTCTGCACTGTCTTGCGGGTCGTGGTACCGGTACCGACCTTACGCACTTCCTGGGAGGAAAAAACGCCGCGTACTTCTGTTTTTTTTGAAGAGGGATTCTGTTCACCGGGCATGGTTTACCTCTGCTGCTGTGCGTCATCCATTTCGTTTAGTATACGCCGTGCGGCATCCTGAGGAGAAGGGGCTTCCAGTATGGGCCTGCCAACGACAAGAAAATCTGCTCCAGCGGCCACAGCTGCAGCCGGGGTCATGACACGCCGCTGATCGTCACCGCTGCTGCCGGCAGGACGAATGCCGGGGCACAGACATCGCAGGCCAGGTACTGCGGCCTTGATGGAGGCGGCCTCCTGGCCGGAACAGACTACACCATCCAGCCCCCAGTTTTTGGCTTGACGGGCCAGCTGCAGGGCAAAGTCTGCCGGGTCGCTTTCGATGCCTGGCATTTCGCCGGGAGCAAAGCTGGTCAGTACCGTGACCCCGAAAAGCAGCGGTCGTGAGGGACTGTCTGCGGCAAGCCCTTCCACTGCGTCCCTGGCTGCAGCACACATGCGCTGGCCACCCTGGCAGTGCAGGGTTAGCAGATCGACCCCCACCGAGGCTGCAGCCTTGACGGCCTGCCCCACAGTATGAGGGATGTCGTAAAACTTGAGATCCAGAAAAACCTTGAAGCCCAGATCTCTCAGTTTTTCCAGAAAGGCCGGACCTGCCAGGGTGAAGAGCTCCATGCCCACCTTGCACCAGGGGGCTGTTCCCTGCAGACCGCGGGCCAGTGCAAGGGCAGTGCTCTGCCGGGGGACATCAAGGGCAACGATGAGTTCTGCCATTTTTACCTCGGCTCAGAGGGCGAGCATGTTTTCAACCAGGTGTGGATTACGCCCCGGGGCCAGGGTACCTGCCAGGTAGACGGCACGCAGAGCGTCGTAGGCCACATCCAGATTATCGTTGACTATCAGGGCGTCATACCAGCGGGCTTCCTGCATTTCACGACGGGCATTCCCCAGGCGACGCTGTATGGTATCTTCATCATCAAGGCCGCGCAGACGCAGACGGCGTTCCAGCTCTTTCATATCTGGCGGCAGGATGAAGACGAAGCGGGCTTCTTCCAGCGTAACCTTGAGCTGGGCAGCACCCTGCACATCGATATCAAAAATCATGTCTCTGCCCTGGCGCAGCATGGCCCGTGTGGCAGCCAGAGGCGTACCGTACAGATTGCCATGTACTTCGGCCCATTCGGCAAAATGGTTTTCTGCACGCAGACTTTCGAATGCCGCACGATCAAGAAAAATGTAATCCCTGCCATTGACCTCTCCCTGACGGGGGGCTCTGGTGGTACAGGATACTGAATAGGAGAAATGCGGAAATTCTGCCAAAAGGCGTTTGACCAGTGTGGTCTTGCCTGCACCGGAGGGGGCGCTTAAAACAAGTGCAATACCTTCTCTCTGCATTATGCCTCATCCCCCTGCGTGAAGCGCTGGCTGATGGTTTCGGGCTGTATGGACGACAGGATGATGTGATTGGAGTCTGTCACCAGGATGGAGCGCGTCTTGCGCCCCTGCGTGGCGTCGATCAGTCTTCCTTCTGCCCGCGCATCTTCACGCAGGCGTTTCATGGGCGAGGAGGCAGGCCCTACGATGCTGACCACACGTTCGGCCAGCACATAATTACCGAAACCGATATTGACAAGTTTGTGTGCCGACATGGCTATTCCAGATTCTGCACCTGCTCACGGCATTTTTCCAGTTCGTTCTTGAAATCCACCATCAGACGCGAAAGCTGCACGTCAGGCAGCTTGTTGCCGCAGGTATTGACCTCACGAAAGCATTCCTGCAGGGTGAAATCCAACCGGCGCCCCGCATCCCCGCCGGATTGCAGCAGGTGGCGCAGGCGTTCCAGATGTGTGGCAAGGCGCGTCAGTTCCTCGCTGACGTCCAGACGGTCAGCCAGAATGACCACTTCCTGCAGCAGGCGTGTTTCTTCCAGCTCCTGTCCATACTGACTCAGGGCCTCGCCTAGGCGTTCACGCATCTGCTGGGAACGTTCTTCCTTGATGGCTGGGGCCCGCTCCATGATAAGCTCTGTCCACTCTTCCATACGCAGAATGCGTGAGTACATGTCTGTAGCCAGAGCGCGGCCTTCGGCACTGCGGGCTTCGTTCCAGTCGTCCAGGGCCAGAGCCAGGCCTTCCTCCAGCTGGGCGGCCAGGTCTTCATCCTGCTCATCGCCGTTATCGGCCCACAGTCCATGCATCTGCATAAGAGCATTGTAGTCCGGCCTGAACATCTCGTCGCGACTGCGGGCCAGATCTTTCAGGCTGTCCAGAATGGCTGAAGCCTGTATGGTATCAAAGCGCAGACGCGGGCTTGCACCTGCCGCATACTGCAGTATCAGGGTAATCTCGACTCGACCCCGTGAGGCAAAGCGGCGTACTACCTTTTCCAGGCGGGGTTCAAGGCCGCGCACATTGGCTGGTAGCCGCCATTTGAGATCCAGATGGCGACTGTTGACACTTTTTACTTCCCATTGCTGAGTAAGCCCTGTGTTTTCCACCAGGCAGCGGCCAAAACCGGTCATACTGCGGAGCATAGCTTCTCCTGCGCCAGGGTTTACAAGAAGTCTAGGGCAAGGGGGCAGTGATTGCAAGGAAGCCGCCTTGCCCTGATGACGGTCACTCTGACAGTGCTCAGTTTCCTGCACAGGAAAAACCGCCACCTCCACCGCCGCAAGCTCCACCACAGGGGGAGGGGCCACCCATGCCCATGGGGCGTACAGGGCCAGGCTTATAGGGGAAGGCCCCGGTTTTGAGAGGACTGGGCGCGCTCATCTGTCGTTGGGATGCTGCGCCGCAGGCGGGGCAGAGGGGTTCCTGGCTGCTGTGAGCCGGGACGAGCTCTTCAAATTTTTTGCCGCACTTGGGGCAAAGAAAATCGTACATTGGCATAGAGCCTCCGATAGGTCGCCAGATGAACGGCGCATTTGTTTTTTACTGTATATATGATGTCTTACCCGGAAGGCAAGGCAGGCGCGTCAGTAAGCCTTTGATGTCTGCTTCAGCCTTTTTTCTAGCAGGGCCAGTTTACGATCTGTAATCGGCATTGAGACTGACATATTCATGCCCCAAATCCGAGGCCTGAAAAGTATAACTGCCCATTCCATCGCCCAGGCATATTTCTACTGGCACATTATCAGCCTTGAGGGCTTCAGTCAGCTCATCTTCCATATGGTCATTGACAGGCTGGCCCTGGCGGAAGCGTTCAATGCCACAGAGTTTGAGGCTGACTCCAGCTGGATCAACCTGTACACCACTGTAGCCTACGGCCGTAATGATGCGACCCCAGTTGGCATCACCGCCGTAGATTGCTGTCTTGACCAGCTGAGAATGCCCTACACTGCGGGCTACGGTACGAGCATCAGCTTCAGTGGCTGCGCCTGTCACGGTGATGTGGATGACTTTGCGGGCACCTTCGCCGTCTTTGACCAGCATGTACGCCACATTGCCCAGAATATGGGTAAGGGCCTCTTCAAGCAGGGCCAGGTCAGCGTGGCCGGCAGCTTTTACCCCGGAAGCACCGTTGGCCAGGCCCAGTATAGTGTCGTTGGTGGAGGTATCTCCGTCTACGCTGACGCGGTTAAAGGTCTTTTCCACACCGCGTGCAAACATATCCTGCCAGGCTGTGCGTTCTACCTCTGCATCGGTCAGTGCCACACAGAGCATGGTTGCCATATTGGGGCAGATCATGCCTGCTCCCTTGGCCATGACGGTCAGACGTACCGTACCGCCGGCGAGGCCTACCTCGTGCATGGCGAACTTGGGAAAGGCGTCCGTTGTCATAAAGGCCCGTGTGAAGCCTTCGGCATCGCGGCTGCCAAGACTTGCAGCCAGGGCGGGCAGAGCGGAGCGCCAGAGATCCATCTTCAACTGCGGGCCAATAACACCAGTGGAGAGGGGCAGTATCTCATGGGGCTGCAGACCCGTGAGTTCTGCGGCCATACGCTGGGTTTCGCGGCAGTTGGCAAGGCCTTCTTCTCCTGTGCAGGCATTGGCCTGTCCGGCATTGGCCAGTACGGCGCGAGCCATACCATATTGGGTCAGTATTTCCTGGCAGATCTGTACAGGAGCCGCCTTGAAAAGGTTCTTGGTGAACATGCCCGCCAGTACGCAATTCCGTTCAGAAACAATAAGGCCCAGGTCATCACGACCCGGCTTTCTAAAACTGGCAGCAGCAGCCCCGGCCTTGAAGCCTTTGGGAAGATCATTGATCATATTTACCCCATCTACGGAAAATCGCGGGGAGGCCCCGCGATTTTCTGATAGCTGTTTACGGTGCAGAAGTCTGACTTTATGACTTGGCTTTCTGGATTTCTTCCGCCAGAGCCTGCGGTACGCGTTCGTAATGGTCAAATTGCATGGTGAAGGTAGCACGACCCTGGGTACGCGAACGCAAGTCCGTAGCATAGCCGAACATGGAGGCCAGGGGTACCTGGGCACGTACGCTCTGCGCACCGCCCGCACGAGCTTCCATGCTCTGTACTCGGCCGCGGCGGCCATTGAGGTCCCCCATGACATCGCCCAGATATTCTTCAGGAGTTACAACTTCGACATCCATGATGGGTTCCAGCAGTACAGGACTGGCCTTGTGCATAGCATCTTTGATGGCCATGGAACCAGCGACATAGAATGCCTGTTCCGAAGAGTCTACTTCGTGATAGGAGCCGAAAACCAGATTGACCTTGAGGTCTACGCAGGGGAAGCCAGCCAGAACACCGGATTTCATGGCGTCCTGAATGCCTTTGTCGATGGCCGGAATGTATTCCTTGGGGATGACACCGCCAGTGATCGAGTTGACGAACTCGTAACCGTTGCCGGGGTTGGGCTCCACCTCAATGACGCAGTGACCATACTGACCGCGGCCACCGGACTGCTTGGCGTGCTTCATATCCGACTTGGAAGGCTTGGAAATGGTTTCGCGGTACGCCACCTGTGGCTTGCCCACATTGGCGTTGACGTTGAATTCACGGGTGAGGCGGTCGACGATAATTTCCAGATGCAGTTCGCCCATGCCCGCAATGAGGGTCTGGTTGGTTTCTTCATCGCCCTTGACGCGGAAGGAGGGGTCTTCCTTGGCCAGCTTGTTCAGGGCGGCAGAAAGCGCGTCGCGGTCAGCCTTGGTCTTGGGCTCAATGGCTACTTCAATAACCGGCTCTGGAATATTCAGCGATTCAAGGATGACTTCCCGCTTTTCTTCGCAGAGGGTGTCGCCGGTGGAGGCGTTTTTCAGGCCCACAAGGGCTACGATGTCACCGGCCCCGGCCCATTTGATGTCTTCGCGTTTGTTGGCGTGCATCTTGAGGATACGGCCAATGCGTTCTTTCTTGCCCGTATTGGCGTTGTACACGCTGGTGCCGGATTCCAGACAGCCCGAATAGATGCGGAAGAAGGAAAGGTGCCCGATGAAGGGGTCGGAAAAGAGTTTGAAGACAAGACCGGCCAGGGGCTCCTTGTCATCGCAGTGGCATTCCAGCACCTCATCTTCCTTGCCAGGCACATGGCCTGTCATGGGCGGGATGTCTACAGGCGAAGGCAGGTAGTCAACAGTGGCATCCAGCAGAGGCTGCACACCCATGTTGCGGAAAGCCGAACCACAAAGTACAGGGACGATATTGCGGGCAATGGTAGCCTTGCGAATGCAGGAGATAATCTCGTCTTCTGTCAGGGCATCACCACCAAGATACTTTTCAAGCAGGGCTTCGTCTTCTTCGGCTACGGCTTCGATGAGCTCATGATGCTTTTCATCGTAGAGGGCCTGCATGTCGGCGGGGATGTCCTCAATGGTGAATTCAGCACCCTTGGTACTCTTATCAAAGCGGATAGCCTTGCCACGCACCAGGTCGACCACGCCTTCGAATTTGTCTTCAGCGCCGATGGGCAGCTGCAGGGGCAGAGCTTTGGCTCCCAGACGGTCATGGATCATGTCTACGCAGCGGTTGAAGTTGGCACCGATGCGGTCCATCTTATTGACAAAGCAGATACGCGGCACGTTGTAGCGGTCGGCCTGACGCCAGACAGTTTCAGACTGTGGCTCTACGCCGGCGACGGCGTCAAAAACGCACACTGCACCGTCCAGCACACGCAGGGAACGTTCTACCTCAATGGTGAAGTCCACATGGCCGGGGGTGTCGATAATATTGATGCGACAGTCTTTCCAGTAGCAGGTAGTCGCGGCGGAGGTGATGGTGATGCCGCGTTCCTGCTCCTGCTCCATCCAGTCCATGGTGGATTCACCGTCGTGGGTTTCACCCAGCTTGTGGGAGACACCGGTGTAGAAAAGAATGCGTTCGGTAGTTGTAGTTTTGCCGGCGTCAATATGGGCCATGATGCCGATATTACGCTGTTTGTTTACAGGCACGGTGCGGGACACGATATATCCTCCATACTGCGGGAGCGTTGCAGTCAAACCGACGCCGCTTCCCTGGGGAGGCGGCGTCGGCAGCAGATGTTCTTATGTCAGGGCCTTACCAGCGGTAGTGCGAGAAGGCCTTGTTGGCGTCGGCCATGCGGTGGGTGTCTTCACGCTTTTTCACCGCGCCGCCACGACCGTTGAATGCGTCCAGCAGTTCGGCGGAGAGCTTGGCGGTCATCCCTTTTTCGCCGCGAGAGCGAGCGTAGTTAATGAGCCAGCGGATAGACAGGGAGATCTGCCGTTCAGGGCGTACTTCCATAGGCACCTGGTAGGTGGCACCGCCTACACGGCGGGCCTTGACTTCCATGTGGGGTTTAACATTGTCCAGGGCCTTCTCAAAGGCGCGCATGGGTTCTTCACCCGTCTTTTCAGCCAGCGTTTCCAGGGAGTTGTAAAAAATTTTTTCGGCCGCGCCCTTCTTGCCGTTGTACATCAGCCTGTTCACGAACTTGGTGACCAGACGGCTGGAGTATATCGGATCGGGCAGTATTTCCCTTTTGGGAACAGGACCTTTACGGGGCATGGGGTTTCTCCTTCATGCGTTACGACGACACCAACCCCGCGTCGCGCCGATGCCCGGAAAATGGGCAGCAGTGGCACGGCGCATGGCGTACGCCAGGTATTTAACAAAGATACAAGACTATTTGGGCCGCTTGGCACCGTACTTGGAACGGCTCTTACGACGGTCAGCCACACCAGAGGTGTCGAGCGTACCGCGAACGATGTGGTAACGCACACCAGGCAAGTCTTTTACACGGCCGCCGCGGATGATGACCACAGAGTGTTCCTGCAGGTTATGACCTTCACCAGGAATATAGGCGGTTACTTCAATGCCATTGGTCAGGCGCACACGGGCGACTTTACGCAGAGCCGAGTTGGGCTTTTTAGGGGTGGTGGTGTACACGCGGGTGCAGACGCCACGGCGCTGCGGGCAGGCCTGCAGAGCGGGGGTCTTTTTGCGCTTCACCACGGCCTTCCGCTCAATGCGGATAAGCTGATTGATGGTGGGCATTATTTCCTCCATGGAAAATAGTGACAGATAAAACGACAAGGGCCTGCTCATAGCCCAACAGGCTGGGCTTGTCAAGAGTGATGCGCATAGCCTATCCTGTCTGGCGAACTGTCTATGCTATCAAGACCATAGATATAAAGGCAGATGACTGAGAACTAACCATCTGAGCAGGCTTCGGAGCAATGAGTCATCTGTATTCTGCGTTTCCGGCTGACAAGAGGACTATGATTTCTGATTTTGCGCCAGGATGAGATCCACCTCATCCACACTCAGGCCGGCGTTACGGGCAATCTGGCGGGAAGAAAGACCCTTGCGGCTGCCATTGAGAATAATCTCACGCAGGAACTGCGGTGAACGGCTGATGCCTTCGGCCTGCTCCAGCAGGCGGCGCAGCTCCTGTGCGCGTTCTTCGAGCTTGGCATCCAGACTGCCCAGCTCTGCCTGACGCTGGGCAAAGGTGGCCACGATTTCCTTTTCAAGGCGGGCATTCATCTCAATGCGGGCCAGAAGATTTTCCTGATTGCCCTGCAGGGTACTGAGCATGGCCTCAGAACGGCGCAGGCGACGATAAAAAAAGAGCACCCCGCCGAGGATGAGCAGTTCCATGAAGGTAAAGGCCGCAAAGAGAATAAAAAGAAGTGAGTCGTTCATACCTTGACGTTCAAAAGGTTGCCTACCAGAGGGGAAGCCGCCGGGGCCGGGACATCCTCCTCTTCAAGGAGCGTGGCAAGGCGCTGACGGCGACGGCTGCCAAAAAGGCCGCGACGGCCACGGCCATCGTCTGAAATGCCGGGTTCTTCAGTAGTTCTTTCAGTTTTTTCTACCTGCTGCTGTTCCTGCCTGGCCATTTCAGCGGCCAGCACACGCGACATGGCCAGCGAGGCCTGCGGGCCCACCGCCGCAGCATTGGCCAGAGGGGCGGCAAGGCCCGTCTGGGCATAGAGAACGGCCATGGTGGTGTCGACGCTCATGGCTCCCCCTGGGCCGCTCCCGGCCCTGGAACAGGATGGTGCGCCTGCTGCTCACTCGTTCAAATAACTTTCAAATAAAACATCTTCTACTTCACCCCTGGCGAGATAGTCATTCAAAATGGCTACCATGTCTTTCTTGATGGCTGCACCGTTGCGCACGTCCATCAGCCAGGCGCTGTCCTTGCTGCGCAGGTAGAAATATACTGCATCCCGCAGGGGCACCATATGACGCTCCAGCTCAGGCACGGTCTGCGATTCCGTACTCAATACGGAAAATTTGCAGATGAGAAAGCGCGTCACCCCACCGGCATCAACATGCGGCACAAGGAAGGGAGTGAACTCCTTGATAAATTCTTCCGGCCCTTGCGGTACGACCGCAGAAGGCACCACAATGACTTCAGGTTTGGGCGGCTCCGACGGCGGGGGCGGTGGCGTACGCAAAAAGAACCACCATACGGCCACAAGCAAGAGCACACAAAGGGCTGCACCACCCATGAGCAGCAGCTTCTTTTTGCGGGCACGCCTGTCATTGTCGGTCGCCGAAGCGTCCTGGGCTACAGCAGGGGCAGAGGCTGCCGTTGCTGGTGGCCTGCTCTCCTCAGTGCGAAGAAAGGGGGCGTCATCCAGGTCAAGCTCTACCTTGGTCTGCCCGGCCGAAGGGCCAAGCTCCACCTCTATGCTGTCCTTGGGCGCTTCCTTGAGTTGTGTCTGTTCCGCCACACAAACCCCTCCAGACGCGGCAGGGCCGCGCAACAGTTACAGGCTAGGGGAAGATCTTGTCGATCTTCTGTTTCATGGTATCGGCGGTGAACGGCTTGACGATGTAGTTGGAGACCTTGGCCTGCGCCGCCTCTATGATGTTCTCCTGCTGGGCCTCGGCCGTGACCATCAGGAAGGGGATATCTGCAAACTGTTCACTGGCACGCACCTTGCGCAGCAGGTCAATGCCGGTCATCTTGGGCATATTCCAGTCTGAAACGATGAAGTCAATCTTTTCACGGTTGAGCACTTCCCAGGCAGTTGTGCCGTCATCAGCCTCCACCACGTTGTTGAAACCCAGCTGGCGCAGAATATTGCGCACAATACGCCGCATGGTGGAAAAATCGTCCACGATAAGAACACGCATCTCCGGATCGTAAGGCATGCTTTTCTCCTTTAGCGCAGCCACTGCGCCCACTATATGCTGTCGCTGTACTGCCTGGCGAATTCTTTGCGCAGACGGCTCAGTGCCTGCGAATGCAACTGCGAAACACGGCCTTCGGTGATGCCCATCACCTCAGCTACCTCCCGCATGTTCAGCTCATCCGTATAGTAGAGCGACAGTACCAGCTTTTCCCGGGGCGTCAAGCGCTCTATGAGCGGCACGACCCTGGCGGTCAGCTCCCGCTCTGCTGTGGAGCTGTAAGGTGCGCCGCCGCTCTCGTCTTCGCCGCTGGAGAGTGTATCCTGTATGGAGTCCAGCGAAAGCCAGAGCTGATTCTGCAGGGCCTCCAGCCCTTCACGCACTTCCTGCAGCTCCAGGCCGGTGGCCTCCTGCAGCTCCTCTTCTGTGGCGTGGCGGCCCTTTTCATGCTCTATACGGCGTATGGCCTCGTCAAGAATGCGTACGCGCTGCCGCAGGGAACGGGGAAACCAGTCCAGACGGCGCAGCTCGTCCAGCATGGCGCCGCGTATGCGGTTTTCCGCATAGGTCTCGAAGCGTATGCCCAGCTGCGGGCGAAACTTGCCAAGAGCTTCCATAAGGCCCAGCGTACCGGCACTGAGCAGCTCGCTCAGCTCCACATTGCGCGGCAGCCGGGTCTTGAGGCGCAGGGCGAGAAAGCGGATCTTCGGGGCATAGTAACGCACCACATCTTCCTGCTCACCAGGGGAGAATTCCCCCCATGCCGTGACTCCGCTCTCAAGCGCTTCCCAGGGCTTGTTCTGCCGAGCGTACGCTTTACCGGCCTTCATGCTGTTTCCTTTGCCAGAGCTCACCTCTTTTCAAGCGACAGAGTCAGTGCCTTGTATGGTCCCCGCCTCCCCTGCGGGCCTTTCACATGGGAAAGAGTCTAGCGCGTAAGCTCTTTTAATGAAAGAGCAGCTTTTTCCAGAAAAACTTGATGTTGCCGTCCAGATTTTCCGGTGGCTGCCAGGCAGTTATGGCCTGCGCCAGCTCTGCCACTGCCAGGGCTGCCGGGCTCTCCGGCTCTTCGATGCAGAAAGGCTTCTGTCTGACAACAGCATCGCGTACACCAGGGTCACGCGGCACACTGCCTGTCAGGTCAAGAGAAATACCACTCAGAAAATGATCGCAGGCCTGATGCAGACGGCTGAAGAATTCCCGGGCGCCCCGGTTGTCTGTAGCCATGTTCATGCAGACGTCAAATCGCTCCACCCCGTGGGAGAGCTTGAGCACCTTGATGAGGGCATAGGCATCGGTCAGCGAAGTGGGCTCTGGTGTGAGTACCACCAGGCGTCTCTGCACCGCCATGTTAAAATAAAGTACATTGTCGTTGATGCCCGCGCCGGTATCCACTATCAGGCAGTCAACCTTGTCTTCCAGCTCATCCACGGCTTCCAGAAGCTCCAGCTTCTGTCCTGTGGAGAGATTGAGCATTTCACTTATGCCCGACGAGGCAGGCAGGATGGAAAAGCCGTAGGGTGTGGGGCAGAGGATTTCATCCAGTGCAGCCCCTTCATGGAAGAGGTGAAAGAGATTTTTCTTCGGGGTCAGACCCAGCAGCACATCCACATTGGCAAGGCCAAGGTCTGCATCAAGCAGGGTCACACGTTTGCCCATCCGGGTCAGGCAGCAGGCCAGATTGACCGCGAGATTGGTCTTGCCCACACCGCCCTTGCCGGAAGTGACGGAAAATACCAGAGGAAAGGAGTCGCTCATCTATGACTCGTTTTGTTGAATGTGTCTGTCGCCTGCTCTGCGTCACTGCGCCCGCCCGGCAACTGTCGTTTGAAGATCATCCGCCACATCAGCGGTTCCGAAGCCGGGACCAGGCTTTCCTTCAGCTCAGCCCCGTAGGAAAGGGCAGAAACAGGCAGGCCCGCTGCACAGGCCACATTGACGATATTGCCGTAACTCACGGCTTCGTCAAGCTTGCTCCAGATAATACTGCCCGGCCTGGAGGTTTTGTAGCGGCGCAAAAACTCACTGGTCTGCAGGGCATCGTAAAACGGAGGTAAGACCAGATGGGCCGCAACACCTACCACATCCAGGCCCATCTCGGTCTGCCAGGCGGCCAGGTTCTGCTCGCCGGTCATGCCCGGTACGTCCACAAAGGCTATATCAGCCCGGGCAGCCTGCAGGGCCGCACCCATGGCTTCCTTGTCCGGCGCTTCCAGATAGATAAAGTTGGAAAGCTCGGCCCAGTGCCGCAGCACCAGACGGCCATTACCACGCAGACAGTCGGCATTGATAAAGGCAATGCGCGTTTCAGGTGCAGTCTGCCGCAAATGCAGGGCAAGGCGCAGCCCTGTGGTGGTCTTGCCTGATCCGAACGGCCCTGTGAGCAGATGCACGGGCTGATCCCATTCTTCCCAGCCCCAGGCCTTGACCGGCACCATGCCGTACAGGCATTCCAGCACAGATGCGCCAGGCTCGGTCAGCAGCCGTTTGTAGAGGGCCACTGCCACCTCGTCAGAAACGCCCTCCCGCTGCAGATATTCCAGGGCCACCCGTTGGCGCGGAGAAAGACGGTCCATCTGTATGGCCGGCTTCATCAGGGCAAAAAGCTGATCCTTTATCTGCATCCATTCCTTGTGCCAGTCACCCCAGCCGGCAGACACGCCGCCGGCTGTCACCGGCCCGTCGCCGGGGGTATCCCTCTCCAGCCCGGCCGTCACCTCATGGCATACCTCCCCGTTCTTACGGTAGGTGCGGTTGCTCAGAATGACGGCGTCAGGCCCCATCTCTGCCTTGATGCTGGCGAGAACCTCCTGAGATGTGGCGCCGGTGAATGTCTTTACCTGCATGCTCCGATCCTTTGCCTTGAACTGCACACGGTCTTATTCTGCATTGACCGTGCCTACTGACTGCAAGCGTATGTCCGAGGGTATCTCGGCCTGAGAAATGACGGGCACTGTCGGCAGAAAGCGTGTCACCAGCTGGGCCAGATGCGGCCGCACCATGGGGCTGGTCAGGATGACGGGCTGCCCGTCGGTATTGACCGCATTTTCCACAGCGCCGTTGATATTCTGGATAAGACGCTGGGCCGAAGCCGGATTGAGCGAGAGAAAGGTAGCCCCGTTGTCGCTCTTGCGGATGGCCTCCTGCACCATGCGCTCGGCATTGCCGTTGAGGGTCAGAACTGGCAGTACGCCCTGACTGTCCAGATAGGGCCGCACAATGGAACGCGCAAGCTTTTCGCGCACAAATTCGGCCAGCATGTCTGGATTTTTCACAGCCCCGCCCAGATCGCCCAGGGTTTCCACAATGGTCAGCATATCGCGAATGCTGACGTTTTCGCGCACCAGAAGCTGCAGAACCTTCTGCACAGCGCCCAGTGTGATGGTGCCGGGCACCAGATCTTCCACGGCCTTGGGCGCATGGCGCGAGACTGTATCCAGCAGACCCTGCACAGCCTGCCTGTCCAGAAAATCGGCCAGATGACGCTTGAAGACTTCGGTCAGATGCGTAGCGATGACTGTGGCCGGGTCCACCACGGTATAGCCTGCCAGCATGGCTTCCTCGCGCTGGCTTTCCGGTATCCAGAGGGCCGGCAGGTTGAAGGCCGGCTCGCGTGTCTCAATACCGCGTATCTTGGTAGTGGCATTGCCCGGGTCCATAGCCAGGAAGTGGTCCACAAGAATCTCGGCCGAGGCCACCTGATTACCCTTGATGAGCAGAGAATACTGGCCGGGTTTGAGCTGCAGATTGTCACGCAGATGCAGGGAGGGAATGACCACCCCCATATCCAGGGCAAACTGCCGTCTGATGGAGCGGATGCGCGCCAGCAGGTTGCCGCTCTGCTCTTCATCCACCAGGGGTATGAGGCCATAGCCCACTTCCAACTCCAGCGTATCAAGCGGCAGCAGGGCCTGTACCTCTTCAGGCGTGTCTGCCGTGCCGGAGCCCTTGGCCTTGGCAGCCTTCTTCTGGGCAGCCTTGTCTTCTTCCTCATCATTCTTGCTGGCCAGATGGCCGGCAATGTAGACCAGAACAGAAAGGGTCAGGAAGGGCAGTGTGGGCAGCCCCGGCACCAGGGCAAAGACCAGAAGCACGGCCGAGACCAGCTTGAGGGCATGACTGTTGAAAGTGAGCTGGGCCAGAAACTCCTCGCCCATCTTGGCTTCCGAGGCTGCGCGCGAAACCAGCAGGCCTGTACCCGTGGAAATGATGATGGAGGGAATGGTGGAGACCAGGCCATCACCGATGGTCAGCAGCGAATAGGTCGTCAGGGCGGTGTTCCAGTCCATGTCTTTCTGCACCATACCGATGATGATACCGCCTACGATATTGACCAGGGTGATGAACATGCCTGCGTTCACGTCACCGGTGACGAATTTACAGGCACCGTCCATGGCGCCGTAGAAGTCGGCTTCCTTGCGCAGGGCATTACGGCGGTTGGTGGCCTCCTCTTCATCAATGAGGCCGGCGTTGAGGTCGGCTTCGATGGCCATCTGCTTGCCCGGCATGGCGTCCAGGGTAAAGCGGGCCGCCACTTCGGCAATACGGGTGGTACCTGCCGCGATGACGGTCTTGTTCAGAATGAAGAGGATCAGAAAGATGACCGCGCCCACCACATAACTGCCGCCCACCACAAACTCACCAAAGGCGCGGATGACGCTGCCCGCTGCCTCGATACCCTGATCTCCGTTGAGCAGGATGAGACGGGTGGAGGCCACGTTGAGGGCCAGGCGCAGCAGGGTGGTCACCAGCAGGAGTGAGGGAAAGATGGTGAACTCCAGAGGTGAGGTCATGAACATGGTGGTGACCAGCACCAGCAGAGCGATGGAGATGCTCACGCAGAGCATGATATCCAGAAAAAAGGTGGGCAGCGGCACCAGCATGACAAAGAGGATGACCACCACGCCCGCCGCCAGCATGACTTCGCCCTGCTTGGAGAAGCGGCTGTAATCGATCTGCGGAAGTCCCTTCATAGCCATTTTTCTGACACCTCACTCTTGCGCCCGGGCAGTGTGCCGGTACACATATAAAAACTAACGCTGACCCGCATTGGGCTTGAGCCGCCAGATGCTGGCCAGCACTGCGGCCACGGCCTTGTACAGTTCTTCGGGGATCATGTCGCCCACATCCACAGCCTTATACAAAGCCCGTGCCAAAGGCACGTTCTCGCGTATGGGCACGCGGTTTTCCCGTGCAATGGTCTTGATCTTCTCGGCCAGATGGTCTGCCCCCTTGGCCAGTACCACCGGGGCCGGGGCCTCCTGGGCATCATAGCGCAGGGCCACGGCAATATGGTCCGGGTTGGTCACCACCACGTCGGCTTTGGGCACGTCCTGCAGCATGCGCTTCATGACCATGGCCAGCATCTTCTGTTTCTGCTGACTCTTGACAACAGGGTCGCCTTCGGCCTGCTTGCGCTCGTCTTTGACCTCGTCCTTGGTCATCTTCATGCCTTCCTTATAGGCATAGCGCGACTGCCAGACGTCAAAGGCGGTAATGGCCAGCATGGGCACCAGTGCATAACAGACCAGCATGAAACCCATATCCAGCATATAGGATGCCACCCCCTCTGGTGTGGCATAATACATGGGCAGAAAATTCTGATATTCCCTGTAGATGAGATAACCGGGCACCACTGCCAGGATGATGGAAAAAAGCAGGCTTTTCAGTGTGCGCAGTATGGTCTGCGGCGAAAGCAGCATCTGCTTGAGCCCGTTGATGATATTGAAGCGCTGCAGCTTGGGCTTGAAGACCTTGGTAGTCCAGAGTTTGCCCACCTGCAGGCGCTGTGCCAGAAAGGAGGCAAAGGCCAGAAAGAGCAGAATGGGCATGATGATTTTGCAGACCTCGACAGTCAGCTCTATGGTCAGGCTGTAGACGTTCTGCGGCGTGGGTATGAACTCCCAGGAGTGATTGAGAAAGCGCTCGAAAATACGCTTGATCTCCTCACTCATGGGGCCTATCCAAAGGTAGAGTATGATCAGGCCCGCCACCAGGCTGACAGTTTTGCCAAGTTCCTGCGACTTGGGAACATTGCCTTCCTGACGCTGCTTCTGCTTGCGTTTGGGGGTGGCTTCTTCTGTTCTGCTGGGATCCTGCTGTGAACCGAACATGAACTATCCCGCCTTATGGCCTGTCGCTATTTTGACCCTGCACTGCAGCAGCAAAAAGCATACCCCCCGCATACGCGCCTGTCAGTGCAGGCATCAGCCCCGCATGAATTCCTGCCAGCGGGCAAGCAGGGCGCGCAGGGCATTGCCGCGATGGCTGCGGGCATTCTTTTCGTCCCTGCTCAGCTGTGCGGCTGATCTGCCGATCTCTGCGTCGAAAAAGATGGGGTCATAGCCAAAACCGTTTTCACCCAGCGGGCTTTCCAGCAGGCGTCCTTCCCAGCAGCCGTGCACGGTCATCTCCTGCCCGTCAGGTTTGACGGCAGCCATGCAGGTCACAAAACGACATATGCGCTTTTCGGGGGCCACGCCGGCCATCTCATGCAGCATCTTGCGGATATTGCGCGCATCGCGGCTTTCATCGGGCAGGCTTTCCCAGTCATCGGAGTAGCGGGCAGAATGCACACCCGGCCTGCCGTCCAGGGCGTCTACCATAAGGCCGGAATCGTCAGCCACACTCACAAGGCCCGTGGCCCTGGCCACGGCGCGTGCCTTGATCAGGGCGTTTTCCTCAAAGGTGGCCCCGTTTTCCTCAATATCCCCTATCTGCGGGAAGGCGTTCAGGCCCAGCACCTCCACACCATATGCTGCCAGCGGGCCGGCCAGCTCCCGCACCTTGCCCGCATTGCCTGTGGCCAGCACAATGCGGCCTGTATCTTTTTTGTGCATATTTCAACTCCCTGAATGGTTCTGGCCAGTGGCCGGGCTCAAGGGCAATGAGTAGTACAGCAAGCCCAGAGCGAATGCAACGACATTTGACCGTTTGCCGGGCTTGGGGCTATATTGCAGCCTGTAACGCAGCCTGAAAGGAGAAGTCATGCAGCTTCTTGACATATTCGATCATTCCTGTCCTGAAATACGCATTCCCCTGCCGTATGTCATTGCCGAGGCCGGGGTCAATCACGAAGGCAGCATGGATACAGCCCGCCGCCTCATCGATGAGGCAGCCGAAGGCGGGGCCCATGCCATCAAGTTCCAGACCTATAAGGCGGCCACCCTGGCTTCCAGAGATTCCCCGGCTTACTGGGACACCAGCAAGGAGCCTACCCGCAGCCAGTACGAACTCTTTCAGAAACACGATTCCTTCTGGAAAAACGAGTTCGAGGCTCTGAAAAAGCATTGCGATGCTGTGGGTATTGCCTTTCTTTCCACACCCTTTGACGTGGCATCAGCCTGTTTTCTCAATGATCTGATGGATGTCTTCAAGATATCCTCTTCAGACATCACCAACAGGCCTTTTATCGAAATACTCTGCAATTTCGGCAAACCCATTCTGCTTTCCACCGGGGCGGCCCATCTGCACGAGATCGCCGAAGCCGTGGAATGGATAGAAAACAGGGGCAACAAACTGGCTCTTCTGCACTGCGTACTCAACTATCCCACAGCTGACGAAAACGCAGCTCTGGGCATGATACCCGCTCTCAGGCAGCATTTCCCGCAGCATGTCATCGGCTATTCTGACCACACCCTGCCGGGTGACATGCACATTCTCGAAACAGCTGTTCTGCTGGGCGCGCGCGTACTGGAAAAACACTTCACCCACGACAAGCGCCTGCCCGGCAATGATCATTATCACGCCATGGACAAAGAAGACCTCAAGCGCTTCCACGCCCGCATGGCCCGCACCCTGGCCAGAGTTGGCGAACTGCGCCTGCGCGCTTTGCCCGAAGAAGAGCCTGCCCGACAACATGCCCGCCGCTCTCTGGTGACGGCCCGCGCCGTAGCTGCAGGGCAGGTCATAGGGCCAGACGATCTGACCTGGAAGCGCCCGGCCCACGGTATTTCGCCACGCTGCTATCATGAGGTGCTTGGCCTCAGAGCACGGCACGACCTGCCGGAAGACACGGTGCTGCAATGGGCGGACCTGGACCGGAACTGAGGGATCTGACGCAGGAGGCTGGAGCCCTGACACGCTCTGTCCCCACGCTTGTTCTGGGCCTGATGCCGTGCGGGGCCACGCCTGACAGCCACTGGGCTGCCGGGCCGTGGTGTTTTGCCGGACAGGAGGATGATTTCCCCCACTGGGAAGAAAACTATACCTTCGCGCCTGAGCCTCTGAACAACGCTCCTGCCCTGGCCGAAACGGCTGCCCGTCAGGCTCAGGCCCTCTGTGCAGACAGTCTGCCTGCCCTGGCAGCCTCCCTGTGTTCGCACAGTGAGGCACTGCCTGCCGCCTACTGGGAAACACTGCTTACGCCCTGGGCCATGGTCATGGCCCAGCAGATTGTTGAACGCCACCTCAGAGTCAGGGCCATGACAGCAGCCTGGGGTCATCTGCCGCTGCGTGTGCCTCTTTTGCCGGTTGGCTGTACTTTTCGTTTTGCTGCTGAACAGGATGTGGTCCTGCACGGCGCTCTGGGGCCTGCCTTCAACCACTGGCTCTTCTCACGCCTGCTGGAAGAATGCTGGCCTGCGGCCTGGCAGAGGGAGATGCTGCCCCCGCAGCATATGGACTGCAGCCAGAATGACGCCGGACGCACACGTGAAAATCCGTTGCGTCGTTTGCTCAGGCAGGCCCAGCTCCATCTGCCTTTTCCCCGGCTCAAGGGCATGCGTATCAGCCAGGCACTGCGCTTTTCTCTGGCACTGCTCCATACCTCACGCGGAGAGGACAGGTCCCTCTCTCTGTCTGCATGCTATGGCAGCAGAGCGACCGGTATGACCATGGACCTGCCACAGGCAAAAACCCTGTCTCTCTTTCAGGCGGCTCTGCCTCTCTCCCTGCGTAAGCTCAGGCATCCGGCACAGATCATGCCTGCACGGCAGGCCCGTACGCGCGCAGCCTCCATACTGGCCTATGAAGACGCAGCGTACCGCCAGCGTCTGGCCCTCTGGCGCGGCCGCGGCCATCGTCTGCTCTGGGTGCAGCATGGCGGCAACTATGGTCAGACACGCCTGGCCTGTGCTGCGGCCATAGTAGAATACAGCCAGCACGCCTTTGCCACCTGGGGCTGGCGCAGACATGATGCCTGTCCCGGCCAATTCATTCCTCTTCCCTATCCGCAGCTGGCCCGGCTCAAGGGGCAGAGGGCAGCGGCCCTCTCACGGGGTGGCACAGACAGGCTTCTTTTTGTGGGTACTGAGATCTCCTCTGTGGGCTATCGCCTGGACTCTCACCCCACGCCCCTGCAGATGGTGGACTATCGCAGGCACAAAGCCTGTTTTCTGGCTGCCCTGCCGCACCATATGCAGATATCCACCCTCTACAGACCGTACTTCCCTGTACCGGGCGCCCTGCAGGACGGCCCCTGGCTGCTGTCACGCTTTCCGCAGGTACATTTGTGCACTGGCCCCCTGCTGCCGCAGATGCTGTCCTGTCGCCTGCTGGTGCTGGACCATCACGGTACCACCATGCTGGAGGCCCTGACGGCTGACATACCCTGCATACTCTTCTGGCAGCGGGAGGCATGGCCCCTCACAGCAGAAGCCAGCGAGCAGTTGGATATACTGTCCCGCGCAGGTATCTGGCATGCCACGCCCGAGGCGGCGGCACATGCCGCAGCTGCTGTCTGGAGCGACCCTGAGGGCTGGTGGCAGACCCCGACACGGCAGGAAGCACGACGCACCTTCTGCGAACAGTACGCCCTGACCATAAAAGACCGCGAAGATGCCCTTTGGTTGCAAACCCTGAAAAACCTTTGAAAAATGATGTTCATACTACACAGACGCTTTTCTTTGACCGGCTTTCTGACTGCCTGTCTGCTCTGCTGTACGGCCCTTTCTCCATTTTCTGCCCGGGCGCTGGCCGCTGATGCTGATAAAACCCACAGGCCTTCCATAGAGGCCAGCAATGATGCGGAAAAACAGCTTCTGGCAGTGCAGAAGGCCCTTGACCAGAAAGAATACAAAAAAGCTGTGGCCCTGCTCAAACCCCTGGCTGCTGCGGGCAATGCCGAAGCTCTTTATGTGCTGGGCCGCCTGACCCTGGCAGGCCAGGGTGTCAAAAAAAGCACCCAGCAGGCCGCCAGACTGTTCAAGGATGCAGCAGAAAAAGGCGACATCAGCGCTCAGAACGCCTGGGGTACGGCACTGGCATCGGGACAGGGGGTCAAACGTAATTACCGTGAGGCTGCTCGCTGGTTCAGCAAGGCAGCCGAACAGGGGCTGGCCATGGCCCAGTTCAATCTGGGCTACCTCTATGCACACGGGCGCGGTGTCAAAAAGGACGAGAATACGGCCATTGACTGGTACGGTCGTGCGGCCAATCAGGGCCTGGCCGAGGCCCAGTACTCTCTGGGTTGGACCTATCTCAACGCCAGGGGCGAAAACCAGAGCGATACCAAGGCAGCGCACTGGTTTGAAAAGGCGGCCCAGCAGGATTATATCAAGGCTCAGAACAATCTGGCCTTCATGTATGCCGAAGGGCGCGGTTTTGCGCAGGATCAGGCCCGGGCCGTACAATGGTACACACGGGCGGCCGAGCGCGGATATGCAGAAGCGCAGTACAACCTGGGCTTCATGTACGAGCAGGGGCGCGGCGTACCGCAGGATTTCAGCAAAGCTGTGGAGTGGTACCGCAGGGCAGCAGAGCAGAACGAGCCCGCAGCCCAGTACAGCCTTGGTCTCATGTACGAGCAGGGCACAGGTGTGCCGCGTAACCTGAGCGAGGCTGACCGCTGGTATCGTCTGGCCGCCAAAAACGGCGACCCCGACGCCAAAGCTGTGCTGCGTGCCCAGAAAAAGGGCAGATAAGCCATTTTTATGGCGAAGCCTTTGACTTTTTACGTTAATGGGGCTCTAATCAAAATCGGCGCACAGCCGTTAAGCGTGTTATTGAAATACGGGTTCATCCCGGGGAGGTTATGTGAAAAATCTCAAAATGGCTTTGAAAATCGGTTTGGGGTTCAGCCTTGTGGTCGGCATCATGGTGGTCCTGAGTCTGCTGGCCATCAATGCCATGAAGGATGCACAGAATAATGCCGGCACCATTTCCGAGGCCCGTATGCCCGAACTGGTGGCAGGCGTGCATATTGACCGCGCCGCCTCTGACGCACTGGCCAATATGCTGCGCTACGGCATGCGTGAGGAAATGCAGTTCGCCAATGAGGCCCGCAAACACCTGGACACCATACGGGAGGAGCTGGATAAGGCTGAAAAGCTGGTCATGAAGTATCCTGAGCTGGTCAAGCTCAAGGCCAGTCTGTCCACTGTCCGCCCTGTCATGGAGGCCTATGCCAAGCAGGTGGACAAGACTGTGGAGCTGACCGAGCGCCTCAAGCAGCGCCGGCAGGAACTCATCACCCTGGGTGAACGTTTTCTGGGGCATCTCACCACCATGCTGGCTGATCAGAACCAGCGCATAGACACGGCCATTGCCAACGGTGAATCCGCTGCCGAGATCGGTCGCCGCCTGTACCAGACACGCCATATCAACACCCTGCTGGATCTGGGCGCAGCTGTGCGCATCAGCAACTTCCAGTCACAGGTATTGCGCGAGCCCAAGATCGCTGAAGAAGGCCTGGCCATGTTCCCGGAAATCATGAAGCAGCTCAAGGAGCTGGGGGACAGCGTACGCCGGCCTGAAGCCAGGGAAGAAGTGCGTGTCATCACCGAGGCTGGTGAAAAATACGCTCAGGGGTTCCGTGCCCTCATTGAGGATTGGAAGGCCATACAGGCCCTCTCTGTAGAACGCCTCAAGAATATTGACGCCCTGCTGGAAAACGCCCAGGCCATGTCCAGGAATGGTCTGGATCAGACCCTTGAGCTGTGCGCCGCTTCTGAGAGCACTGCCGAAGGTGCTGTGACCACCCTGACCATCGGCATGGCCATTGGTGTTGTTTTGAGCATCATTCTGGCCTTCCTGCTGACACGCGCCATTACTGGTCCCCTGCACAAGAGTGTGGACTTTGCCACAGCAGTGGCCGGCGGTGAGCTGAACAAGACCCTGGATATCCATCAGCAGGACGAAGTGGGCCACTTGGCCGATGCCCTTAACAGTATGGTGGCCACCCTGCGTCAGCGCATACAGGAAGCCCAGGAAGCCATACAGAAGGCCACTGCCAAGGAGCAGGAAGCCCTCACCGCCATGCGCGAAGCCGATGAGGCCCGCAAGCAGGCCGAACAGGCCAAGCGTGAAGGCATGCTGGCTGCTGCCGGTCAGCTGGAAGATGTAGTGGCCAATGTTTCGAGTGCTTCCGAACAGCTTTCTGTACAGGCAGCCCAGTCCACTGAAGGCTCGCAGCGTCAGGCTGCCCGCGCCAGTGAGACAGCCACGGCCATGGAAGAAATGAACGCCACAGTACTGGAAGTGGCCCGCAATGCCGGTGATACGGCACAGGCCTCGGAACAGGCCAAGCAGAAGGCCCAGTCCGGTTCAGAGATTGTGCAGCAGGTCATCAAGGGCATGCAGCGCATACAGGTGACCTCTGAAGAGCTGCGTACCGATATGGCTGACCTCAGCCAGAAGGCTACCAATATCAGTGCCATCATGGATGTCATCTCTGACATCGCCGACCAGACCAACCTGCTGGCCCTCAATGCCGCCATCGAAGCTGCCCGCGCCGGTGAAGCTGGCCGCGGTTTTGCTGTGGTGGCTGACGAAGTGCGCAAGCTGGCTGAAAAGACCATGAACGCCACAGCAGAAGTGGGACAGGCCATACAGGGCATACAGCAGGGTACAGCCAAGAACATGGCCAATGCCGAAGCTTCGCTGACCAGCGTCAATGAAGTGACCGAACTTGCTGCCCGTTCTGGCGAAGCCCTGAATGAGATTGTTCACCTGGTAGACCAGGCAGCGGATCAGGTACGGGCCATTGCCACGGCCAGTGAAGAACAGTCGGCAACCAGTGAGGAGATCAACCGTGCCATAGACGACATCAATCAGATCTCCACAGAGACAGCAGCGGCCATGCAGCTGGCCAGCCAGGCTGTGAGCGATCTGAGCCAGCAGGCCCAGGTACTGAACAGACTCATTGTGGACATGAAGAACAGCTAGGCGCTGGCCGCCATAAGCGACAAAAAGACCTGCCCGGCACTGCCGGGCAGGTCTTTTTGTCGCATTATCATCTCTCGGGCAGACTTTCTCCAGACTATATCTGCATATACAGGCCTGTGCCAGCGGGGGCCAGGGCCGTGGGCATGATGCCCATCATGGCCATGTCGGCATAAGCAGTTGCAGCCCGACGCATGGCCAGTTCTTCACGCCTGCGGGCAAGAGCGACCTCCAGAGGCGTTTGCCCTGCCTGTGCAGCAGGCTGGGCATCTACCCCTTCCACACCCCGGGCTTCATCAGCCTTTTCACTGTCTTCCTGGCGTTCTTCCCGCTGGGCTTCAGCTTCCTGCGCCGAGGCCTTGGCTGCTATCTGCCTGTCTGCTCCTGAAGGACTTGCCGGAGCCAGCGCCGCTCGGCGTACCTGCCGTGCCTTTTCCTGCGTGGCTTCCGGGTCACCGGGAACTTCTGAGGTATCAATGGCCACCTCACCGCCGATGGCGTACTGTCGTCCGTCAGGGCCCTGCTGATAGGTATAGGTAGGGCCGCCTACTACATGCGCGCCACCGGCAGCCATATGGGCCTGCTCATGCGCGCGCACTTCGGCATCCCGCTCTTTCAGGCGGCGCAGCTGCTGCTGTGCTTCAGGGCTGAGCTCCAGCCTGTCGCCCGCAGTCTGAGCAGTTTTCTCTTCCCTGCCGTGTGCACCATAATCACCCAGGCCCGAAAGGCCCCGGGCCTCGCGCACATGATCTGCCTGACCATCCCCATCCCTTCTGGAAGGGGCAGTCTGTGAAAGCGGTGCAAGTGTACCAATGGGTCTTGGGCTGAGCCCTTCCAATGATTCGGCCATAGCTGTCCTTTGGGGAATAATACTCTTCTTTAACTTTTATCGGCTGACATGCCGGGGGCTTTAGACTGCCCTGCGGGCTTCTGCATTTTTTTTGCATGCCAGGTGTGCATGCCCTCCCTTGACGGCAAAGCCTGGCGCGGCTAAAAATAATTTTTCGGCCCAAGGGCCGGCAATGCCATTATACAGCTTTTCAGGAGGCTCTATGTTCCGCAAACTTTCTCTTGCCCTGCTGGCGCTTTCCCTTTTCTGCGCCCCGGCCATTGCTGCTGACAAGTACACCGTTGCCAGTGACTGCACCTGGCCGCCCATGGAAATGCTTGGCGACGACAAAAAACCCGCCGGCTTTGCCATTGACTACATCCGCGAAGTTGCCAGGGCCGCCGGTTTTGAAGTGGAAAACCTGAATATCGCCTGGGACGGTATCTTTGGCGGCGTGGCCACAGGCAAATACGACATCGTGGCATCTTCCACCACCATCACCGAAGAACGCAAGAAGCAGTTCGACTTCTCTGACCCCTATTATGAAGTGGTGCAGGCCGTAGTGCTGCCTGCCGGTACCAATATCAAGAGCCTGGGCGAACTCAAGGGCAAGAAGGTGGGCGGCCAGTTGGGCACCACCGGTATTTTCGTTATGCGCAAGGCCAATGTGGGCGCTGACATTCGTGAGTATAACGATGTGGGCCTGGCCATTCAGGATATGGTCAGCGGTCGTATCGACGCTGTTATCTGCGACGACCCGGTGGCCATGTACTATGTGAACAAGAAGGCTGACTACGCGGGCAAGCTCAACCTTTCTTTCAAAACCGGTGATACCGAACTCTACGGCTTTACCGTGCGTAAGGGCCGTGCCGACCTGGTCGCCAAGCTGAACAAGGGCATCAAGAAGGTCAAGGAATCCGGCCTGCATGACAAGCTCATCGAAAAATGGATGGGCAAGGGTAACTAATCCCGTAATATACAGGGGGGAGGCGGCAGCGCCGCCTCCCTGCTTTCAGCCAAAGGTGGCGCGCATGCCCAATACCGAAAACAGTCACAGCAAGGGCAATATTGTCATGGTCACCGACGGGGCCTCCATACCGGACCCCCGTGAATCACGCCTGATCAATGCCTGGTCCATTGCTCTGGTCGGTGCCATTGCCTCACTGCTGGGCCTTTGCCTGTTCTGGCCCGACCCCTACAGAGAAATTTTATCCTATCTTCTGCCCGACGGTGTGATGATCACCTTCAAGATCACCATCCTGTCCATCTGCTGCGCCGTGCCGTTGGGCCTGATTACCGGATTGGGGCGCATCTCGCGCAATCGCCTTATCAATCTCATTGCCTCTACGTATGTGGAAGTCATCCGCGGCATCCCCCTGCTGGTACAGATTTTTTATATCTACTATGCGCTGTCGCGCTTCTTTCTTGTCTCTGGTACCACCTCGGCGGTCATTGCCATCAGCTTCTGCTACGGAGCCTACATGGGGGAGGTTTTTCGAGCAGGCATACTGGCCATCTCCAAGGGGCAGAGCGAGGCCGCGCGCTCCCTGGGTTTCAACCGCTTTCAGACCATGTTCTATGTAGTGCTGCCTCAGGCCTGGCGCACCATACTGCCGCCAGTGGGCAATGAGTGCATTGCCATGCTCAAGGATACCTCTCTGGTTTCCATCATGGCTGTACCTGACCTCATGCACTGTGCCCGCAGCTATGTGGGAACCACCTATCTGTATTTCGAAACATATACGGTCATTGCCCTCATCTACCTCATCATTACCCTGATACTCTCCAAAGGTGTGAGCATCATGGAATCCAGGCTGAACTACTATGACGGAAAGTAAGGCTGACGCCCCCATCATCACCATACGCAATGTCTGGAAGTATTTCGGTCATCTCCCGGCCCTGCAGGATGTAAGCCTGGACATAACGTCGGGCGAACGGGTGGTCATCATTGGCCCTTCAGGCTCGGGCAAGTCCACCCTGCTGCGCTCCATCAACCGCCTGGAAGAGATCGACAAGGGCGAGATCAGGGTACAGGGGCAGGACATCATGGCGCGGGAGAACGACATCAATCTCATCCGCCGCAATCTGGGCATGGTCTTTCAGCAGTTCAATCTCTTTCCGCACAAGACTGTACTGCAGAATCTGACCATGGCTCCCATCAAGCTGCTCGGCCTCTCCCGGGCTGAAGCCGAAGACAGGGCTCTTGTGCTGCTCAAGAAGGTAGGTATCAGCGACAAGGCCAATGTCTACCCGGCCATGCTTTCGGGCGGGCAGCAGCAGCGTGTAGCCATTGCCCGTGCCCTGGCCATGCAGCCGGCCATCATGCTCTTTGACGAACCGACTTCGGCTCTTGACCCGGAAATGGTGGGCGAAGTGCTGGACGTTATGGTCAACCTGGCTGAAGAGGGTATGACCATGGTCTGTGTGACGCATGAAATGGGTTTTGCGCGTACCGTGGCTGACCGCTGCATCTTTATGGATCACGGGCAGATAGTGGAGGCCGGCAAACCGGAAACACTGTTCACGGCCCCGCGTCACCCGCGCTTGCGACAGTTCTTGAACCAGATACTGTGATGCGTATTGCTGTTGCGGTAAGCGGAGGGGTAGACAGCCTCTGCGCCCTGCTGCTGTTACGCCGTGCAGGCCATGAAGTCATGGCCGTGCATGGTTTTTTTCTGCATGAGACAGCAGGGCCATCAGCAGCCTTACCGGGCCTGCAGGCCGCCTGCCATGCCCTGGACGTGCCCCTGCATGTTGTGGACCTGCGGGCGCATTTCCAGCAGGCGGTCATCACCCCCTTTGCTCAGGCCTATGCCGCAGGGCAGACGCCCAACCCCTGTGCCCTCTGCAATCGGGCTGTGAAATTCGGCGCTCTGCTCGAAGCCGCATTGCAACGTGGGGCCGACAGGCTGGCCACAGGGCACTATGCCCGTCTGCTGCATGATCAGCAGGGCAACCTTACGGGACTGGCTGCCGCTGCTGACCAGCACAAAGATCAAAGCTATTTTCTCAGCCTTGTGCCTTCTGCACGTCTGGCGCTGGCACTTTTTCCCTTGGCCGCACAGAATAAGGCAGACAGCGTGGCCATGGTGCGCGGGGCCGGCCTGCCTATCCCTGTACCGCGAGAGAGCCAGGATATCTGTTTTGTGCCCACAGGTCATGTCGCCTATCATGACGTTCTTGCAGGTCAGTGGAGCAGGGCCGGCCTGCCCACACCGCCCGGTGGTCCCATGCTGCTGGCAGAAACGCATGAACAGCCTGTAGAAAGCATGCGTACTGTAGGCCGGCATCAGGGGCTCTGGCGTCATACCGAAGGCCAGCGTAAGGGGCTGGGCATAGCCCACAGTGAAGCCCTGTATGTTCTGCGCAAGGATATGCAGCACAATGCCCTCATTCTGGGATCGCGCTCCCTCCTGGGCATGCAGGGCTGCCGCACGGGCATGGCCAATGTTTTCGTACCGCCCGCAGACTGGCCGCTACAACCTCTCGTACGCCTGCGCTATCGACAGAGCGCCCTTCACTGTCGGGCAGAGCTTGTGGAGGGCTGCCTGCATATCCACCTTGAAGACCCCTGCTTTCCCAGTGCCCCCGGTCAGGTGGCTGCTCTCTATGATAAAGAGGGCCGCGTACTGGCGGCCGGCCTCATACATGACTGTTATTGAGTTTTTTTCTAGAAAGGAGTCTGTATGACCATTCAACGCTCAACAGCCAGCGTTAATGTACTCATTTTACTTGCTCTGGCCCTGTGCGGTTACGGCGTTTACCGTCTGGCAGAGAGCATCACAGCCATGCAGGCCGCAGAGAGTCAGCAGGCAGACCTCAGCAGTCTTGCCGAAGAACTGCGTGCCAGCTCACAGCAACTGACCGCACAGGTGCGCAACTATGCGGTGACTGGCGACAGGCATGCCCTGAGTATGTATCAGAGCATAGCCAGAGTACGTGCCGGGAATGAAGCACGGCCGCGTAATGCCTCCATCAAAGCTGGCGAAACACAGTCGCTGCTTTCGCTTCTGGAGGAATACGGCTGTTTACCTGACGAGATGGCGCTGCTCTCGCAGGCTAGCTCGCTTTCAGAAAAACTGGCCACTCTCGAGGCCAGGGCCATTGCCCTGGCCGCTGAGAACAAAAGAGACGAAGCCATACGCATAGTTTACAGCACTGATTATGACCTGCAGGCTGAAGCCATCATGCAGCCCATTGAGCGTTTCACAGAAGCCCTGCATGCCAGAATCGAGCAACAGACGGCCCAGTGCAGCGACGTGGTGCGACAGAATGTCATCATGGTCTCTGTGCTCATCTGCACTGTGGCGGCACTCTCCATTTTCAGTATCATCTATATGCAGCGGCGTATTGTCCGTCGCCTCGGCATTTGTGCCGATTTTGCCGATGAGCTGACAGGTGGCAACCTGCAGGCTACTCTGGCCAAGACGCATAACGATGAAATCGGCATCATGGTAGATGCACTCAACTCCATGGTCAGCTCCCTCAAGCAGAAAATAGGTGAGGCCACAGCCGCCTCGCAGAATGCCCAGCAACGCCAGGCAGAGGCCGAGAACGCCATGCGCCAGGCAGAGCAGGCCATGGCTCAGGCCGAAAGTGCCCGGCGTGAAGGTATGCTGACTGCGGCAGGCAGTATCGAAAATGTGGTGGAAGCACTGTCAGCTGCTGCAGGTCAGCTTTTTGAACGGGTGGCCTCCTCCAACAGTGAACTGCGTCAGGCTGCCGACAGGCTGGGCGAAGCCGCCACCGGTATGAATGAAATGAACACAACAGTTCAGGAGGTAGCACACAATGCTTCGGCTGCCTCTGAAATTTCTCAGATAACCCGCGAAAAAGCCGTGCATGGCGAAGAAGTGGTGGATCGCTCCCTGCACAGCATACAGGAAGTCTTGGCAGTCTCTCAGAGTCTGAAAAACGACATGAATCAGCTGCAGCAGCATGTACAGGCCATCAATCAGATCATGGGCGTTATTTCTGACGTGGCTGATCAGACCAATCTGCTGGCCCTTAATGCTGCCATTGAGGCTGCCCGCGCCGGGGAGGCCGGCCGGGGCTTTGCCGTAGTGGCCGACGAGGTGCGCAAGCTGGCTGAAAAAACCATGACCGCCACCACAGAAGTGGGATCGGCAGTCACCGCCATACAGAACAGCGCCAGAAAGAACGTGGAGGCTGTGGACAATGCGGTGAGGCAGATAGAACAGGCCACGGAATTTGCCAATAGCTCCCGCGCAGCTCTTGAAGACATTGTGGGCAATGCAGACACCACGGCAGATCAGGTACGCGCCATTGCCACGGCCAGTGAGGAACAGTCTGCCGCCAGTGAAGAAATCAACCGTGCCATTCTTGAGGTCAATGACATTGCCGGCCTGACCGTGCAGTCCATGCATGAGGCTGCCCAGGCTGTGGACAGGGTATCGGGGCAGGCCCATGCCCTGAGCCAGCTTGTGGAAGAGCTGAAGCGCGCCTGATTTCACCCTGCCTCAGATGCAGAAAGGCCCTGCCGGAGTTACGGCAGGGCCTTTCTGTATGGACAGGCAGGCGTGAGCCTATGCCATATCTTCTGTCAGCACCATCTGACGTGCAGCCGCAGTTTCGTCCATGCGTCGCACGGGCAGGCTCACCGGGGCAGCAGCAAGGCCCTGAGGGTCTGCCTTGCCCTGAGCAACTATCTCGGTCAGGGCCTGCACATATTCGTCCAGAGTCTCACGGCTTTCCGTCTCAGTGGGTTCAGCCATGAGGCATTCCTTGACGATGAGCGGGAAGTAGATGGTAGGCGCGTGTATGCCCCTGTCCAACAGGCCCTTGGCAATATCCAGAGCGTGCAGGCCGTCAGGGGCTGAAGCTACGAACTCATGGGCACAAAGCCTGTGTGCGTAGGGGATGTCCAGCACATCTTCCAGCTTTTTCTTCAGATAGTTGGCATTGAGCACCGCATACTCTGAAGCGCGGCTCAGGCCTTCGCCACCCAGGCGCATCATATAGGCCAGGGCCCTGATGACCACAGCAAAGCTGCCGTAGAAGGGGCCGATATAACCGATAGCCTGGGGCAGATTGTAATTGAGGCGATAGCTGTCGCCGTTTTTGATGACGCGAGGTGCAGGCAGGAAGGGCAGAAGGCGTTCGCCCACACCCACAGGGCCGGCACCGGGGCCGCCGCCACCGTGCGGTGTGCCCAGGGTCTTGTGCACATTGAGATGCACCACGTCAAAGCCCACATCACCCACGCGCATCTTGCCCATGATGGCGTTCATATTGGCGCCGTCATAGTAGAGCAGGGCATCTATCCTGCGCAGCTCTTCCACAATGCGGGGCAGATGCACTTCCATGAGGCCCAGGGTATTGGGGCAGGTCATCATCAGACCGGCCACGTTTTCGCCGTGTTCGGCAATGGCGCGGGCCAGGGCCTCAGGGTCCACCATGCCGTCACGGGATTCGATGTTCACAGCATCAAAGCCAGCCAGCGCAGCAGAGGCCGGGTTGGTACCGTGGGCTGCGTCAGGGATGAGCATCTTGGTACGTTTGCGTCCCTTGGCCGCGTGATAGGCCGCCATGAGCTTGACACCGGCAAATTCACCGTTGGCTCCGGCCATGGGCTGGAAGGTAAAGGCCTTCATGCCCGTCAGTTCGCACAGCCACTGTTCTGCCTCATAAAGGCAGCGCAGAGCGCCCTGAGCCCAGGCCACGCCCCGCGTCAGCTGGGGCAGCATGGGGTGCAGACGGCTGAAGCCCGGCAGGGCAGCCACATACTCTGTGAACTTGGGGTTGTACTTCATGGTGCAGGAGCCAAGAGGATAGAAATTGGCATCCACACTGTAGTTGAGTCGGGAAAGGCCGGTGAAGTGACGAACCACATCCAGCTCGGAGCATTCGGGCAGTCGCGGCGGATCCTGACGCAGAAGACCGGCGGGCAGCATGTCAGCGGCTTTGGGCGCATCGCTGTTCAGGCGCCAGGCAGAACGGCCGGGAACGGATTTGGCAAAGATGGTTTTCACAGCAGCCCCCCCAGTGTTTCGGCCAGGAAGTCGATCTGACGACGGTCGTTCTGTTCCGTGCAGGCCAGCAGCAGCACGTTTTCCATGCCTGCAAAATAGCGCCCCACCGGGTAGCCGGGCACGCAGCCCTTGCTGGCCATCCTGTCGATGATCTGTTCGGCAGGCACGGGCAGGCGCAGGGCTACTTCATTGCCATAGGGGGCGTCATTGAGCAGTTCTACCCCCTTGATGGCTGTCAGGCGTTCCACAGCATAACGGGCCAGAGCCATGCCGCTTTCAGCCACACGGGCCAGGCCAGAGGGGCCCAGCAGGCTCATGTGCACAAGGGCGCGCAGGGCGCACAGGGCCTGATTGGAGCAGATATTGGAGGTAGCCTTGGCCCTGCGGATATGCTGTTCACGCGCCTGCAGGGTCAGCACATAGCCTGTTCTGCCCTCCAGGTCGCTGGTACGGCCCACAATACGGCCGGGCAGCTGGCGGATATGCGCCTTGCGACAGGCCATGATACCCAGATAGGGGCCACCGAAGGACAGGGGCTGCCCCAGGCTCTGGGCCTCGGCCACAGCCACGTCAGCCCCCATTTCACCAGGGGTCTTGAGCACGGCCTGCATGACCGGGTAGACAGAAATGAGCCCGAATGCCTTGTGTTCACGAGCTCTGGCAAAAAGTTCGCTGTAGTCGGCCACAGCCCCGAAGAAGTTGGGGTTCTGCACCAGGACGGCCGCGCAGTCATCACCTATGGCGGCCTTGAGGGCAGCCATGTCGCTGACGCCGCTGGCCTGTGGCACCAGACGCAGCTCCAGGTCAAGACCAGAGGTATATGTGCCCAGCATGATGCGCCAGATGGGATTGATGCATTCGTCCACCACCAGGACGCGCCGCCGCGTGGCGCGCACGGCCATCATGGCTGCCTCGAACAGGGCAGTGCCGCCGTCATAGACAGAGGCATTGGCGCAGTCCATGTCAAGCAGGCGGCTTACTGCCGTCTGAAACTCGAAAATGGCCTGCAGAGTGCCCTGCGAGCATTCGGCCTGATAGGGTGTGTAGGCTGTGTAAAATTCGCTGCGGCCGCTCAGGGCATTAACGGCCTGCGGTATCTGATGGGCATAATAACCGGCGCCCAGAAAGGAAACCATGTCTGGGCGGTTCTGGGCAGCCAGGTCTTCAAAATAGGCGCAGACCTCAGCCTCGCCCCTGCCTCCGGGCAGGTCAAAGCTCTGGGGACGCATGGCAGCCGGAATGTCGGCGAAAAGCTCGTCCAGCGAGCGTACGCCGACCACAGAGAGCATTTCTTGCAGCTCCTCCGACGTATGTGGAATATAGGGCATGAGAACTCCTTCAGGGCACGAAGCTGGACCGGGCGCCGATACGGCGCATCCAGTCCAGCATGTGTTCATTCAGCAGCGTTTACGAATACCGTGTAGTGCCAGCTGTTTCAGGCCAGATGTGTTCTAGTGGCTCTGCGTGGCACAAAACTCTTCGTAGGCAGCCGCGTCCATGAGGCCCTCGGGCTGACCGGACAGTTTGACCCTGATCAGCCAGCCATCGGCATAGGGGGCACTGTTACAGAGCTCAGGGGTATTTTCCAGAGCGCTGTTGACCTCAATCACTTCACCATCCACCGGCGAAAGCAGATCACTGGCAGCTTTGACAGACTCTATGGAGCCAAACTCACTGTGCTGGGCCACGCTGTCGCCCACCTGCGGCAATTCCACATAGGTAATGTCGCACAGGGCTTCCTGAGCGAAATGCGTGATGCCCACAGTGGCCACATCACCTTCTATCCTGGCCCATTCATGGCTGTTGCTGTACAGCAGATTATCGGGATTACCAGACATGATTTTCCCCCTTTTGACAGTTTGTATGGTGAATTGTTCTATGACAGTTTTTTCCGCGCCGTACCTTCCGTATAGAAAGGCAGCTCTGTGCGGCTGGCAGCCAGCTCGGCACGGGCCGCACGCACCACAAAATCAGTCTTGTCTGCATGGGCGGCGTCCACCCAGGCAAAAGCGATGACACAGCCCAGTGAGGGCGCAAAGGAGCCGCTGGTCACTGCGCCCACAGCCTCGCCGCCGGGCAGAGCCAGAATATCACCGTTACGTGCGGCACGGCGGCCTTCAATACGCAGAGGCAGGAGCACCTGGCGCACGGTCTGCGCACCGGCCTTGCCCACATAGTCTGCCGTGCTGGTCAGCATGCGGCCCATGCCGGCCTCGGCCGGGCTGTGCTTTTCATCCAGCTCATGGCCGTAAAGGGGCAGGCCTGCTTCCAGGCGCAGGGTGTCGCGTGCGCCCAGGCCCACAGGTTTGACCCGTGCATCGGTCAGCAGAAGCTTCCAGAAGGCTTCGGCCTTGGCAGCTGGCAGGTAGAGTTCAAAGCCCAGCTCGCCCGTATAGCCGGTACGGCTGACCAGCAGCGGCGCGCCGTCCCAGTTTGTCTGCCGAAAGGCAAAATAGGCAAGGTCATGAAAATTCTGGCCCAAGGCCTTTTCCAGCACGTCCACAGCGTCGGGCCCCTGCAGGTCCAGTTTGGCCGTTTCTGCCGAGATGTCGCTCATCTGCACAGCTTCGGGCAGGCGTTCACGCAGGGTGGCGTAATCGCTGGCGGCACAGGCGGCATTGACTACCACCATGAAATCGTCAGGCCCGAAACGGTAGATGATGCAGTCATCCAGCACACCGCCCTGGGCATTGAGCAGAAAGCCGTAGCGGCATTTGCCGGGCGCCAGGGTGGCAAGGTTATGGCTTACTGCGGCGGCCAGGGCCACATCAGCGCCTGCCCCCTGTATGCGAAATTCACCCATATGGCAGATGTCGAACAGGCCGGCATGCTGACGTGTGTGCTGATGCTCTGCCAGGATACCTTCATATTGTATGGGCATGAGCCAGCCTGCAAAGGGTGCCATCTTGGCCCCCTGCGCTTCATGCCAGGCGGTGAGCGGGGTACGCAGTTCCGACATGGGTTCTCCTTATATATGGCTCGTGCCACTGTTTATTGTTATTCACTCCATGCATGGCAACAGATAGCATAGCCCCCCAGGGCAAACAAGACACTGCATCGGCCAGGCCTGAAAAAAAGGTACAAAAAAAGGCAACACCCATGACAGGCGTTCCCTTTTTATCAGCGAGGAAAATGCTGCCCGCAGGCCTAGACAAGGATATTCAGGCCCATGGGCCGGGGCTGCTGCTCTGAGGAGCCATAACCCCTGAGCTGCCCGGACCAGTAACTCATCTCCTGCGTATTCATGGCAGAGATGGCCTGATTACTGAACATTTCAGCTGAAGGGCCGCCCGTCTTGAGCTCCGTATGCAATGTTTTGTTGAAAAAGGATTTCTCAGATGCCGACAAAACATCACTGGCCGCCACTCTGGACGTCTGCGCCATTTTTCCGGTGCCTATGCTGCTCCAGCCAGCACTTATCCCATAGGATGATGAAATCTCCATGATGCCTCCCTGAACCCCTGAACCATGCAGACCGGCAGCCAGCCTGTCGGCAGCACGTAGAAAAACTTTAGACTTAAAAAAGACTTTTTGCAAGATTTTGCTGTCTGGATTTATAAGCCGGTGACGTTTTGACTGCTCTTGTGGTATGACCAGATATATGCTACTACTAC